>NZ_JBWKKU010000092.1:0-32143 GCF_056431445.1 Saccharopolyspora sp. NPDC045941
AACTCGCCCCGAAGACGTTCCACCGCACCAAGATCCACACCAAGATCATGAAGCATGCCCACCAACAAGATCAAGACTTAACGAAGTACTACTAGCGCCGAAGCGCGCTCGGTGATTGCGAGGCCGGCAGCAGCATGAACCCGTCACATGACCGCACCAACAGCTGGAGCCGCCAGAGGCGAGCCGTGTTCGAAGCCCTCCTGCGAACACCCGGCTTCGTGAGTGCACAAGCACTGCACCTCACCATGCGCACGAACGGCGAAAACATCGGACTGGCCACTGTGTACAGGTCGTTGCACGCGCTGGCCGCGGCCGGTCGCGCAGAAACCATCCAGAACGCCGCCGGAACCGTGGCCACCGCCGCGATCACCCTCGGCTCGTCGGTCGCGCTGGCGGTCCTGCTGGCCTTCCACATCCTGCCCGGCGAACCCCGAGTCGTCGTCCCCATCGGCGGCATGATCGTCGCAGGCGCGATGCAGGCCACCGGACTGACCCTGCTACGGCTGGCCGAGGACGTGCGCCAAGCCCGACCAGCCATCGAGGCCCGCCTGTCCCTGGGCATGCCCACCGACCACGCCTTCAGCCCGCACCGCCGATCGGCCGCACGCACCGCCCTGCTACCCGCGATCGACTCCACCAAGGTCGTCGGTCTGATCAGCCTGCCCGGCGCCATGACCGGACTCATCCTCGCCGGCGTCGATCCGCTGACCGCCATCCGCTACCAGATCGTGGTCATGTACATGCTGCTCGCCGCCACGGCCGTGGCCGCCGCAGTGGCCAGCAACCTCGCCCAACGAACCCTCTTCGACACCACCGCTCATCGACTTCGCCCCTAGCCGTAGCCGCAGGCACCAACCGAAGCCGATGCGCGTCAGCCTTCCCCGCATTCAAAAGACCAAGCGCCGCCGCACTCGCACCCCGACTACAGCGGGACGATATCCGGTCGCTCACAGAGCTTCGATGAGTTGGCGAATCCGGCAGTACAGACCCGTGCCATTCGCACAGACGGCAAGACCACAACGACGGGAAAGACACAGACGGTTGACTGCACGCAAAGGGCCTTTTCTTACGCCGGAAGATCATCCTCCGGCGCAACGATGCGTCGAAAGGTCGGATGTCGCAATCGGCCATCGTCGGTCCGTTCGCGGTAAGCGACCTCAGCGATCACCACAGGCTCGACCCACCGGGCATAATTGGCGAACTCTCGCGGCACCGCATCGACGAACGGGCTCGCCGGTCGGCTGATCTCGTCCAGCCCCGCGGCGAGCGCCTCCCGGTCCTGATCGGAGAACCCGGTGCCGACGTTGCCCACATAGCGAAGCGCGCCGGTCTCGTCGTAAAGACCGACCAACAGCGAGCCGGTGACGTGGCGGTACCGGCCGCTGCCCGGTACCCATCCACCGATTACCACGTCGGCATGCGTTTGGATTACCGTCTTGATCCACTCCGGCGAGCGTCTGCCAGGCACGTAGTGCGAGGTGAGGCGCTTGGCCACGATGCCCTCCAACTGAAGCTGAGCCGCGATCTCCAGCAGTTCCGCCGGCGAGATGTCGGTGTAGTACGCCGGCACCCGGATCGGACCATGGTCCAGGCCGAGGCCGGTGAGCTGGTGGCGGCGGTCGATATAGGGGACGTGGAGCAGGTCCACCCCATCGAGCCGGAGAAGGTCGAAGAGATACAAGCGGACAGGCACATCCCGCAGCAACTGCACGGTCGGGCGGGTGCGGTGAATCCGGTTCTGCAAGCGGACGAAGTCGGGCTGCCCGCTCCCGCCGATAGCGACGATCTCGCCGTCGAGAACGCCCCGGTGACCCCCCACGACGTCCCCGAGCGCACGCAGCTCGGGAAACGACGACGTGACATCCCTGCCCGAGCGGCTGAACAACCGGACACCCTCCCGCCCGGCGGCCACCAACGCCCGCATCCCATCCCATTTGATCTCGACCGCGAACCCACTCCCAGTCGGCGGCGGGCCCGCGGTGGGCAGCATCGGCCCGCGAAACACCCACGCGGGCACCTGCGGCTGGGCTCCCATTCTGTGAGCCTGCGCCGCGACGCGTGCCACCGCCAGCGGTGCGACTGGTGATCAAGACTGCCCAAGTCGCATACTGAACACGTGTTCGACACAGGCCCGGATGTGCACCCGATGGTCGCACGGCTCTTCCGCACTCCGCGGCCGGTCTGGGTCGACCTTGACGCCTTGCTGTCCCGGTGGAAACCGGGGCTCACCCGGGCCAGCGAGATCCCGCTGATCGTCCGCGCCCAGGGGCTGCCGCTCGACCAAGTGAAGGGACAACAGCTTGGATGGCTACGGTCGTCCCGCGGCCAGTGGTTGGGCGTGGTCACATTCACCATGCCGACCGCTCTGGGCGATCTCCCTTGCCAGGTTCTGCTCCCAGTCGACAGGTTCCGCCTTCGCAAGCCGGGCCCGACGGACCAACCACGACCGAGTGGCACAGACCACCCCAACGCATCTTGAGCCCGTGGTCGCGCCGATCACCTCCCCACGGCCCATCCCGGTAGGTGGGCCAGCCGCGATGGGAACCCCGGAACACGACGCGATCATCGGCGCCTCCCTCCACCGCCTCAACGCAATGGCCGAGGCGCCGCCCAGCAAGCAGCGGAAGTCACTCGTCGAACTCACCCTTGAGACCAGCGTCCTGCTGCGCTACGCGGCTTCCACGTGCACACGTCACCAGAGGTGAGGTGCGCGAGGCGTGCCAAGACTGCCAACGAAGAGTCCCGATCGAGCTGACGTTCGTCGAGCACTGGGCAACAGCGGTGGCCGCCGACCACGACTTCGGCGACGTGCGCCTCGTCGTGGAGATCACGGCCGTTGCGCGGAGTGCGCTCCGGCCACGACAAAGTCCGCCAACAGGTGCCGCACACCAACGACGCGCCGACGCTGACTGGCCTTCGCCGCTCATGAGGTGATCGGCAGCCCGACCAGTGCAGCGGCAGCGCCGGGCCCGGCGCACACCGCCAGGACGCGCAACATCGGCCAGCGCAGGACGAACAACCACTGGGGCCGGCAGCAGGTGAATGAGTTGGTAGGTCGCCACACGACTGGCGCCGCTTCCGACAATTCCTTGCCCGACCTGCCACCAGCTGCCTTCGCAGATCAGATATGCACCAGCCCTTCCCATCGCGGATGGTCAACGATGATCGGCGCAGCCAACTGGACACTCGGGCCTGGGTGGGCCAGGGGCTTTGCCGGAGGGCCGAGGCCTGCCGCTGCGGTGCGCCACGGCGCGGCCCTGTGCCAAACTGGTTGTGTTGTCCTGACGTGGGCTGGATCTTGAGCCGTGGCTGACCGCTTGGTCGTGCGTGGCGCGCGTGAGCACAACTTGCGCGGCGTGGGTGTCGACCTGCCTCGGGACAGTTTGATCGTGTTCACGGGCCTGTCCGGTTCCGGGAAGTCCTCCCTGGCGTTCGACACGATCTTCGCGGAAGGCCAGCGCCGATATGTGGAGTCGCTGTCGGCGTACGCGCGCCAGTTCCTGGGCCAGATGGACAAGCCGGACGTGGAAGTCATCGAGGGTCTCTCGCCCGCGGTGTCGATCGATCAGAAGGCCACCAGCCACAACCCTCGGTCGACGGTGGGCACCGTCACCGAGGTCTACGACTACCTGCGGCTGCTGTACGCCCGCGTGGGCGAGCCGCACTGCCCGATCTGCGGCGAGCGGATCAGCAGGCAGACCCCGCAACAGATCGTCGACCAGGTGCTGGCCCTGCCCGAGCGCACCCGGTTCCAGGTGCTGGCGCCGGTGGTGCGCGGGCGCAAGGGGGAGTACGCGGAACTGTTTGCCCGCTTGCATTCGCAGGGGTATGCGCGGGTGTCGGTGGACGGCGAGGTGCGCCACCTCGACGACGTGCCGAAGCTGAAGAAGCAGGAGCAGCACTCCATCGAAGTGGTCATCGACCGGCTCGTGGTCAAACCGGGGATGAGGCAGCGCTTGACGGAGTCGGTGGAGGCAGCCCTGGGGTTGGCGGACGGGGTCGTGATCGTGGAGTTCGTCGACCAACCGCCGCGGTCGCGGGACCGGCAGTGGTCGTTCTCGCAGAACTTCGCGTGTTCCCGCGGCCACCCCGTCGGCGTGCAGGACTTCGAGCCGCGGTCCTTCTCCTTCAACTCCCCGTACGGCGCATGTCCGGTGTGCACCGGGATCGGGGTGCACCGCGAGGTCGACCCGGAACTGGTGATCGCGAATCCCGAGTTGTCGCTGGCGGATGGTGCCGTGGCGCCGTGGCAGGGCGGTCAGACCAGCGAGTACTTCCAGCGCCTGCTGAGCTCCTTGGCCGACGCCCGTGGCTTCTCGATGGACACCCCGTGGCGGCGGCTGCCCGCGAGGGTTCAGAAGGCGGTGCTCTACGGCTCCGACGACCAGATCCACGTGCAGTACCGCAACCGCTACGGCCGACGGCGGTCCTACTACGCCCGCTTCGAAGGAGTGATTCCGTTCCTGGAGCGCCGCTTGGAGCAGACCGAGTCGGACTACGTGCGCCAGCGGTACGAGGGTTACCTGCGGGAAGTGCCCTGCCCGGAGTGCGCGGGCACCCGCTTGAAACCGGAAATCCTCGCCGTCACGCTGGAACACAAGACGCTGGGGAAGCGCTCGATCGCCGAGGTGTCCGCGCTGTCGGTGGCGGGCTGCGCCGAGTTCCTGCGCGGCCTGGTGCTCGGCCGCCGCGAACGCGCGATCGCAGGCCGGGTGCTCTCGGAAACCCAGGCGCGCCTGGGTTTCCTGCTCGATGTCGGGCTGGACTACCTGTCGCTGGATCGCCCGGCGGGCACGCTCGCCGGGGGAGAGGCCCAGCGGATCCGCTTGGCCACGCAGATCGGCTCCGGGCTGGCCGGGGTCCTCTACGTGCTGGACGAACCTTCGATCGGCCTGCACCCGCGGGACAACCACCGCCTGCTCGCGACGCTGACCCGCCTGCGGGATCTGGGAAACACGCTGATCGTCGTCGAACACGACGAGGACACCATCCGCGCCGCCGACTGGGTCGTGGACATCGGTCCCGGCGCAGGTGAGCACGGCGGGACGATCGTGCACAGCGGTCCGCTGGACACCTTGCTGGCCAACCAGAAGTCGCTGACCGCCGAATACCTGACGGGTCGCCGCAAGATCCCAGTGCCGGCCCTGCGACGTGCGGTCGACCTGAAGCGCGTCCTGACGGTCCACGCGGCGCGCGAGCACAACCTGCGCAGCATCGACGTGTCCTTCCCGCTGGGCTGCATGATCGCCGTGACCGGGGTTTCCGGCTCGGGGAAGTCCACTTTGGTCAACGACATCCTCTACAACGGACTGGCCCGGAAGCTGCACGGCGCCCGCGCGGTGCCCGGAAAACACGGCTCCATCACCGGAATCGACAGCCTCGACAAGGTCGTCCACGTCGACCAGTCGCCGATCGGCCGCACGCCGCGTTCCAACCCCGCCACCTACACCGGGGCGTTCGATCCCATCCGCAGCCTGTTCGCCGCCACCACTACGGCCAAGGTCCGCGGCTACCGGCCGGGGCGGTTCTCCTTCAACGTGCGGGGCGGACGCTGCGAAGCATGTGCCGGCGCCGGAACCATCCGGATCGAGATGCATTTCCTCCCCGACGTGTACGTGCCGTGCGAGCAGTGCGGCGGGGCCCGCTACAACCGCGAAACCCTGGACGTGCGCTACAAGGGGAAGACGATCGCGGAGGTCCTGGACATGCCCATCGAACAGGCGCTGGAGTTCTTCGGGGCGTTGCCGGGCATCGCCCGCCGCCTGCGCACGCTGGTCGACGTCGGTATGGGGTACGTGCGACTGGGGCAGCCCGCGCCGACGTTGTCCGGTGGCGAGGCGCAGCGGGTGAAGCTCGCCACGGAGCTCACCCGGCGTTCGAACGGGGGCACCGCGTACATCCTGGACGAGCCCACCACGGGACTGCACTTCGATGACGTCCACAAGCTGCTCGACGTGCTGCAACGGCTGGTGGAAGTCGGCAACACGGTGATCGTCATCGAGCACAACATCGAGGTCGTCAAGACCGCCGACTGGATCATCGACCTGGGGCCCGAGGCCGGGTCGGCCGGCGGTCGGGTGGTCGCCACGGGCACTCCCGAAGCGGTCGCCGACGACGAGACCAGCTACACCGGGCAGTTCCTGCGCCGTGCGCTCGCTTCCTGAAGCCAGATCAAGAGATTCGGAGGTAGCGATGTTCGACAGCCCGCAGGAGGTCCTGCGGTTCATCTCCGATGAGGGCGTGAAGTTCATCGATGTCCGGTTCTGCGATCTGCCGGGCATCATGCAGCACTTCGCCGTGCCCGCCAAGCCGTTCTCCGCCGAGATCTTCGACGAAGGCATCGCCTTCGACGGGTCGTCGGTGCGCGGATTCCAGGCGATACACGAGTCGGACATGCTCCTGTTGCCCGACCCCTACACCGCTCGACTGGACCCGTTCCGCGCCAAGAAGACGTTGAGCCTCAACTTCTTCGTGCACGATCCGTTCACGCTGCAGCCCTACAGCCGCGACCCGCGCAACATCGCGCGCAAAGCAGAGCAGTACCTGGCCGACTCCGGCATCGCCGACCTGGCCTACTTCGGGCCGGAAGCCGAGTTCTACCTCTTCGACTCGGTGCGGTTCGCGAATGCGGAGAACACCTCGTTCCACGAGATCGACGCCATCGAGGGCTGGTGGAACACCGGCCGCGCCGAGGACGGGGGCAACCAGGGTTACAAGATCAAGTACAAGGCGGGTTACTTCCCGGTCCCGCCCACCGACCATCTGGCGGACCTGCGCGACGAGATCGTGCTGAACCTGATCGATGCGGGTTTCACCGTGGAGAAGGCCCACCACGAGGTCGGCACCGCGGGCCAGGCCGAGATCAACTACAGGTTCAACACGCTGCTGCACGCCGCGGACGACCTGCAGCTCTACAAGTACATCGTGAAGAACACCGCGTGGCGGCACGGCAAGACAGCCACGTTCATGCCCAAGCCGCTGTTCGGTGACAACGGCTCTGGCATGCACACCCACCAGTCGTTGTGGAAGAACGGAAAGCCGCTGTTCTACGACGAGACGGGCTACGCAGGGCTCTCCGATCTCGCGCGGCACTACATCGGCGGCATCCTGCACCACGCGCCGAGCCTGCTGGCGTTCACCAACCCCACGGTGAACTCGTACCACCGCATGGTGCCCGGCTTCGAGGCGCCGGTGAACCTGGTCTACTCCCAGCGCAACCGCTCGGCCTGCATCCGCATCCCGGTGACGGGCGCCAGCCCGAAGGCCAAGCGCATCGAGTTCCGCTGCCCGGACTCCTCCGGAAACCCGTACCTGGCCTTCGCGGCGATGATGCTCGCCGGCCTGGACGGCGTCGCGAACAAGATCGAGCCGCCCGACCCCATCGACAAGGACCTCTACGAGCTACCTCCGGAGGAGGCCGCCGATGTCGTCCAGGTTCCGTCCTCGCTGGAAGCGGTGCTGGAAAGCCTCGTGGCCGACCAGGATTTCCTGCTGCGCGGCGACGTCTTCACCCCGGACGTGATCGAGACCTGGATCGCCTTCAAGCGGGAGCACGAGATCGACCCCCTGCGACTGCGCCCGAACCCGTACGAGTTCGAGCTGTACTACGACGTTTAGCGGCAGCTGGCCGCGTTCGCCGGGAATGCTGCGAGCCTCAAAGGCAACAGACCAACTCCGCGGCTGGCTGCGCACCGTCGTCCCTGTCGCCTGGTGCACGCTCGTCGCCTACTCGTCACCGCACGCGCAACCGAAGAGGTGTTCGCACCCCTCGGCGACGCCGGCGCGGCGACCGTCGTGCCGCTGGTGCTCGCCGCGGTCTACGCCGCACTCCGCAAGATCGAGCCGCCCTCCCGCCATGGGCGATCTGGCTACTGCTCGGGTTCAACACCCCACTCACCTACGAGCCGCCGGCCGTCGACGAGCTCGCCCCGGGCGGCACCACGCCGCATGACGTAGCGGGCTCCCGCATCCTTCCGGATTTCGCCGGTCGGGTGCGGGGGCGTTTTCTGTCCGGCGTCTGGGCCTGTTGTCCGATGCGGGTCGTCTGGTTACCTGGATTTAACGCCCACTTCCTTGACACCACCTCCGGTGGCTCGTGAAACTCTCTGTACATGCCCGCTGACCTGCTGTAACAGGGGTGTGTGCCTGGTGAGACGTCGGGGGTCTTGCCGGGATTCGGGGAAGGGCGCGGGTGACCGTCGGGGGGTCACCCGCCCCATTACGCAAGGGGGCTTGCGTGCACCAAGAAGATCAGATTTTCCACGGGGCAGCGAGGCGAAGCACCTGTGTCCGGAGCTCCCGCCGCCGGGCGCACACCGTGGGAGCGCTACGGCGCTCGATCGACCTGGAGAGGCGCGCTGCTTCGCATCAAGTTGAACCGACGCAATCCACCGAGGCGGAAATCCCCCTCCCACGCATCGATGAGGACGCGTCCCGGTGACCGGGCGGAGGCGTGTTCGTCGTTGGTGATCGGCCCGCGAGCGCCGGGGCTCGTGACGTAGTGCCATGCATGCGAAGGGTGTTTCAGGAAACTTCCACGTCGCCCCGGCCGACAGCCGGGCCTTTCATTCATTGCTGGTCACCGCACGGCGCGGAGTCAGCGGAACCGTTGCTCGTGCGCGCCGTCGATTCATCGCGGGTAGGGCAGGACGAGCGCGCGGCGGCAGCGACGGGGAAGGGGAAATCCCACTCTTGTTGTCGACTGTCTGATGTTCGATCGGCCGGCGATTGGGTGACGTAATGCCCTGGGGAGCCGGGCCAGACCGTGTGGAGCGTGGAGTGGTGTTGAGACCGCCTTAAGGACGTGCGCGGGAAGAGATGTGTTCGAGCTGGCAGTGCTGCCTCCGCGCCGTCCCACAAACGTTCCAGGAAGGCATCGGATGGGCACCATCACCACCACCGACGGCACGGAGATCTACTACAAGAACTGGGGCTCCGGGCAGCCGATCGTGTTCAATCACTGCAGCCAGCTCTCTCGCTCCTGTCGAACGCCACGACATGTTGATCGATTGCTGCTGCGGCTAGCCGAAAGGGTTTCGTCGACTGGTCCGCAGTCCCGGCAGTGCACATCAGGCCCACGGCGCTGACAACGTCCGCTATTGCCGATGAGCGGGTCACTCAGCCCTGGTGAGTCGGTCGAATGGTCAGGTCCCCGATTTCGACGTCGTCGGGTTGATCGATCGCGAAGGCGATCGCCCGGGCCACCGCCGCGGGGTCGATACCGAGATCAGCCATGTTCTGCTTGACCTGCTCGCGCACGGCCGGATCGTCGACGGCGTTGTCGACGAGCTCGGTGCGGACGTAACCCGGGGAGATCGACGTCGTCCGCAGAACCCCGTCGGTGCTCTCCTGCCGCAGGCCCTCCAGGAGGGTGCGCACCGCATTCTTCGTCCCGGCGTACACCGCCTGGGTGGGGACGATCTTCAGGCCAGAGGTCGAGACGACGGTGACGAGGTGACCACTGCCCTGACGGCGGAACACCGGCAGGGCAGCGGCGATCCCGTGCAGGATCCCCTTGACGTTCACGTCGACCATCGCCGACCAGCCCTCGACGTCCAAGTCAGCGATGGAGCTGATCCTGCTGATCCCGGCGTTGCCCACCAAGACGTCCAGACGGCCGAAGCGCTCGACGGCGGCGTTGACGAGCGACTGGAGGTCGCCGGGGTCGGTGACGTCCACGCGGGTGGCAGCTGCCTCGCCGTCGGCCGCTTCGATCTCGGCGACCAGCCGGTCCAGCCGGTCGGTGCGGCGGGCGCCGAGGACGACGGCCGCGCCGAGCGAGGCGAGGTGGCGAGCCGTTGCTTCACCAATTCCGCTGCTGGCGCCGGTGATGGCGACGACCTTGCCCTGAATGGTCACGGGGATCCTCCGCTAGAATGGACACATGTCCGGTTACCCCGATGAGCCTAACGGACACGTGTCCGCTTCTGTCAAGAGCGCCGGAACGCAGCGTGCGGACGCCCAGCGCAACCGCGAACGAATCCTGCAAGCGGCACGCGATCTCGTGCACGAGGCGGGCGAGCTGAAGCTCAACGCGGTAGCGAAGGCCTGCGGCATCGGGCAGGGCACGCTGTACCGGCACTTCCCGACACGGGAGGCCCTCCTCGCTGAGGTGTACCGCCATGAAGTGGAAGACCTGGTGGCCGCGGCTTCGCGGCTCCTGGCCACTCACCAGCCGCTGGATGCGTTGGCGGCGTGGTTCGACCGGGTGGCCGCCTACGCCCGGGTCAAGCGTGACGTGTTCGCCGCCGTCGAGGCAGCGACGTGGCGTGACCTCGCTGCCCACAGCCTCGGCCCGATCGGTGAGGCCGTGGAACTGCTGCTGGCTGCCGGTCGCTCGGCCGGCAGCGTCCGCGCCGACGCCGAAGCCCGCGACGTCATCGTGCTCATCAGCTGGCTGTCTCGACTGGACGACGCCGAACTCGACTCGCGAGGGCCGCGGTTGCTGTCAATCCTCGTCGACGGTCTCCACGCGCACCGCCCCTGACGCGAATGCGTCGTAGGCGCACTCACAACGCTGTGGGCACAACGCGCGCTCATGCCGCATAGCGTGCGTTCGGCCTCGTCGACGGCGCCAGTCGATATGGCCGACTGGGCATCCAGGGGGCGGCCCCGCCGGTGGGGACTAGGTCAGCGGGCCTCGAGGAAAGTGATCACCGCGAGCACGCGTCGGTGCGTTTCGTCGGTCTCAGGTGAAGACGCTTTCCGCGGTCACCCACGGTTTGCCCGTCTCGATCGAGTACGTCGTGACGACCTCGACCTCCGTGTGAGCGACCCGGAAATACGGCGGCACCGGCACCGATGAACCGAGGTCCATCGGTGCCGGTGTCGCGGTGGAGCCGTCAGGCTCGGGGGACGCCCGCGTCAGACGGGGTGCCCGGTGTGTGGAACGGGCCGGTGATCGCGAAGACGTGGCCTGGCGACTGGATGTTGGCGAACAGCAGCTGGCCGTCCTTGGCGAAGGTCGGGCCGGTGAACTCCTTGTCGACGCTCACCTCGTTGCGCGCCAACGGGTAGCTGTCGCCCTCCTTGGTGATACCGACGAGGTGCTGGATGCCCTCGCCGTCCTCGGCGAGGATCAGACCACCGTTCGGGTCCACCACGATGTTGTCGGGGCCGTCGAAGTCGTTGTCCTCGTCGGGGTTCGGGTTCACCTTGAAGATGGTCTTCAGGGTGACGGTTTCGGTGGCCGGGTCGTAGAACCACACCTGGCCGTCGTGCTCGTTGACGCTGCCGTCGCTCGCCCGGGCGAAGCTGGCGACGAAGTAGTGGCCGCGGTCGCCGTAGTAGGCGCCCTCAAGCTTGCGGCTGGAGGTGACCTCACCCGCGCCGAACTGCTTGCGGATCGAGGCCGCCGTGGCAAGCCGGTCCGGGACCTCGACCCACTTCACGTCGTAGCGGGCGCCGGTCCGAGTGGCCTCCGACAGGTCGGTGATCCGCGTGCTGCCCAGGTAGCAGGCCATCGCCTCCAGGGTGCCGGCGGTGTCGCCGCCCTCGGAGAGCGCCAGCTTGCGCAGCGCACCCTTGCCGCCGGTGAAACCGGCCGGCGGGGTCCACCGGTAATAGAGACCGTTCGGGCTGCCGGCGTCCTCGGTGAGGTAGATGCGGTTGTCGGCCTGGTCGAGGCTGATCGCCTCGTGCGAGAAACGGCCGAGGAACTTCAGCGGCACCGGGTTCAGGTTGGCGTCGCGGTCGAAGGCGTCGACCTCGAAGCACCAGCCATGATCGTGCAGGAAGGCACCGCCGGCGCGCTGCTCGGTCTCCTCGCAGGTGATCCAGGTGTTCCACGGCGTGCGGCCACCGGCGCAGTTGTTGTGGGTACCGGCCAGGCTGACGTACTCGTTGACCCGGTTGCCCTCATTGTCCACGACGATGTTGGTGGTGCCGCCGCCCGCGCCCGGGTCGAACGTCAGGCCGTCCAGGGTGGGCACCCGGTACGGCTCGCTGCCACCGACCTCGTGGTTGTTGATGAGCACCAGTTGGCCGTCGGCCTCGAAGACGGCGGTGCCGTCGGGGTCGGACGGGGTCAGCTCACCGGACTCCAGCTTGGTGACGCCGGTCTCGGCCACGATCTTGTACGAGAATCCTTCCGGCAGCGACAGAATGCCGGCCGGGTCCGGGACCAGGGGGCCGTAGCCGGCGACCCGTCGGGTCATCGCCGAAGCGGCGGGAGCGGCGATCGCCTCCACACTGCCGGCGATCATGATGCTGAACACGCCCGCGGCGCCAGCACGGAGGGCGTCGCGGCGGGACATCGGTGCTGTCAAGACAGTCTCCCTTGGTAATACTGAATTCCTGCCACAGATCGAAGTGGCCGATGTAAAACCCCGCCTGGGCCCCCGTCCGGCTGGACGCCGGGCAGGGACCCTTGTGACGGGATCGACTTACGTCAGCCGTCGGAATCCCGGGACGGAATCGCCGCACCCGGCACGTCGGCCGGGGCGTAGAACTTGTCCTCGCCCGGGAACGGCTTCTCCCAGCCGGTCGCCTCGTACCAGCCGAGGTGGTTCAGCTGCGCGGGGTTGAACGCGTCGACCTTGTCGGCCGTCCCGTTCACCTGTTGCTGAGCCTTCCAGCCGGCCCACTGCGCCGCGAGCTGCTGCTTGTCCGCGGGCACCGCGGTGGTCGTCACAGCCGGCTGGGCCGGGACGTCCGCGCCACATTCGGGCATCGTCTTCAGACCGTCGGTCAGCGGCACCTGGTTGGGCACCGCGTTGTACGGCGTGAAGTCGGCGTGCGGGGTGAACGCCTGGCTCATCGGCGACGCCGCGGTGTCCTTCTGGTTCATCGGCTGAATACCCAGCATCTGCTCTACGGTGCGAAGCATGGTGATCTGGCTGCCGTAGTGGTTTTCAACCACGCCGTGGTTGGCCCACGGGCTGATGATCTGGACCGGCGCACGGTGGCCGTCGACGTGGTCGGCAGCGGCCTGCGAGTCGTCCTCGACGACGAAGATGGCGGTCTCGGGCCAGTACTTGCTGTGCGAGATCGTGTCCACCAGCTTGCCGAGCGCGAGGTCGTTGTCCGCGACCTGAGCCGGGCCGTTGGTCGCGCCACCGGTGTGGTCGTTGGACAGCCACATCATGTTGAGGTTCGCAGGACCGTTCTTCTCGAAGTCCTGCTTCCAGACCTCGTACTTGTAGACGTCCGGAACATTCAGGTCGAAGTGCGGGAAGCCCGGCACCGACACCTCGTTCAGCGACGGGATCGCCGAACCGACCTTGATCGGGTAAGCGCTGGGCTGCCCGGTCGCGGCCATGTTCTTCGCGTCGCACCAGTACGTCTGCCAGGTAGCACCGGCCGGCTTCTGCTCGAAGTCCTGGAACTCGCCGAAGTTCTTGACGGACTTGCCCGCGTTCTTCGCGCCGGTCCAGATGAAGCCCGACCGCTGGTGACCCAGCACGTCGTCCTCCGTGTCGTAGCTACGGATGTACTCACCCGCGGTCGACTCGGTGTACTCCGGGTTGTCCGCCTGCGTCACGAAGTTGTGGCCCTCGGCGGAGTTGGTGCCGGTGTCGTAGATGTTGTCGTACAGGCCGAACTGGCTGGCCAGCGCGTGGTTGTTCGGCGTGACCTTCTGACCGTAGGAGGCCAGCGACGGGTCACCGTTGCCCTGCGGCATGTCACCGAACATCTGGTCGTAGGTGCGGTTCTCCTTCACGACCCAATACACGTACTTGATCGTCGAGGGGTCACCGAGCCGGACCGGAACCGGGACCGGCGGCACGTTGCCTGCACCGTTGGCCTTGGCCAGCGAGTTGCCGCGCCAGCCGTTCTGCGTGAACACCTTGCCGGTCTCGCCCTTGATCACGTCATCGCTGGGCAGCGCGAAGTGCGTCAGGCTCGACGTGGTGTCGTGCGTGCGGTGCCGGTCGGTGGTCGAGCGACGCGCGTCGATACCGCGGGTGTTCGACACGACGATCTCGTTGCCGACCGTGGCGATCTCCGACGGGGTGTAGTCCGTCGGCAGCAGACCGATGAAGCTGGCCGGCTCCACCGGGTTGGCGTACTTGTAGACCGCGACCGCGTTGGCCCGGCCCAGTGTCACCAGCAGGTGTCCGTCGTCGGTCAGCGTCGTCGCGGTCGGGCCGTAACCCACCGAGGCGTCAGCCCACGGCTGCGTCGCGATGGTCTGAATCACCTTGTCGTTGGCGGTGTCGATGACCGACACGTTGTCCGACTGGGTGTTGGTGACGAACAGCGCGCCGTTCTTCGCGTACAGCGCGGTCGGGTGCAGACCCACGTCGATGCTGCCCGGCGTGGCGGCCGGGTTGGCGACGTCGATGACGCTCACGGTACCGGTGGTGGCGGAACCGGTGTCCCCGTTGGCCGGCACCTGGGTGCCGTAGGAGTTCATCGTCGTCTCGCCCGGCCGCGCCGGACGGCCACCCTCGTTGCTGACGTAGAGCTTGCCGCCGACGAGGAGCATGTCCCGCGGGGCGCTGCCCACGTTCCAGCTCTGCGTGATGGCACCGGTCGCGACGTCGATCGCGACCACCCGGTTCTGGCCGTTGACCGCCGAGTACACCGTCGAGCCGTCGGCCGAGAACACCGCCTCGCCGACCAGCGCGCGCTTGCCGTTGACCGCGGCGACGGGCACGAACGTCGGGTTCGCCAGCGTTCCGTCGGCGTTCACGGTGAACTTGCGGTACCCGTCGGCCTGGCCCAGCCACAGCGACTTGCCGTCCGGCGAGTACGTCGGGCCTTCCTGCCCGATGTCGTTACCCGGGATATGCAGGTTCGCCGCGGCGTTGTTGCCGATCAGCTGCTGAACCTTGTAGCTTTTCAGGTCCACAATGGACAACGCCATGCCGCCGTCGGTGATCGACGCCGCCATGTGGGTGCCGTCGGGGCTGATCGCCGAGGACATGATCTTGCCGTTGTTGATGACCATGCGCTCGCCGTACGGCGCGAGGTACTGGTCGGAGGAGATGACCAGGCCGTTGTCGGTGGTCTGGCCCACCTGGTCGGTCCCGAACAATTCAGTCTGGGCGAATCCGATGCCGGTGCCGGTGACGGCGAGGGCTACCGCCGACGCACCTGCGGTGGCCAGGCGGATCGGACGACCACCTCGTCGCCCGAGAAGTCGGAAACCGACGTTCTCGGAGCGCCGACGATGACGCTTTACCTGCATTTTCAGTTATCCCTTCGGGATGGTGGGCAGCAGTTCGACGTTGCCGTCGAACTGCCAAAGGGGGTTCGGCACATCCCCTGCCGGGGTGTGCACCAGGAAGTAGCCGTTCACTTCCTTCGGCCCGTCGCCGTCAGCGACGAACCGCCCGTCTGCGGTGACGTCGAGCTGGTAGATCGCAGACCCAGTGGCCTCGACGCCGGGGAGATGCCAGGAAACGACGCACCGCCAGTCATTGCCCGGTCCCTGAGGCGCGACTTGGCCGCCGCCCTTGTTGCACGCCGCGGTGGCCCTCAACTGCGCCTCGGTGACGTCGGGTCGGTTCAGCTGCTTGGTCTGCAAGCGGTAGAGGTGAGCGAAGGCCGTGGCGACCGAGCTCTGCACTTTCTCCTGCTCGATCCCGGAGCCAGTGGCCCCGGTGGCCGGGGGCACGACCGCAGCGGTGACGGCGAGCAGCCCGACGAGCGGCAGGAGGCCGGTGGTGATCGCGCGGCGCCCGGATCCGTCGTGGGTGAGGGGTGTGAAGTCGCGCCGCAGGAAAAGCAGGTAGGCCAAGGCGGTCGCGGCAACGGCCCACACGAGGCTGACCACGATGCCGATCACCAGCGGCCCGAGTTGCGCCGGGCTGGTGAACAGACCGTTCCAGGCGATGAAGGCGTAACTGGGCAGGGCGAGGCGCACCGCGACGGGTACCGGCAGCATCTGGACGAGCTGCATGGTGAGGGCGACGACGATGGGGAGCAGCAGCCCCATCGGGGACCGTCCAAATGCGACGGAACCGAGCAACCCGATCGCGGCGAAGGCGAGGGTCGGGGCGAGCACGCAGACCCAGGCGAGCAGGACCTTCCCGGCGGCGTCCGCCGACGCCAGCAGGTGGCCGTCGAGCCCGACCATTTCCCGGTTGCCGACCGCGACGACCCCGCCGGCCGCACTGGAAACGGCCAGCCCGGCCACGAACACCAGGATGACGGTGAGGCTGGCCAGCGCCTTCGCGACGAAGATCCGCCGCGGCGAACGGACCGCCACCAACAGGTGGCGCCAGGTGCCGAGCCGGTCTTCGGAAGCGAACACGTCACCGGCGACCAGCGAGGTCAGCAGCGGGAGCGCGTAGGTGCCCGCGAAACCGAGCATCACCAGCGATCCGGCCCAACCCGTGGCATTCATCCAGCGACCGAAGAGCGTGTCGACGGGCAGCGAGCTCTGCTGGCTCACCGCCACGACGAAGAGCGCCGGAGCGAGCCAGCAGGCGAGGACCAGCAAGCGCACCCGCCATTGCGAGAGCAGTTTGACCAGCTCGAAGCGGTAGCCGCGCCCTACCGAGACAGGGCGGGCACCGGCAGCGGGGGCATCGGCGACGGTCACGGTCATCGGCTGGACTCCTGCTGCTCGGTGAGGGCTAGGAACGCGGTCTCGAGTGGCGACACCACAGGCGCGAGCTCGCGCACCGCGATGCCCGCGTGCACAAGCCCCACCACCAGTTCGTCGAGGGCGGGCACCAACGCACGCACCACGACCACCTCGGCGCCATGCCATGCGCCGACGTCGTCGACTACGCGGACCCCGGCTGTGTCGGCAGCCAGCCTGCGGGCGGCCTCCGGGTCAGAGGTGAGGAGCCGGTAGTCGAGCTCCTGGTTCTCGGCGGCGAGCTTGCTCAGCGGGCCGGAGAACACGACCCGTCCGGTGGCGACGATGGTGATCTCGGAACACAGCGCTTCGAGATCGTCCATCCGGTGGCTCGAAAGCACGACGGAGGTTCCGTCGGCCGCGAGCCCGGTAAGGACTCCGTGCACGTGCTGCTTGCCGGCCGGGTCGAGGCCGTTGGACGGCTCGTCGAGCACCAGGAGGCGAGGCTTGGTGAGCAAGGCTGCGGCGAGCCCGAGCCGCTGACGCATGCCGAGGGAGAAACCCCGGACCCGGTCGTCGGCGACATCGGTGAGCCCGACCTGATCGAGCACGTCGTCGATCCCCGCCGTCCGCACGTCGCGGCCGCGAAGCACGGCCAGCGCGGCGAGGTTCTGCTTCGCGGTGAGCGAGGGATAGAGGCCGGGCCCGTCGACGAAACCCGCGACGTCGTCGGGAGCGGCGAGCGCCCGGCCGACCGGCGTACCGAGAATTTCGAGCGTGCCGCTGTCGGCGACGGCCAGGCCCAGCAGTAGACCGAGCAAGGTCGTCTTGCCGGCGCCGTTCGGCCCGACCAACCCGTGGATCTGCCCCTGCGCCACATCCAGATCGATGCCGTCGAGCGCGACGACATCGCCGAAACACTTGGTGATCCCACGAGCCCGCACTGCGGGGGGTGTGCCCATTGTTCCCCTTCTTTCGTCAGGCTAAGAACTTAGGGAGAGCCATCAACCCGGGCACGGACGCGGGCTGAACGTTCAGCAAACGGAGGGCAACCGAGGGCCCCATATTTCGCACCCGCGAAACCGATTCGTCCGAAATGGTCCCAAAATGCCGAAAATCGAGGTCGGGACAGCGAGATTTGAACCTGCACCAGCTAGACCTATTCGTCCACAAGGGACAGCTGGCACGAAAGCTCGGAGACAGCAGGACAAACTAGTACATTTCACCTCCTTTCGGCGCGGTCCAACGCAGCCCAGGTTCATCGAGTACTTCCGAGGAGAGCTCAATGGAGACGTCGGCCGACCATCACAGCAGGACCAGGACGATCCGGATCACAGCGCCCGAGCAGGATCATGATGACTGCGTACAGCAGCAGCTTCCGGAACAGCATTTTGCAGCGTCGCTGAGCGGCTGCTCCACAGTCCCGGCACGTCTTCACCGCAGCGCAAACCGGGCGTCAAGAAGGTCGTCGATGGCCGCCCTCCGCGACGATGTGGATGCCCAAGCACCTTCGCACACCTGACCGTGGACGAAAGGAATGGTCCCCACAGGCCGAAGATACGGTGTTCGGGGACCATTCATCGTCGATCTAGGGCTGGCGCCCGTGGGCCAGCTGGGTGTGACCGCCATCCGCACAGGCGCCAGCAGCTGAAGGCTATGAGCAAGGACGCAGGAGCTAAATGGCCTGGACCACGTCAGCGCCCTTACTTCCGCGTGCAATCGCGTGTTCGCTCCCAGCAAGGAGTGCTGTCAGGCGGGGTCGGGAGGTCGAGGGTGAGACCTGTACCCCGGCACTGCGGGCAGAGGCGCTGGCCGCTGACGAACTTCGGGGCACGGCTTGCGCCGTAGCGGGCTTGGACGGCCTCGACTTCACGTTCGCCGTTGCAGTGGCCGCATTTGTCCCGGGGCCAGCACATGCTCGGCAACGCTTCGGCCAGTCGGATCACCCGCATCCGCAGTTCGCGGAGGTGGTCCGGCTCGTGCGTGACGTCCGGCGACGTCGGCTTCGATCAGCGCGGCTTCGTAGGCGCGCACGCCTTTTCGACTCGCGAACGCCAGGCCGCCCAGGTGCGATAGCAAATGCCGCGTGGGCCGTCACTGCTGGCGCAAGCTGCTCAGCTGCAAGAGTCTCAACTGCGGTTCCGTCTGGAACTTCCGACACCAAAGGAATGCCTCGCGGATTTACCCTGGTTGTGCTTCGGTTCGAAACGTCCGGGCTGGTAATGGTTTTCTGGGTGTGCTATCGCCTTTCCCTGCCCGGTGCCGAATTTCGCGTGGGGGGTGGGCAATGCTGATCAAAGCGAACGAGAACAGGGTTCTCGGCAGGAAATCCAGCAGAACGGGGCGGGTGTTGCTGGGCGTGCTGCTCGGTGTGCTCGCATTGGTGGCGACGGTGTGCGCTGGTGCGTCGACTGCTGTCGCGGGGTCGCCGGCGCCTGCCGCGCCCGCGGGTGGCGGCGGCGGCGGTGGTGGTGGGCCGCGTCTCGTGATTGTCAGGATGGTCGATTTCCGGTTCCTGCAACCGAGTCACTTCTCGCCTGGGCAGTACACGTTCCGGGCTGTCAACGAGGGGCGGATGCCGCACATCCTGGCGATCCAGGATTCGCGCGACACGAACGTGAGGACTCCGCTGGTCCAGCCCGGCGGCTCCGCCGACATCACCGTGACGCTGGGCCCCGGGGTCTACGACTTCTGGTGCCCGGTCGATAACCACCGGCAGAGGGGGATGCAGCTGGACGTCTTCGTCAAGTGAGAATCCGCTCGGCGGGTCCAAGCAGTCGCCCCCGCATCCGTCCAGTTTCGCTCTTGAGTTCTAGCGGTCGTCGCAACACCCGGCCTTCGGGGACGCGATGGCCTTCGAGATCCGCAAGATCCGGACACCGCAGGGACGCAGGAAGTTGGGCCGTGAGCGGGAGGAATACTTCCGGCTCATGGATCAAGGTGTGAGCAGCCGGGAGGCGTGCCGGATCGTCGGGATCAACCGCCGGATCGGCAAGTGGTGGCGCAACGGCACCGCTCCCACGAGGAAAAGGCCCGGTCAGCCCGCACACAAAGTGCGGACTGACCGGGCTGCTTCGGCGTCTGAACGACGCTCTCATCCGACGCCACAAAGTCCTCGGCGGACTGATCAATGAGTACACCCGAGCCGCTTGACTCCGATCAGCTAAACACCAGATCAACCCCGTGATCCGGATTTTGGCACGGTACACCGTGGACTTAGCGGCCAGCGGGGCATCTATGTGAATCGACCGGCGTGGTAAGCGGGGCCGTGCCGGACGTGTTTCGTTCACCTGCCGCGCTGGCCCCGAAGAGGTTGCAGATTTCGTGCAGATGGTCGGGATCATCGTCCCGGTACACCCTCTGGTTCCAGCACCCAGATACGGCTGATGTCACGCGGATCCCGGCGGATAATGCGGCCCAGGCTATCGCGGCGGCTGATCCACGGCTTCAGCGACGCCGGCTCCTCGGCGCCCGCAGGACGCTCTCCCCGGGGACCTGGCCCGATCCCTCGTTCGACCTGAAGGCCTACTCCCGAGAGGCGCCGCTGCCCGCATGAGGCGGGGCGGCGCCGTCGTGCGTGGCTGTGTTCTGAACTACGTCTGCGCGGCCGTAGCTGCCGAGCTTCTCGACCGCGTAATCGAGCAGGGCCGCGGCGCGCGGCGTGAGGGTCATGTCCTCGGGCCAGATCCCCACGACGTGGGAGAGGGTTACGGGCGGGTCGAGGGGGCGGACGGCGACCGGCCGCCCCTCGAGGCTCATGGGGAGCACGTTGGGCCGGGACATGAGCAGGCCGTAGCCCACGCCGCGGCCCACGAGCGCCTCGATGAGGATGATCTGGGTGACCCGGGTCGCGATCCTGGGCTCGAGCCCGCGCGCGGCGAACGCCTCGACTATGTTGATGGCGCTCGGGCTCGCGTCGTAGAGGATGAGTGGCTCGCCGGCGAGATCGGCGAGATCCACATTGCTGCCCGCTGCGAGCGGGTGGTCCGGATGCAGGTGGGCCTCAAGCTCGGTCGCGTAGATCTCGCGGCGACGGTAGCCGACGGGCAGGAACCTCTCGTACATGATGGCCACGTCGAGGCGTCCCGACTGGAGCGCTGGGAACAGGTCGTCGGTGGTGCCCACCGTGATCTCGAGGTCCACCCCGGGATGCCTTCGCGGGAAGCCTTCGAGGAGCTCGGGCACCACGCTCGTGGCGAAGCTCGCGTAGCAGCCGAGCTTCACGGGGCCCCGCAGCTCCTCTCCCCGGCGGGCGCCCAGGACGAGCTCCCGTGTGTCCGCGAGGATCCGGCGGATCTCACCACAAGATCGTCTTCCGCAGAGCCAGGACCCCACGTGATTACCTATCGCGCCTGTGAGGATGGTGGGGGCTTGTTCCGGGTCGTGGTCTCACCCGTATCGTGCCTGGCCTTGATGCCTTGAGTGTGATCAGTCGGCTACGACCCGGCGCAGGGCGTGCCGCCGTCGGTTTGGTGAGCGTGTCTCGATAGGGGCCTTCGCGTCCGGCACCGTCACAGGTCTGACCGCCACGGCCGGCGGTGGCCTGTTGTGTTCGGCGAGTAGACCAGGAGACAACGCCCCATGGCCAGCGTTCTGCCGCAGCCTCAGACCGACGGCCAGGTCATCCTCGGTGTGGATACTCATAAGGACTTCCACGTCGCTGTCGTGATCACTGTGATGGGCGTTGTAGCGGGCAGTCGGGCGTTTCCGGCGACGGCGGCCGGTTATCAGGAGCTGATCGGGTGGGCTGGCTCCTACGGCGTGATGAGTCGAGCGGGGGTAGAGGGCACCGGCTCGTACGGGGCAGGGCTGACTCGCCTCCTGCGTGAGGCAGGCGTGGATGTCGTCGAGGTCAACAGACCGAACCGGGCCATGCGCAGGCGCCGCGGCAAGAACGACACGGTGGATGCCGAGGCAGCTGCCCGCGCGGTGTTATCCGGTGAAGCCGCGGTCACGCCGAAAAGCGGTGACGGGCCGGTGGAAGCGATTCGGGTGCTCAAACTCGCCAAGGACTCTGCGGTGAAGGCCAGGGTTCCAGGCGATCAACCAACTCAAAGCTGTCCTGGTCAACGCCGAGCCGCAGTTGCGTGAGGAACTCGCTTCGCCTGAGTCTCAGCCGGCTCGTTGCCCGTTCCGCCAACCTGGATTCCGAGGCATATCGCGGTGTCACCGCCGCTGTCGCGCACACGCTCAGACGGCTGGCTTGTCGTATCCAGTACCTCGCCGAGGAGATCCACGACCTCCAGCAGCGCATCGCCACGGCCGTCAAGGCCGCCGCGCCCGCGCTGCTGGAGTTGTGCGCGTACAACAAGATCAACGGCATCTACGCCTCCCAAGACCCGTGGCTGCTCACCGAGGTGCTTCGGAAGGAGTGGGCTTCCAGGCCGTAGCGGCGATCGCGCGCATAACCAGCAGCATCTTCCGCCTCGTAGACAGACTCTTCCCCCAAATGGAACGCATCATGAAAATCAACGAACTGATAGGCCGTCGGTCGTCACATGCAGTACGGCCGCGAGGGCTTCCAGCTCGGTCTTTGCGCACTGCCGTTGGGCTCGCCTCGTGCGCGCGGTCGATCCCTTGGAATCGATCATCTTGAGATCGCTGAACGTGGTCAGCGGCTGACGTCCACAAGGGTCGAGACCGGCAAGTCGGCGACGCTGCGACCGGCGAAGATTCGGCAACCGCCCGGGACGGCGACCCAGCGGCCGAAACGTATATGACTTTTCGTCCGGCGTCAACATCTCCTGGCCTGACGTGCACGCCTGCACCACCAGCCGGGGCAAGCCGCGATGAGGCGTTTCCACATCGGATTGGGAATCCGGTTCGGTTGGTCCGCGGTCGGCTGACCATTGACAGCAGCGGCTCGCGGCCATCAAGATTCCAGATCGTATGCGATATCGTAGTTGATGTTGGGAGCTTCCATTGACCCGCGACCCTGTATCCACCGCCCTCGGACACCTACCGGGCAAGGTCATCGCGGTGCATCTCAACTACCCATCCCGCGCAGCACGACGAGCCCGGCGATGATCTGGGACAGCACGACCTGCGCTACGCCGACCGCGGATTCAACGTCCGTTCCAGGAGCGGCGAGAGATACACCCCGCTCGGCCCCGATCTCATCGGCGCGGCCCATGTCGATCGGGCGAGGCGGGGCTTGCGCATCTTGGACCTCGACGGCCGGACGCGGGAGGTCCAGCGGCGTTCCGAGCCAACCGACACAGCAAAGGAGCTGTTGTGGCTGAACAAGAACTCACCCGGGATCAAACTCGGCGAGAACATCGCCGAGTCGCATTGGGCACGCTGGTCGGCACCACCATCGAGTGGTACGACTTCTTCATCTACGCCAACGCCGCCGCCCTGGTGCTGACTCCCCTGTTCTTCGAGCCGTTCGTGGCCTCCTACGGAGAACTGGCCGGGCGGCTGATCTCGTTCGCCACCGTGGGGGTGAGCTTCATCTTCCGCCCGCTCGGCGCGGTGGTCGCGGGGCACTTCGGCGACAAGCTGGGGCGAAAGGCCATGCTGGTCCTGACGCTCATGCTCATGGGCGCGTCCACGACGGCGATCGGCCTGGTGCCCGGCTACGCGTCGATCGGGACGTGGGCACCGATTCTGCTCATCGTGATGCGCGTTCTGCAGGGGTTCTCCGCGGGCGGAGAGTGGGGTGGGGCCGCGCTGATGGCCGTCGAGCACGCCCCGGCGCACCAGCGCGGTCGCTACGGCGGCTTCCCGCAGATCGGGGTTCCAGTCGGCATGCTGATCGCCACCGCCGTGCTCAGCATCGTCACCGCGACGACTACCGAGCAGCAGTTCCTCGACTGGGGATGGCGGGTCCCGTTCCTGCTGTCCGTCGTGCTCATCGTGGTGGGCACGGTGATCCGGCTGGGAGTCGCCGAGTCACCGGTGTTCGCCGACGCCGATGGCGAGCAGCCGCGCGTCCGGCTCCCGCTCGTGCAGATGTTCCGCTTCAACGGACCACAAGTGCTCCAGGGCGCCCTCACGTTCGCCGCGAACAACGCGGCCGGGTACATGGTGACCGGCGGCTACGTGCTTTCCTACACCACGACGGTATTGGGGATGGACCGCTCCACGATCCTCAACCTGGTCACCCTCACCAGCGCGGCCTGGGTCGTCACCACCATGTCGGGAGCGATGCTGTCCGACCGGATCGGGCGAACCGCGGTGTACAAGATCGGTTTCGCCACCCTGCTCGTCTGGGTCTTCCCCATGTTCTGGTTGATCGACACCAAGAACGTGCTGCTGATCGGACTGGCGATGTTGGTCTTCAGCATCGGCATCGGGTTCTCCTACGGGCCGCAGGCGGCCATGCTCGCCGAGATGTTCCCCGCCCAGGTCCGCTACTCCGGAGCCGGGCTGTCCTACGCCTTCGGCGCCGTCCTGGGCGGCGCCTTCGCCCCGATGATCGCAACGTGGCTCCAAGCCGCGTTCGACAGCACCACAGCCGTGTCGGGCTACCTGTTCTGCCTCACGGTGATCGGTCTGATCGCGGCGTTCACGATCAAGGACCGCACGGGCAAGCCCCTCGGCCTGGACGCGCTCGACATCCCAGGGGCGACCAAACTCGCCGCGTCGGCCCACCGGTAACCGCTCGAGGTGGGGGCGTCCCGGGAAATTCCGCCGCCCCCACCGTATACGATTGCAGGTATCGCCACCCGAGGACGGAACAACGGAGATGCCGAGAACAGCCGGTACGCAGGCGCTGTCGAAGTCGGAGAAGGTCTACCAGGAACTCCACGCGCGCATCCTGTCGGGACGTTACGCGAGCGGCTACCGCCTGGTCCTCGACCAGATCGCCCGCGAATTCGGAACAAGCCCCGTACCGGTGCGCGAGGCCGTGCGGCGACTCGAGGCCGAGGGCCTGGTGACCTTCACCCGCAACGTCGGTGCCCAGGTCGCCGGCATCAACACCTCCGACTACGCCAACGCCATGCAAACGCTCGCCTACCTCGAAGGCGCGGCCACCAGCCTTGCGGCCTCGCATGTGACCCCGGAACAACTGGAGGACGCCGCGTCCTTCAACGCGGAGATGCGGCGAATGTGCGAGGGAACCCTGGACCCCGTCCGGTTCACGGAGCTCAACCACCGCTTCCACTGGGCGCTGTGCGAGAACTGCCCGAACCAGCACCTGCTCGACCTGGTGAAGCGGGAGTGGCAACGGATGTCCGGCATCAGGCGGTCCAGCTTCACCTTCGTCCCCGGTCGAACGTTGTCCTCTGTGGACGAGCATGATCGGATCATCGCGCTCATCCGGGCGGGAGCCTCGCAGGAGGAGATCGAGCGCGTCTCGCGCGACCACAAGCTCCGGACGATGACCGAATACGTGACGTCCCGCCCGGAATCCTGACCATCCGGTGCCCCGGCACCGGGGTCAGCGGGATCGAGGGGCACGTCGGCGCGACCCCGGCACGTTCCCGATCCCGGGGTCGCGTGCGAAGTCGAGCAGAGCGCGGCCCCGATCGGTCAGCCGGACGGCCTCGGGCCAGACCGCTTTCACCCGGATCGGCCGCACGGCCGGCCGAATCTCCTTGACCACCACGGGCAATCCCTCGTAGGACTGGCTGACCGCGGGCCGCTGGATCAGGATGGCGTACCCCATCCCGCGAGCGACCAGCGAGCGGGTCAGTTCGAAGTCCGACGCGTGCAGGGCCACCACCGGCTCCACACCGGCGCGGTCGAACAGGGTCATCGTGTGCTGAGCCGCCGGGGGCACGTCGAGCAGGATCATCGGGTCACCCGCCAGTTCTCGCAGCGACACCGTCGCCTGCTTCGCCAGGCGGTGCCGGGCAGGGAGGAGAACGTACGCCGGAGCCTCGTAGAGCACCACGGAGTTCAGTCCCGTCGGGAGGTCCAGGTCGTACACCACCGCTAGCTCGAGCTCGCCCGCTAGCAGCCGGTGCGGTAGTTCTGTCTGACTGCCTTCCACCACCCGGACCTGTACCTTCGGATGGTTGTCCGCGAACCACGCCAGCAGTGGCGGCACGACGGTCGGCGCGACAGTGGCGTAGCAGCCGATCACCAGTGGACCGTTGAGTTCCGCTCCCCCGCTGGCGACGTTGAGCTCCAGATCGTCGGCCTGGCGCAGCAGGTCCGCGGCACGGGAGTGCAGGTAGCTCCCGGACGGTGTCAGCGACACTCCACGGGCTTTGCGACGCACCACGAGGTGCGTGCCGAAGACGCGTTCAAGCTCCGTGAGCGCGGATGCGACCGCGGTCGGCGACACGTGCAGCCCGCCCGCGGCGCTCGAGATCGAGCCCGTTTCCGCGACAGCGACGAAGTACGTCAACTGACGAAGCGTGTATTCAGCCACCGCAGCCCCTGGGATCCATCCACATCGGCCAATCCGGAACCACTACTCAGTAGTGGATATATCCAACAACTTTGAAGTTTACATACGCTGAACGCCTCTGCCAGTCTTGCTTGCATCCTCGACGAATTGGAGGCAGTCAACGATGACGCCGACGGTCGACTTGGCGCAGGCCCGCCCGATCCCGGTCGCGGACTGGGTCACCATCCCCGATCTGTACGCCGATCCCTACCCCGTCTACCAACGAATGCGTGCCGAAGCACCCGTGCACTGGGTTCCCGCGGTGAACCGGTACATGGTGACCGACTACGCCGCGTGCCACACCATCGAACAGGACCAGGAGAGGTTCTCGGCGGACGAGACCAACTCGCTGATGAAACGGGCGATGGGGCACAGCATGCTCCGCAAGGACGGCCCCGCGCACGACGTCGACCGCAAGTCCTACGGCGGAGTGCTCCGGCCGAACGCGATCAAGCGGCACTGGAACGCCGTCTTCGAGCAGAACTGCGCGAAATACCTGGAGCGCCTGGAGAACGCCGGTCCGGGTGCCGACCTCATCTCCGAGTTCGCCGCGCCCTACGCCGCCGAGAACCTGCGGCTCATCATGGGTTTCCGGAACGCGACGCAGGACGACATGCAGCGCTGGTCGCAAACGCTGATCGACGGGACCGGGAACTACGCCGACGACCCGGACGCGTGGGCCAAGGCCGAACAGTCGTCGCGCGAGGTCGACGACGCGATCGACGAAATGCTGCCGCACCTGCGCGCGAACCCGGACCACAGCCTGCTATCCGGGCTGGCCCACCTGCCGATTCCCTTGGAAGCGATCCGGGCCAATCTGAAGATGACCATCGGCGGCGGCCTCAACGAGCCGAGGGACGCGCTGGGCGCAACGGTGTGGGCGTTGCTGTCCAATCCGGACCAGCTCGCGCAGGTGTTGGCCGAACCATCGCTGTGGTCCACCGCGTTCGAGGAGTGCATCCGCTGGATCGCCCCCATCGGCATGTACCCCCGTGAGTCCACTCAGGACACCGTGCTCGAAGGAGTGCTGGTCCCCAAGGGCGCCCGGCTCGGTGTGGTCGTCGGCGCCGCCAACCGGGACCCGAAGGTCTTCAACGACCCGGAGACCTACGACATCAACCGGCCCAAGCAGCCGCACCTCGCCTTCGGCGGCGGCAACCACTTCTGCGCCGGCGCCTGGGTCGCCCGCGCCTCCGTGGTGGGTGTCGGCATGCCGCGCCTGTTCGACGCACTTCCGAACCTGCGCCTGGACCCGGACGCGCCGGCGCAAGCGGGCGGCTGGGTGTTCCGCGGCATGCTCCGGCTTCCGGTGCTGTGGGACCGCAGGTGACCGGAGCCGGTTTCGCGAACACCCGGAAAGACGACCGAGGAGAACTCCCAATGGCAAAGGTGAACTTCCACCACCAGGGCGGCACTGTGGACGCCATCGAGGTGGAGTCCGGAACCAGCATCATGCGGGCCGCGGTGAGCAACGGTGTCCGCGGCATCGTCGGGGAATGCGGGGGGCAGGCCATGTGCGCGACCTGCCACGTGTACGTCCACGAGCCGTTCCTCGACGGCCTGCCGGAGATCGGCGAGGACGAGGAGGAGATGCTCGAGTGCACCGCTGAACCTCGCGACGAGCAGCGCAGCCGGCTGGGCTGCCAGATCACGCTCGGCGTGGACGCGGAGCAAATCGACGTCGACGTTCCCGCCAGCCAGGTGTGACCGGTGTCCACACCAGACCGCGTCGTCATCGTCGGTGCCGGACAGGGTGGGCTCCAAGTCGCCGATTCGCTGCGTGCCGGGGGCTGCGAGGGCGCCATCACCATCGTCGGAGAGGAGGACGACCTGCCATATCAGCGCCCGCCCCTGTCGAAGGACTACCTGCGTCCGGGCGGTGAACCCACCCCGCTACCGATCCGCGCTGCGGACTACTTCACCGGACTCGACGTCGATGTGCGGATCGGGGTGCGTGCCAGCGCGATCGATCGGGCAAGGCGCGAAGTGGTCCTCAACAGCGGCGCCGTTGTGCCGTATTCCCACTTGGTACTCGCCACGGGGTCGGCCAACCGGACGCTGCGCGTCGCGGGCGGTGATCTCGACGGCATCCACCACCTGCGCACGCTGGCCGAGGCGCGCGCCGTCCGCGCGGATCTCGGACATGCGCGTTCCGCGGTCGTGGTCGGAGCGGGTTTCATCGGGCTCGAGTTCGCCGCGATCGCCCGCAAACGCGGTCTCAACGTCACGGTGCTCGAATCGGCGGATCGACCGATGGGACGAGTGCTGTCCGCGCCGCTGTCGGACTTCGTAGCGGGTGCGCACCGGCAGGCCGGCATCGATCTGCAGGTCGGTGACGGTGTCGCGTCGTTCCAGGGCCGCAACGGCCGGGTTACGACGGTGATCAGCTCGCTCGGCAGGCGGTATCCGGCCGACCTCGTCCTGGTGGGCGTCGGCGTCACGCCACGCGCGGAACTCGCCGAGCAGGCGGGGCTCGCGGTGGACAACGGTGTGGTCGTCGACGCATCGCTGCGAACCGACGACGAGCGCATTTACGCGATCGGCGACTGTGCCAACTTCCCCAGCCACCACCTCGCCGCGCGGAGCCGGCTGGAATCCGTGCAGAACGCCACGGACCAAGCCCGGCACGTCGCCCGCGTGATCCTCGGCCGCCCTGCCCCCTACCGAGACGTGCCGTGGTTCTGGAGCAACCAGGGTGATCTGCGGTTGCAGATCGCCGGACTCGGACTGCCCGGCGACGAGAACGTCCTCCGCGGCGACGTCGACACCGGAAAGTTCTCGGTGTTCCGGTTCCGCGGCGGCAGGCTGGCCGCGGTCGAGTCCGCCAACCAGCCCGCCGACCACATGGCCGCCCGTCGTCTGCTGGCGAAGGAGCTGCCGCTCGGGCCGGAACGGGCAGGCGATCCGGCGTTCGACATCAAGGCCTACGCCAAGCGGGAAACCGACGTCGTCCGATCTGGACATCGCGAGGATTGAAACCGGGGAGCGCGACGATGATGTCGTCCACGCGTTGAAGCCAGATCGTTCGATGCTCGACCGCAGCCGGTTCTAGTATTGAGTGCCCCAGTTCGAACGATCGCCCACGCCTCGGGCAGGAAGGCATGGCTCCATGCCCGACCAGCAGGTCACGCAGGCCGGCTCGCAGACCCTGAGCCGCGGCATCCGGCTGCTCGAGATCCTCGCGTCCTCCGACCGCAATCTGTCGATCGACGAGCTCGCGGCGGAGCTCAAGGTGCACCGCTCGGTCGCCTACCGGCTGCTGCGCACCCTGGAGGACCACGGGCTGATCGTCCGCGACGGCGCCGGGCGGATCACGCTCGGCGCCGGCATGGCCGCACTCGCCGCGGGGGTCTCGCGAGACCTCCAGTCCGCCGCGCTCCCCGAGCTCACCGAAGTCGCGAACGAGCTGGGGATGACCTGCCTGCTCGCCGTGCAGCGCGACGGCGACGAGGCCGTCACCCTGGTCAGCAGCGCGCCCCGGAAGTCGGTGGCCGTCGTGTCGTACCGGCCCGGCCATCGCCACCCCATCACCCGCGGCGGGCCGGGCAAGGCGATCCTGCTGGAACTTCCCGAGAGCGCCTGGCCCGCCGACATGACCGACGAACTGCGCGCCGAGATCGAGGAAAGCCGCGCACGAGGTTATGCGCACAGTCGCGACGAGGTGGTTCCGTCGTTGTGGTCCGTCGCGGTGCCCCTCGTCCTGCCCGATCAGCCGCCGGCCTCCATCGCGGTCATCCACGTCTCGCTCCCCCGTCCCGAGACGGAAATCGCCGCACGCCTCAAGGTCTCCGCGGACAACGTGCAGCGCGCCTACGGCGTCTGACCCACGGCATCCGCGCGCAGTTCGGCTGGCTCGCCGTCTTTTCCGGTAGCGGACGCACCGTCCTCGACCACGATCCCTGACTTCTTCGTCAGGGTAGTCAGTTCCGATCCCCGTGCTCAGAGGGTGATGGCCGCTTCGCGTTGAAGATTCCCGCGAAGAACGCCGCCAACTCCTCCTTCGCGTCCAGCGGGAGCACGTTCGCGACGTAGTGGTCAGGTCGCACGACGACGAGCGCGCCAGCACGATCGATGCCACGCGCCTCGAAGATGTCGTCCTGCGGGTCGGCGGCGTACACCTTCTCGTAGTCGACGACGCCGAACGGGCCGACCTTCGGCAGGTACGCCCGCGGCACGGCGGCGAGATCGACGCCGGTGTGGTCCTGCTGGTAGATCACCTTGACGTCGAACCACGCGTCGACGTCCCCGTCCTTCGGCGTGTACGCGACCACCGGCGATTCCGGCGAGCCGCCGATCCATTCGGCGAAGTCTGTCGCCTTCGAACGCTGCCCCGCGGCCGGCCGGTCGGCGAACACGTAGATCCGCCAGCGGCCATCCGCGCGGTGGTGGTGGCCCAGGTGCACCGGGTTGGCGTCGCAGACCCGCGTGGCGACGTTCGACTTGAAGCGCTTGCCGACCGGGAATCCGGTCGCGAGGCTCTCGTGCGTGGTCGCGCCTATGATCATCGACGGCTGGTACTGCGTCATCAGGCCGGCGGGGAACTCGGCCGTCTTGACGTAGAAGTCCTCCAGTTCGGAGGGATCGTCCAGTTCTTCGGGCTTGGCGGCCATCAGGCTCGACCACTGCTTGTCGAAGTCGATCAGGTTCCGCGCGATCACCTGGCGCTCCGCGGAGTAGGTGTCGAGTAGTGCCTCGGGAGCACGTCCTTCGAGCACGTGCGCGACCTTCCAGGCGATGTTCCAGCCGTCCTGCATCGACACGTTCATGCCCTGCCCCGCCTTCGCGCTGTGGGTGTGGCAGGCGTCGCCGGTGATGAACACCCGCGGACTGCGGATGCCCACGAGCTGCTCCGGCACGTCGTCGAACTTCTCCGCCAGTCGGTGCCCCACCTCGTACACGCTGCGCCAGCAGACGTGCTTCACCGTCACCGTGTACGGGTGCATGATCACGTTGGCGCGGGCCTCGACCTCTTCCTGCGTCGTGTTCCGCACCGCTCCGCCGTCGTCCTCGGAGACCTCGCCCAGGTCGACGTACATCCGGAACAGGTGGTTGCCCTCCCGCGGGATGTGCAGGATGCTGCCGCCGTCGTGCGACTGGATGGCGCACTTGGTGCGTATGTCGGGGAAATCGGTGTCGGCCAGCACGTCCATCACACCCCACGCGTGATTGGCCTGGTCTCCCACGAGCTCGCGCCCGATCGACTCGCGCACCTTGCTGCGCGCGCCGTCGCAGCCGATCACGTACTTGGCCTGGACCGTCCGTTGCGAGCCCTCGTCCTCGCCCGCACTGCGCCGCAGGGTGACCGTGACCGGGTACGCCCCTTCCTCGGCGACGTCCAGGGTGACGAATTCGTAGCCGTAGTCCGGCACCAGCCGGGCCGGAGCGTTGCGCGCTACCTCGGCGAAGTAGTCGAGCACGCGCGCCTGGTTGACGATCAGGTGGGGGAACTCGCTGATCCCGGTCGGGTCGTCGGGAGCGCGAGCGGCTCGGACGATGTTCTTCGGGTTCTCGGGGTCCGGCTTCCAGAAGGCCATCTCGGTGATCCGGTAGGCCTCTTCGATGATGCGGTTGGCGAAGCCGAACGCCTGGAACGTCTCGACGCTGCGGGCCTGGATGCCGTCGGCCTGCCCGACCTCGAGCCGACCGGGACGGCGATCGATGACGCGCGTGACGATGTCGGGGAACTGCGCCAGCTGAGCGGCGGCGATCATCCCGGCCGGGCCACTGCCCACGACGAGGACATCGACCTCGTCCGGAAGCTCCTCGGGGCGATCTACGCCGACACCCGCGGGCGGCTGGATGCGCGGATCACCGGAAACGTACCCGTGGTGGTGAAACTGCACGGTCTCTCCTCACATCGTTGTGGGTTCTACGCATGACCAGTGCGTGTTCGATAAACGAATTTAAAGTTCTAATATAGAACGTCAATATCGTATAGTTCGGCCTTGGCGCCACACAAGGGCGAAATGCGGGGACGACAGCCGGCGCCCGGATCGGCCGGGCGTCGGCGAAAATCGGCTGCGCGCCTGCCGCTTCATGCGAGCCACTCGCGGACTGCGAACTCGATCGGCGCAGCACATCGACGTGGGCCTGCCCGGCTCAGCCGGGCAGGCCCACGAGTCAACACGTGCCGACCACCGTCAACGGCGAAGTACTGATGGAACCGGCCGATCCAGGCATCGTGATCAGGACTGCGCGTGCGTGGCACTACGACCACGCTTGTGATCGGGAGTTGACGTCCTCCCCACGGCTAAAGCCGGGGGATTCCAACCAGCGCTAACGCCGGTCGAGGTTCCTGCTTCACGGACCGCCTAACGGCGAGGTCT
>NZ_JBWKKU010000093.1:0-31396 GCF_056431445.1 Saccharopolyspora sp. NPDC045941
GTTGGTGGTTTCGGGTGGTGAGCGGGTGTTGGTGTTGGTGTTGCACCATATCGCTGCGGATGGGTGGTCGTTGGAGCCGTTGTGGCGGGATTTCGCTGATGCTTATGCGGCTCGGCGGGGTGGTGGTGTGCCGGTGTGGGAGTCGTTGCCGGTGCAGTATGCGGATTACACGTTGTGGCAGCGGGATCTTCTGGGGGATGAGGACGATCCGGAAAGCCTTGTGTCCCAACAGCTCGGTTATTGGCGACGGGAGCTGGCCGGCGCTCCGGAACAGCTCCAACTACCCACCGACCGACCGCATCCGACGGTTGCATCGCACCGTGGCGAGACATTGGTCGTCGAATGGTCAGCAGACCTCCACGCCCGATTGCTCCACGTGGCGAGGGCCTGCGACGCAAGCTTGTTCATGGTGTTGCATGCTGGTCTGGCCGCACTGCTGACCAGGCTCAACGTCGGCGAGGACGTGGTGATCGGCTCCGTCGTCGCAGGCCGTACCGACGAGGCGTTGGACGATCTCGTCGGATTCTTCGTCAACACCCTCGTGCTCCGGGTGGACACCTCCGGCGATCCCACCTTCCGCGAACTCGTCCGCCGCGTCCGCGACACCGACCTGGCGGCGTACGAGAACCAGGACGTCCCCTTCGAGCATCTCGTCGACGTGCTCAAGCCGACCAGGACCTTGACCCACCACCCGCTGTTCCAGGTGATGCTCACGCAGCAGAACGCGCCGCGCACCGAGTTGAGCCTCCCCGGCGCGCGCGGTCGACTGATGCCGGTGAATGTCGGCGCGGCCCGGGTGGATTTGCTCATCAGCGTCGACGAAGGCGTGCACTTCGAAAGCAGCCGGACGGGTCTCGCGCTGACGGTCGAGTACAACACCGACATCTTCGACCGGTCCACTGTGGAGTCCCTGCTGTCCCGGTTCCGCAGGCTGCTGGAGACCGCGGTCGACGAGCTCGATCGGAGCATCGGCAGCTTCGACGTGGTGGATGCCGCCGAGCGGCGCCGACTGTTGACCTCGTGGAACGACCCGGCGATCCCACTGCCGTCGTCGCTGGTGCTGCCGGACCTGTTCGAGCAGCAGGTGGCGCGAACGCCGGACACGGTGGCGCTGGTGTTCGAAGGTGCGGAGTTGACCTATCGGGACCTGAATGCGCGCTCGAACCAGCTCGCCCGGCACCTGGTCGAGCTGGGCGTGGGACCTGAACAGGTGGTGGGGCTGGCCATACCCCGCTCGGTGGAGATGGTGGTCGCGGTCCTCGCCGTGTTGAAGGCCGGTGGCGCCTACCTGCCGATCGACCCGGCATATCCGGCCAGTCGGATCGAGTTCATGCTCGCCGACGCCCGGCCTGCGGTGGTGGTGACGTCCTCGGCGGTGCGCGCCGCGCTGCCGAGGACCGACGCGACTTGCCTGCTGGTCGACGACCTGGTGGGCCAGGGGTATTCGATGGAGAACGTCGCGGACTCCGAGCGGCTGGCGCCGCTGCTGCCGCTGCACCCCGCCTACGTGATCTACACGTCCGGTTCGACAGGCGTGCCGAAGGGAGTCGTCGGCCTGCACGCGGGTCTTGCGAACCGCTGGCAGTGGTTCAGCGAGCGGTATCCGCAGTGGCGGTCGTCAACGGTCCTCGCTCGGAGCTCGCTGAGTTTCCTGGACAGCGCCACCGAACTGCTCGGCACGATGTTGCACGGGGGCAAGGTCGTGCTGGCCGGGGACGATGTCCTGCGGGATCCCAGCGGCCTGGTGCGCCTGGTCGCGGAGCACGAGGTCGAGCGGGTGACGGTGGTGCCGAGCTTGCTGCGGGTGCTGCTGGACGACGCCTACTCCAGGTCGTTGGCATCCGTCCGATGCTGGGTGACCAGCGGTGAAGCCCTGCCCCGCGCTCTCGTCGAGCGCCATGCGGAAGTCCTGCCGGATTCGCTGCTGCTCAACCTGTACGGCTCCTCCGAGGCCAGCGCGGACAGCTTGTTCTGGGAAGCCGGGGACGGCCCGGTCCGGGTCGGCCGCCCGGTCGCGAACACACGGGTCTACGTGCTGGATGGCCGCATGCGGCTGGTGCCGCCGGGTGTGGTGGGGGAGTTGTACGTCGCGGGTGTGGGCTTGGCGCGGGGGTACGGGGGTCGTGCGGGGTTGACCGCTGGCCGGTTCGTGGCGGATCCGTTCGGCCCGGTCGGGTCTCGGATGTTCCGGACGGGGGACTTGGTTCGGTGGAACCGCGAGGGCGAGTTGGAGTATCTGGGGCGCGCGGACGATCAGGTGAAGGTGCGGGGCTTCCGGATCGAACTCGGCGAGATCGAGAACAGGCTCATCGAGCACGTGGGGATCGCCGAAGCCGCGGTGGTGGTGCGGGAGGACAAGCCGGGTGACAGGCGGCTGGTCGCGTACGTCGTGCCCAGTTCGGGTGAGGGGCCGGATGTCGGCGAGGTTCGGGATTTCGTCCGTGCGAGGTTGCCGGAGTTCATGGTCCCGGCCGCTGTGGTGGTGTTGGACGAGTTGCCGATGACGGCGAGCGGAAAGCTGGACCGGAAATCACTGCCGAAACCGGACTTCGCGAAGTCCGCCGCGGGGCGCGGCCCGCGGACACCGCTCGAAGCGGAACTGTGCGGGCTGTTCGGCCAGGTGCTCGACGTCGCAACGGTCGGGGTGGACGACAACTTCTTCGACCTGGGCGGCGACAGCATCTCCTCCGTACAACTGGTCAGCCGGGCCAAGGCGGCCGGGATACCGATGACCGTGCAAGACGTGTTCCAGCACAAATCCGTGGCCGCGTTGGCTCGGGCAGCCGCGCCGCAGGATCCGTCGGTGCCCCCGGCAGCGGAACCGCAGCCGCTCCTGGTCGACCTGACCGCGGACGAGATCGCCCGGGTGCAGGCCGAGTACTCGCAGCCCGGCGAGCGCGGGGCAGCCCAGATCCTGCCGGTCACACCGCTGCAGGAAGGGTTGCTCTTCCACGCGCTGTACGACGAGCACAACTCCGACGACTACGTGGTCCAGCTGTCCCTGGAACTGGCCGGGTCGTTGGATCCCGAGGCATTGCGCAATGCCGCGGCAGCACTGCTGCGGCGCCACCCGAATCTCCGCGCCGCCTTCTGGTGCGACGATGTCGAACGCCCGGTCCAGGTCGTGCCTGGTTCCGTGGCGTTGCCCTGGCAGGAAATCGACCTCCGGCACCTCGCTGCCGACGAGCGGCGGGCCGAGTCGGCGCGGCTCCTGGATGCGGAGCGGTCGCACCGGTTCGACCCGGCCGCGCCCCCGCTCCTGCGGTTCACGCTGATCCGCCTCGGCGAACAGTCCCACCTCCTGGCGCTCACCAACCACCACCTCCTGCTGGACGGCTGGTCGATGCCCGTGCTGTTGCGCGATCTGTTCCACCTCTACGAGCACGGCGAAGAGGACGGGCTGCCGCCGGCCACCCCGTACCGGGATTTCCTGGCGTGGCAAGCCGCGCAGGACAGACCGGCGGCGGGGGCCGCGTGGCGGCAGATGCTGCGCGGACTGGAGGCGCCGACCCGCATCGCGCCGACCGCGGAGGTCGTTCGAGCGCAGCCGCGACGTCACCAGGTCACGTTCGAACTGCCGCCGGAGCTGACCGAATCGATGACGGTCCTCGCACGGCGCCGCGGCTGGACGCTCAACACGTTCGTCCGCGGCGCGTGGGCACTGCTGTTGGGGCAGTTGACCGGCAGCGACGACGTGGTCTTCGGTGCCACCGTCGCCGGACGGCCACCGGAGTTGCCGGGCATCGAGGGCATGGTCGGCCTGTTCGTCAACACCCTGCCGGTCCGCGTCCGCATCAACGCGGGCGAATCCGTTTCCGCGCTGCTCTCCAGGGTGCAGGAAGACCAGCTGCGGATGACGCAGCACGAGCACCTGGGACTCAGCGACATCCACCGGCTGACCGGACACAGTGGACTCTTCGACAGCCTGGTCCTGTTCGAGAACTTCCCGGTCGATCCGGCCATGCTCGACTCGGTGGGTGGGTTGCGGGTTGCTGACGCGCACAGCCACACCACCACGCACTACCCGCTCAGCCTCGTCGTGCAGGGGCGGCGGCGCTTGGAACTGCGCTTGGACTACCGGTCGGACGTCTTCGACCGACAGGCGATCGGGGTCTTGCTGGACCGGCTCCACGCGCTGTTGCGGATGGTGGCCGACGACCCGGACCGGAACGTTGCGGACATCGATGCGGTCACCGCGGCCGAAAGGGAACGGTTGTTGGTCGAGTGCAACGCCACCGAGGCGGACCTGCAACCGGAGTCGTCGGTGTTCGCGTTGTTCGAGGCCCAGGCCGGGAAGTCCGCGAGCGCCGAGGCGGTCGTGTCCGGCATGGCGAGGCTGACCTACGCGGAGTTGAACTCGCGCGCGAATCGGCTCGCCCGCCACCTCATCGGCCTGGGCGCGGGCCCGGAGCGCGTGGTCGCCCTGGCGATGCCGCGCTCGGCGGAGATGGTGGTCGCCCTGCTGGCCGTGCTGAAGACCGGTGGCGCCTACCTGCCGATCGACCCGGCCCATCCTGGGGAACGCATCCGGCACGTGCTCGACAACGCCGACCCGGCGATCGTGTTGACCACCGCTGACACGGCCCGACGACTGCCCGGGGTGTCCCGACCGCTGGTCGTGCTGGATGACGGCGAGGTACGGGACTCGCTCTACCGGCTACCGGCAACGGACCTCACCGACGCGGACCGCCCGGCTGCCCCACATCCGCTGCACCCCGCGTACGTCATCTACACGTCCGGGTCCAGCGGGAAGCCCAAGGGCGTGGTCGTCCCCGAGCTGGCCCTGCGGAACCTGCTGCTCGGCATGGGCGAGGCGTTGCGGCTCGATGAGTCGGACCGCTGGCTTGCGGTCACAACGCTCGCGTTCGACATCGCCGCCCTGGAACTGCTCGGCCCGCTCCTGGCCGGCGCCACCGTCGTGGTCGCCGACGACGGGACGGTTCGCGATCCGGCGCTGCTGACCACCCTGATCGAGCAGGAAGAAGTCTCGATCGTGCAGGCCACGCCCTCGTTGTGGCAAGGACTGATCGGTTTCTGCGGCGCGAATTTCGAGAACCTCACGATGTTGTCCGGTGGCGAACCACTGCCCGCCGAGCTCGTCGCCGAAATGCATGCGACCGGCGGTCGAGTCGTGAACGTCTACGGCCCGACGGAGACGACCATCTGGTCGACGTTGGCCTGGTGCGATGACACGCGACCGCCATCGATCGGTGGCCCGATCGCCAACACGCGGGTGTACGTGCTGGATCGCTGGTTGCGGCCGACCCCGCCGGGCGTGGTCGGGGAGCTCTACGTGGGCGGCACGGGATTGGCGCGCGGTTACTGGGCCCGCCCGGGACTCACCGCGGAACGGTTCGTGGCGAACCCCTTCGCCAAGCCGGGAGATCCGGTGGGCAGCCGGATGTACCGGACCGGGGACCTCGTGCGGTGGAACCATGACGGCGAACTGGAGTACATGGGGCGGGCTGACGACCAGGTGAAGGTGCGGGGCTTCCGCATCGAGCCCGGCGAGATCGAGAACACCCTTGCCGCGCATCCCGGAATCGCCCGGGCCGCAGTGGTCGTCCGCGAGGATCGGCCGGGCGACAAACGACTGGTGGCGTTCGTGGTGCCCGCCGCGGGGGCCCGGGTCGACGGTGACGAGGTCCGGCGGTTCGCGCGCGAGTTCTTGCCGGAGTACATGGTGCCGGCCGCAGTGGTGGCGCTGGAGGAGATGCCGGTCACGGCGAACGGCAAGTTGGACCGCAAAGCGCTGCCGGCACCCACGTTCACCGGCGGTGGCCGGTCGAGGCCGCCGCGCACCCGCACCGAAGTGCTCCTGTGCGACCTGTTCGCCCAAGTACTGGGCGTCGAGCGCGTCGGCGTCGACGACAATTTCTTCGACCTGGGCGGGCATTCCCTGCTCGCCACCCGGCTGGTCTCCCGCATCCGCAAGGACTTCGACGTGGCTTTGGGAGTGGGGGCGCTCTTCGAGGCGCCGACAGCGGCGGACCTGAGCCGCCGCCTGGATTCGGGAGATATCGGTAGCGGCCTGGACGTTCTCCTGCCGCTGCGCACGACCGGCAGCCGCCGGCCGCTGTTCTGCGTCCACCCGGCCGGCGGGATCAGCTGGCCGTACGCCGGGCTGCTTCCGCACCTCGACCCCGAACAACCGGTGTACGGCCTGCAAGCCCGGGATCTGACCGAAGATCTTTCCGGTCCAATCGGCGTCGAGGAAATGGCGTCCGATTACCTGGCGCACATCCGAGCCGTGCAGCCGACTGGACCGTACCGGTTGCTCGGCTGGTCGTTCGGCGGCATCATCGCGCACGCCGTCGCCACGATGATCCAGGACGAAGGCGGCGAGGTCGAACTGCTCGTGTTGGTCGATTCGTTCCCGGCGCCGACCGACCAGCGAGAACTGCCGCCACCCGCAGCGGACCGCGATGTCCGCGACATGTTCATCGACGTCATCGGCGCGGACGCCGGCGAATCGACCGCGTTCGTCCTCGACGAACAGATCCTCGACCGCCTTTGCCGGAGCCACGCGCGGCACGAGCGAGCCCTCAGGCAGTACCGTCCCGGCCGGTTCCACGGTGACCTGTTGTTGTTCATCGCCGTCGGCGAAGGGGCAGGCGGTGCGCCCGAGCCGTGGCGTGCTCGGCAAGCGTGGATCCCGTGCGTCAACGGTCAGATCGAGGTTCACGAGATCGGCAGCGAACACGACTACCTGATGAAACCCGAGGCGCTGTCCCAAATCGGGCCGGTCGTGGCGAGTCGACTCGATGGGTTGTCCGGCAAGAGGCCGACCTGATCGACCTGATCACCAAGTGATCGGCAGCTTGTTGATCCCCTGGATCGTGGTCGCAGCCCGCACCGGCAACTCCCGTACGTCCTCGATGGCGAGCGACAGCGTGGGCAGCCGCTCCAGCAGGACGGACAGCGCGATCTCCAGCTCCGCCCGCGCCAGGTTCTGGCCGAGGCACTGGTGCACGCCGAAGCCGAACGCGACGTGATGCCGCGCTTCCCGCCGGATGTCGAAGGCGTCCGGGTCGGCGAAGACGTGCGGATCCCGGTTGGCCAGCGCGTTCGGCACGATCACGCCGTCGCCGGCCCTGATCAGCCGGCCGTCGACCTCGATGTCGTCGACGGCGACTCGCACGCCGGCGAGGTCCGCGACCGAGAGGTAGCGCAGCAGCTCCTCCACTGCGGACGGCATCGCGCTCGGATCGGACCGCAGGATGGCGAGCTGCTCGGGGTGCTCCAGCAGTGTGAGGACGCTCAGCGAGATCATCGACGCCGTGGTCTCGTGTCCGGCGACCAGCAGGAACTCGGCCATCGTCACGACGTCTTCGCGGTCCAGCTCGCCCCTGGCGAGGCGCTCGGTGACCAGTCGGCTGATCAGGCCGGGGCCCGGCTCGCGTTGCTGTGCGGTGACCAGCCGGTCGAGGTACTCGACCATTTCGCCGCGCGCGGCGGCGATGTCCTCCGGGTCGGCGCTTTCCGCCATGCGATGGCCGACGTCCCGGAAGAAGTCGTGGTCGTCGAACGGCACGCCGAGCACCTCGCAGATGACCATCGACGGCACGGGCAGGGCGAACGTCGGCACCAGGTCGGCCGGCGGTCCGGCGGCGACCAGGTCGTCGGCGAATCGACGCGCGATCCGCTCCAGGGCAGGGCGCAATTCGCGGACTCGCTTCACGGTGAATTCCTTGAGCACCATCCGGCGGTACACGCCGTGCTCCGGCGGGTCCATCGCCACGAGCGGCAGCCGCGGTTGTTGCTCGCGAACCGCTTCGAAGCGGGCGGATAGGAGCGGAAAGCCCGGATGGGTCCGGTCGGCGGAAAGGCGGTGGTCGGCCAACAGCCGGCGGGCCGTGTCGTAACGCGTGACGACCCACGCCATCGCGCCGTCGTACTGCTCGACCCGGCACAGCGGGCCGTGCTGCTGAAATTCGCGGTACGTGATCGGCGGCTGGTAGGGGCAGGTGCGCGCTTCGGGGAAGGTGGATGTGGAATCGGCTTCGGTCACTGTTTTCTCCAGCGATCTCCGGAATCGGAAATGGTCTGTCGAGTGCGGGGACTTGGCGCCTTCCCGGTGGGTCGATGTGAATGGGAAATGCGACGGGGTTGGGACTTCGCGCGGAGGTTCCGAAACCCGCGTCGGTTGCGGGAGGGGGCGAGCCGCTCGGGTGGGGCAGGCTTTTCCCACGTCCGCCGCAGGTCCGCGGTCAGGGACCGGGCGTGTCGGAGTTGGTGCGGGTGGCCGGATTTCCTGCGAGAATGTGCAGAATGTAGGTAGATCGCGATCTTGGACACAAGCCTTGGACAGTAAGTTGCCACCGCTACGCGTGTCGCCGAACGGCGCTCCGGAGGGGTGGCAGTTACTTGCCAGTAATGGATGCGGTGTGCGGATCCCTTTGAACCGGCTGCGCGCCCTGCTTGGCCCGCCCGTAGACCCGCAGCACGCTCGCGCGCCGAATGGCTCATCAGCCATCCGCCCAGCTAACACTCACCGCTGTACTTCGACCACCCCAACAGGACCAATCCTTCCCAGACCCGGAGATCCAGTATCAGGGTGTCCACGCCACGGGGGAACCCCAGTCGGTACGCTCACGCCAACCGACAGCCAGGTAGTGGCGGTACAGGCCCGCAAGTACGGCTTCGGGTACGGGCTTGTGGTATCCGGCACGGCGGCAATCGACAGCGGTGCTGATCAACGCGTGGCCGAGCTGGAACAACGGGCCGTCTCCGATCGACCAGTGCTCCATCATGGCCGTGCCGGCGGCGAGGTATCCGGCGAACCCTTCCTGCGCCTGCACCGCATGGGCGATGCGGTCATCGGCGCCGTGTTGTTCGGCACGGGATGTTTCGGATGCGGTTAGTGCTCTGGCGACAGGGATTCTGCGAGCTAACGGAATGCTGTGGACCAGCTCGACGGAGGCGCGGTCTAGGGCTTCACCGGCGCGGTAACTCGCTAGCTGTTGATCGCGCATCGTGGCGACCACGGCGACCGTGGCTGACGCGGGGGGACACAGCTGCTGCAACAGAGGCAAGTCCAAGCCACCGGGGGTTAAAAACTGGTGTAGTTGGACGATCTTCGGCTGCCACTACTGCGCCGCCGGGTCGTCGCCGCCAGCGCGCTGCAGGATGCCCTCGAAGTGCGCTCGGGCGGCTTCGTCGGTGTGTCGGTAGGCCTGGACGCAGTGGTCGAGTCGCCCGGAGATCTCTTTGGCGTCCTCGGTCAGGTTGCTGACGCCTTCGTTCCAGCGGTCGCAGAAGTCCGCGACGGTCGTGGCCGAAGGCGTCCGCTGGGCTGTCGATGTCGCTGACCTTGCGCTGGCTCATCGCGTTGATCGTGTCGCGCACGCCTTCCGATGCGTGGGTCAAGGCGGTCAGGTCGACGCGAAAGCCGTCCACCAACAAACTCCGTCCTCGGCTCATCTCCAGGTCATGGCACACCCTAGGCACGTCGAGAATGAGGCACGGCCGGTTGATGATCATTCGCACGAACGGCGGAGTGCGGGCTCGTGAGACGCGCGTCGGCCGTGCTGACCAGGTGTGCGCCAGGACGTGACGGTCGGCTGATCCGAGACGACAGGACCAAAACTGGGGCCGCAGACTGTTAAGGGTGGCACGGGGCGATGCGGTCCGGGACGGCGATGCTGGGTGGGAGCACGTCGGCTGTGCGTGAGCGTGGGTGCCCGCGAGAGCAAGTTGCCGGATTATTGGCGAAGTGCACGATTTGTCAAGATGATCCTGATCATACAATGTTCGCCGAAGCGGATCTGTTCTACATGCCGGGTTCCGGCTAGCTTTCGTTCATGCTTCTGGTGATTCTCCAGCCTGGTTGATGATTTGTGCCCTGCGCCTCGTGGGTGTTCGGGGCAGGTGGGTGTGTTCGCTGGAGCGGTGGCACCTCTGCGTGCGTTTGATGGCGCCGCTAATGGACGTGACCAGTCCGCAGCAGATGAACGACTACACCTACGCCAACAACAACCCGATCACCTTCTCCGGCCCATCCGGTCTGATCATGCCGGAGATGTACGAACAGCCGCATCTTGTCCCGAAGTGGATGTACGACGACATGCGGCTCGGTAAACGCTCCACCAATCGCGTGTCCAAACCGAAGGCGAGTTGGGCGAAGACAAGCACGCGGTACCAGCAGTCCAACATCTCGAGGTCACTGCGCGTATCGCCGCGCTGTCAGATGACCGGAACCGGATGTGGTGGCGCACTACCGCGGTCGAGGTGAAACGATTTTTGCAAGGGAACTTCGCCAGCTGCAGCAAGCTGGCTATACGTGGAGTGGGAACTATCTGATTCCGCCAGGTTGATGGGTTTTGAGTTTAGATTTTGTTTCGCGGAGGGTTGATGAGACTTACGTCGAGAGTGAAGAGTAACATTGTTGTCGACTTTGGCGAAGAGGCGCCTGAAGTGATTTCTCTGGTGGAAGATGTAGTGGGTTCGTTGGTTGAGGAGAGACTTGGCGAGGGGGTGAATTTGGTTGCTGAACAAGAGTCCGGTGAAAGATTTGCGGCTGCTGTAGTGATAGTTGCGCGAGGGGATGCAAGTAAGTTGCTCGACGCTTTGCGTCTCTTGGAGGTGGACTTTCGAGATCTTCTTGTTTCGGCTGGATTGGGGAATGGGGACTGGCGTATTCGGATAGACTCGATTTTTGGGGAAAGTCCCTAGCGTGTGTCTTGTTTGATGTATTTCAGGTAGCCGAGGCGACGGCGAGGAACCTGCAGAGCAGGGTGCAGTAGCGCTCGTAGCGGATGGTGAGTGAACGGGCGGTGGTGGCGGCTTTGCGGGAGCAAGGGGCGCAATTCGGCTCATGAGGCGTTGATGTTGTTGCTGGGTTCGCAGTCGCGGCGGGAGGTGCTGCGGACCCGGCATCGGGTTTGGGCGGCCATGCGAGTCCAGGTCCGTACGCAGGGCCGGTTTCTGGGTGGGCGGCCGCCGTACGGGTATCGGCTGGTTGATGGCGGGGCCGCCGCATCCGAACAGTGCCCACGCACGGTCGCGGTCTTCAACGCGCAGTTGCAACAGCGCGGCGACTCACTCCTGAGGAACACGCGGAATGAGTCTTCGACAAGGTTGCGGAGGGCAAGTACTGGGTGCTCCCGCAACCGGACGAGCTCCTCCCGGCCCTCCAGTCGCACACGGACATGATCCTCGCGGAGAAGCCCCCGGATCTCCCCAGCGCGTGAGTTTGAATTACGTGCTGGTCAGGACGGTCTTTCCCAGGGCACGGTTGCTGGCGAGCTCCTCGAGGGCTTGCGGCAGGTCGTTCACGGGAGCTGTCCGGACCAGCGGGTTGATTCGTTTCGCCAGCGCCAGCTCGAAGAGGTCGTCCTGGGCGGCCCGGACCAGTTCGGGTTGGTGGTCCAGGTAGAGCGACCAGTGCAGGCCGAGAACGCTGTAGTTCTTGACGAAGGCGTGGTCGAGGCGCGGTTGCGGGATCGTGCCGCTGGCGAAGCCGATCAGCAGGATGCGGCCCTCGAAGGCGATGTACTTCGTCGCCTGGCGGTATGCCTCGCCGCCCACGGATTCGAAGACCACGTCGGCGCCGTGCCCGTCGGTGATCTCGCGGACTGCTTCGATCACGTCCGTGCTGCTGCGGTCGATGACGTTGGTGGCGCCGAGCTCGCGCACGGTCGCCGCTTTGCGCGCATCGGACACGATGCCGATGACCTGCGCACCCGCTGCTACCCCGAGCTGCACGGCCGCTGTGCCGACGCCGCCGGCAGCGCCGGTGACGACCAGGGCTTCTCCCGGTTGGAGCCGGGCACGGCGGTGCAGGCCGAGCCACGGCGTCAGGTAGGTCAGGTGCAGGGCTGCGGCGGTGACGTCGTCGAGGTCCGGGGGCACGACGAACGACGAATGTGCTTCCAGCAAAGCGTATTCGGCGAATCCGCCGTGCGGCAGGAACGGTCGGCCGACGACGCGGCGGTGCAGCAGGTCCGGTGAGGATCCAGGCCCGACCTCGTCGACGACGCCGCACAGCTCCACGCCTGGCGTGAACGGAAGTTCTGGTTTTGCTTGGTACTTGCCCCGGCACAGCAGCACGTCGGCGAAGTTGCACGCGGCCGCCGTCACGCGGACCCGAACTTGGCCGGCACCAGGTTCCGGCGTCGGTACTTCCGCGGTGGCCAGGACCTGCGCCGGTTCGCCCAGCTCGGTGACCTGCCACGCGCGCATCGTTGCGTGGTCTGCCATTCTTCTCCTCCGGATGGTCATCGGTCGACTTCACCGTCAGGCCGAGTGAGGTAGGTGAGCAGGGCCCCGATTCCGACTGCCGGTCCGAGGGCGAGCACGAGCAGAGCTGCCGTCCAGGAGGCGCTTTCGGCGAGGACGGGGACGAGGTAGATGGTCGCCGCGGTGGTCACGTACCCGATCGCGAGCTGGAAGGAGACGGCGCTGCCGACGTAGCGCTGGTCGGCGTTCTCTGTGACCAGCGCGGAGAACTGAGCGGAGTCCGCGATCACCCAGAACCCCCAGAACGCGCACACGGTGACGACCAGTGGCAACGGCAGCGAGTGGATGAACGCGAGGACGACTGCGGCTCCGCCCGAGCCGGCCAGGCTGATCAGCGCGGACTGGGCTCGGCCGAAGCGGTCGCTGATGCGACCGCCGACGAGGCATCCGATGGCTCCCACCCCGATGCAGACGAACGCGGCGAAGGCGGCGTTCTGGGCGCCGTTCGGTGAGCCGGCGAATCCGTCAAGGCCGGCGAGGAAGGTCCCGACCCAGGCCCACATGGCGTAGAGCTCCCACATGTGGCCGGCGTAGCCGACGTTGGCGAGCAGAACTCGTCGGCTCCGGCTGGCTCGCAGCGCGGACTTGAGGTTGAACACCGACTTCGGGAAGGGGAACGGTCCCGAACCGCGGATGAGCAGTGTGGTCAATCCGCCTGCCGCGGTGAGGACGGAGGTCGCGACGATCACGGGCTGCCAGTCGAGACCACCGGCGGCCTTGACCAGCTGTGGTGCGGCGGAGCCCAGCGTGAGCGCCCCGATCATGACTCCCAGCGCGGTGCCGCGGCCGCGCTGGAACCACGACGACACTTCCTTGAGCGCCGGAGGGTAGACGGCGGCGAGGAAGGCTCCGGTGAGCATGCGCATCAGCAGCGCCACGGCGAAACCGGGAGCCCAGAGCAGGCCCAGGTTCACCGCGGCGGCGCCGAGCGCACCTGCGCACATCAGCCGGCGCCCGGGCACGGCATCGGCGAGGCCGGTTGCGGCGAGGGTGAGGGCCCCGAGCACGAAACCCAGTTGCACCGCGATCGTCAGCAGTGAGCTCTGCCCGCTCGTGAGGTTCCACAGCTGCTGCAGTTGTGGAACGACGAACGATGCGGAGAACCAGACGCTCATCGACAGCAGCGTGGCCAGGGCGATCAGGCCAAGTGCTAGCGCGGCATGACGGTTCCCGGTGGTGGGTGATGCGGCCAGGACCCTCACGTGTCAGCTCTCCGACTTGCGTTCGCGGTGCAGGTTGAGGGCGCGTACCCGGCCGAACGCGGCGATCGCCCGGTCCACCGACTCCAGCACCGGGACACCCCGCGCGCTCGCCACGCGGCGCAGGACCCGGACCAGCTCGTCCTGCTCCGCGCTGTAGCTGCTGCGCAGCACGAGGACTGCGGGGACGTTCCCGCGATCAGCGGTGACGATGTCCTCGGTCATCATCGTGAGGATCTGAGCTGCCTCGGCCGGGGCCTTCATGTCGTAGACCGTGCCCATGTCGGTGTAGGCGCAGACGCAATCGACCGCGGGATCGGCGGCGACAGCCTCGACCAGGGCGCCCATGAAGCTGCCGCTGTCGTCGAACATCGACCAGGTCGGGATGTCGATCGGATTGTTCAGGCTGCTTCCTGGTGCGTCGTAGGGGGCGAGAGCCCGGTCCGTCGCCTCGGCGAAGTGCGGCACGACGAGGCCGTGCTCGTAAGCGGTGTCGGCGCCAACGACGGCGACACCGCCCCCGGTGCCCACGAGGCCGAGCCCGTTGCCGGTGAACTCGCTGGCGTGCTGGGCGACGAGAAGGGTGTCGAGCAGCTCGTCGAGGCTGTTGACGAGAACCACACCGGCTTCGTCAGCGGCGTCTCGCAGCAGCTGAGGGTCGCTGGCCAGGGCACCGGTGTGCGACGCCGCAGCTGCTCCGCCCGCGGCACTTCGCCCGCCCTTGAACAGCACCACCGGGGTGGTCATCGTGGAGGCGAGCGCGAAGAATCTCCGCGCGTCGCTGTCGGTTTCGAGGTAGAACGCAGCGACCTTGGTGGCGGGGTCGGCCTCGCAGAACGCCAGCAGCTCGGAGGGGGAGACGTCGTCGCAGTTGCCGACCGAGCTGGCGAAGCTGAACCGCAGACCGAGTTCGTTGCCGCGGCGCACCACATCACCGGCGTACGTGCCGGACTGGGAGATCACCGCGATGGTGCCCTCCTCATCCGAGGAGGCGTCGCGACCGATCATCGTCAGCTTCGAGTGCGGCGTGTAGTGGCCGATGCAGTTGGGGCCGAGGACGCGCATCGAGGTACCGGCCACGGCCTCGGCGAGGTCGGTGGTGTCGGCGGTCAGCACGTGCGCAGTTCTGGTGCCGCGGTCGGCGAGGTCGCGCAAGGCCTGCGGGACCGCGGCCGCTGGTAGGGCCACCACAGCGCGGTCGATGTTCTCGGGCAGCTCGCCGATCGCGCGCACGGCGGGGTGGCCGAGGATCTCGGTCGCGGAGCGGCTGACCGGGTGGAGGGAACCGGCGAAGCCCTGATCGACGGCGGTGCGGACGGCCCGGTGTCCCATCTTGGTCGGGTCGGCTGAGGCACCGAGGACGGCGATCGATTCGGGGTAGATCGCCGGTCGGAGCTGCTCGTAGCTCTCGCCGGGATCCGGGAGGGCGAGGTCAACCGCGACGTCGTCGGCGCGCGCCACGGCTCTGGCGTCGACGGCGACGATCGAGTCGGGCCCGACGACGATCGGGTTGAGGTCGATCTGGTCGACGGGTTCGGACAGCAGGAGACCGTCAGCCCCGGCAACGCGAACCAGCAGGTCGGCGAGCTGGGCGTGCTGCACGGGGAACCTGCGGCGCAGGATCGCCCCGATCCTGGTGCGGTTGATGAGCCGCACGGCTCCGTCGGCGGTGATGGGTGCCTGCGCGAAGGCGACGTCGCCCAGGACCTCGACGTCGACACCGCCGGCGCCGACCATGACGATGGGACCGAATCCTGGATCGTGCAGCGCCCCGACGACGACTTCGAGCCCCAGGTCGACCATCGGCTCCACCGTCACCCCGCGAACCTCGACGCCGCGAGCGCGCTGCTCGGCGAACAGGGTCTCAACGGCCGCAGCAACCCGATCAGGCGCGACGTCGAGCAGGACTCCGCCGGCCTTGCTCTTGTGGACGACGCCGTCGGCGACGAGTTTGACCGCGACCGGGCGCCCGGTGCTCATCGCGACCGCAGCAGCGGCCTCGGGAGTGTCGGCGAAGGTGACCGGATTGGCCGGAATTCCGTGGCGAATGGCGAGATCGCGGATCGTGTCTTCGCGCAGGCGCAGGTCGATGTCGGTGGGCAGTTCGGTGGCAGTCACGCGAGTACCTCGGCAATCCTGTCGTGGAGTTCCTCGGGGTGGTCCGGGTAGGTGGGCGGTCGTCGTTCCAGGAAGGAGCTGACGCCCTCGTCCCCGTCCGGGAGCGACTGGATCAGGGCGGCCAACTGGGGTTCGGCCGCCCGGCCGGCATCGCTGCCGTGGCGAAGGCTGTGCAGGAGACCGGCTTTGACCGCGGCGACGACGGCGGGGGAGACCGATGTGATCGTTTCGGCCAGGGCGAGTGCGCCCTCGAGGGCTTCGTCACCGTCGTGGATCTCGGTGACGAACCCGTGCTGACTGGCCTCTTCGGCGCTGAACGGCGCGGCGGTGGCGAGCCAGCGGTAGGCCACGGGGTAGCCGACGAGGTCCAGCAGCCGGCTCAGCTGGCCGCCGACCGGAACGAGGCCGATGGCCGCCCCGACGCCGCAGAACCGCGCGCCGGCTGAGGCGACGCGCAGGTCGCAGTTGAGCGCGAGGATGAATCCGGCTGCGTAGGCCGGACCGTCGATCGCGCCGATGACCGGCGTGAGGATCTCCGAGGGCCGGGTGAAGGCCGCGTTGGCGACGGGATCGCCCGCGGTCTCCGGGTTGTTCAACACCTCCTGCAGGTCGTGGCCGGAGGAGAAGCATCCGCCGGTGCCGGTCACCACGATCGCCCGCACGGCGGGGTCTGCGTCGGCCCGGTCGAGTTCGTGCAGCAGCGTCGTCGTCATGGGACCGGTGAAGGCGTTGCGCTTGCTGGAGTTGTCGATGGTCAGGACGCGGATCGCGCCCTTGTCGGACACGCGGATTCCGGGTGGCATGGGGCTCCTGTCTGGTCGTGCGGAGCGGCTCATTTGTGCTGCGAGCCGACCGCTTCAGCTGCGGAGGGCACGGTGATGCGGGTGTCGTCCTCGCGACCAGCGGGCCTGAGCACGTGGGCGAGCAGGCTGCCGAGCACCACGACGGCGAGGTTGATCACGAGCGCGGAGATCGCGATGTAGATCGGGCTGGACAGGAAGAAGGGGACTGCGGTCGAGCCGCCGAACGGCGCGCCGGTGTCGGTCTTGACCTCGTAGGCGGCCCAGGTGCCGTAACCCACCGAGACCAGCAGTCCGGCGAGCAGTGCGCGCCGGTCGGCGAAGCGCTTGGTGAACAACCCGAACAGCACCGTCGGAAGCGTCTGCAGGATCCAGATGCCGCCGAGGAGCTGGAAGTTGAGCGCGAAGTTCGTGTCGAGGGTGAGTACGAAGACCAGGGCGCCGACCTTGACCAGCACCGAGACGATCTTGGAAACGAGGGTTTCCGACTGGGTGCTGACGGGTCCGCGGGCGAACTGGCGGTAGAGGTTGCGGCTGACCAGGTTCCCGGCCGCGATGGCCATGATGGCCGCCGGCACCAGTGCGCTCATGGCGATCGCGGCGAACGCGACACCGACGAACCAGGGCGGGAAGAACTCCGACAGCAGCTGCGGCACGACGTACTGCGGGTTGCCGCCTTGCGGCTTGATCCCGACGGCGAGCGCCATGAGCCCGAGCAGGCCGACGAAGCCCAGCAGAACCGTGTAGATCGGTAGGACCGACATGTTGCGGCGCACGGTCTTGGCGCCTCGGGAGGCGAACACGCCGGTGATGGCGTGCGGGTAGAGGAAGAACGCCATGCCCGAGCCGAGCGCGAGCGTCATGTAGACGTTCGGGTTGACCGCGACTGCTGGATCGGCGTTCGACGGCGTCGTGGACTTGGTTGCGAGCGCTTGCGAAGCGCTGTGGACGATGTTGTCGAAACCACCGAGTTTGATCGGAATGTAGATCACCGCGACGATCACGACGAGGTAGGTCAGCCCGTCCTTGACGAAGGCGATGAGGGCCGGAGCCCGCAAACCTGAGGAGTAGGTGTAAGCCGCCAGCACGCCGAAGGCGATCAGCAGCGGGAGATCGCGCATCAGCCAGCTGCCGGCTGCCGAACCACCGATGCCGAGCGAACCGAAGATGACCTCGAGTCCGACGAGCTGCAAGGCGAGGTACGGGAGCGTGGCCAGCAGACCGGTGAGCGTGATCGCGAGGCTGAGCGACTTCGATCCGAACCTGTCGTTGACGAAGTCGGTGAGCGTGACATAGCCCTTCTCGTGCGCCAGCGACACCAGCTTCGGCAAGAACAGGAAGCCGAGGGCGTAGAGCACGATCGCGTTCGGCACGGCGTAGAAGCCGAAAGCTCCCATGCTGTAGAGCGCGGCAGGCACGGCGATGAGGGTGTAAGCGCTGTAAAGATCGCCGCCGAGCAGGAACCAGGTGATGAAGGGACCGAAGGTGCGGCCGCCCAAGGCCCACTCGTCGAGGTTGTTGGCATCCGCGGCTTTCCGCCATCGACTGGCGACGAACCCCATCCCGGTGATCAGGACCAACAGTGCCAGGAAGACCGCGAAGGTGACGGCGTTGAAGGTCATCGTCTGTCCTCGCCGTCGTCGTCGCCGGTGAACAGCAGGCGGAACACGGTGCTCGTTCCCGCGGCGGCCAGCACCGCCATCGCCATCTGGAACCAGTAGAAGAAGGGAATGCCGATGAGCGTGGGGCTGGTTCGCTGGTAGAGCGGTACGGCCAATCCCAACGCCACCGGAACCAGGATCAGCAAGCCGCTCAAGGCGATTCGCACTGGACTGGCGGTTCTTCTGGCCTGCAACGGACCGGATTCGTTGCCCATCTGGACTCTCCTTTGAGTCTGGGCGGTTGCCTGGGGGAAGCGGGCCGCTTGCGCCTGCGGCCGGTGCGTGATCAAGCCTCGTGGAACCTGGGATCGACCTGGCTCGGCAGGGATGCGGGCTGAACGTGTGCCGAAACGTTAGGACGGCGGCGTAATCCACGTCATGCGATGATTCGAGAAGTTCCGCACGATCGGTTCTCGGATTCTGCAGAGTGGCTTGCGTGGCGGTGCGGGTGGCGGAACCTCAGGCGCCGTCTGAGCTCCGGGATCCCCGACGTCCAATACACAGCGCTGGGGCTGTCCTCGTCGGACGACGTCTGAGACCCCGCGGCGGTGCGGGGCCGGGTTAGTGGTCTCCGGTTGGCGGCGCTGAATCGAACAGGCGCAGGCCGAGGGCGAGCAGCAGGAGGTCGTCGGTGGTCGACGGATCGCGGCGGGTCAGCGTGTGGATCCGGCGGAGCCGGTAGACGACGGTGTTGGGGTTGACGGTGAGCTCGGCCGCGGCTTTGGTCAGGTTGAAGTTCGCGTTGACGTAGGCACGCAGCGTCGCCAGGAGGTCGGCGTTCTTGCGCCGGTCGTAGTCGACCAGCGGCCGGACCGTTTCCTCGAGCAGGGCGTCGGCGTGCCGGGTCGCGCGCAGGATCTGGTCGAGCAGCACATCGGCGAAGCGAACGGCCCGCTCCGGCTGGTGGATGGAAAAACCCAGGTCAGCGGCTTCGCGGGCCTCGGCGTAGGACTGCTGGACCCCGGCGATGCCCTCGGTGGTCCGGCCGAGCCCCACGGTCCAGTCGCGCACGGATGCCGCGATCTCGTGGCACGCCGCCTCGATCTGCGGTTCCTCGTCGCCGTGGTCCAAAGCGCAGATGGCGACGATCTCGGTGTCCCGGGCGCCGACGAGAAAAGTGCTGCACAGCGGTGCCAGCTGGTTGCGGGCAGCGCGGATGGCGGCCTGCAACCCGGTGAGCGGATCGTCGCGCTGGGGGACCTGCACGACGACCACCAGGACCGGCCCGCGCAGCGTCATCGCGAGGACCGCCTTCTGCCGGCGAGCTCGTTCATTGACCGGGTCCCCGGTCAGCAGGGTCTCCAGCACGTCGGTGCGCAGGGCTTGGCTGTCGATCGCGGCAGTCGTGGATTCCCGGACGTAGGCCTGGGTGAGGTTGAACGAGACGCTGTCGAGGTAGCCCATCATCGCGTCGGCGGCTTCGACGGCGAGCTGCCTGCCGACCTCGTCCGGCCCGGCGAGATCGGCGATCGTGCGCCAGATGTGCTTCCCCCACAGCCGGTAGGTCCGCAGCAGGGACGGCAGGCTGACGTGCTGGTGGACGCGGCGGGCCGCAGAGCGCCCGATCCACTCGTTGTCGTGCTCGGGCACGTCGAACCCGGTCTGGAAGGTCTCGACGAGGTACTCGATGTTGTGCACCGCAGCCTCGGTGACGTCGCGGATCAGGACCGACTCCGGCAACTCCCGGTAGTCGGAGATGGCCGTGCGGTACTCCTCGACCAGGTTGCTCGCCAGCTCGTGACGCCGCGCATGGACCTGCTGCAGAACGCCGCGCCGACGCTCGGCGTGGGCATCCTGGTCCGGGGTGTTGCGCTCCTCAACGGTCATGATCACGTTCCCGCGGACGGCGTGGCCGCCTGCTCGTCCGGCTCCGGCAGCCCCGGTGGTCGCCGGAATGCGCGGCCAGTCTCGCATGCGCGACGAGGCGCGGTCTCGTACAGAACGAGAGAACAGCAGTGAAAACTTCTCGATTTTTCTCATGACGTGGGTTACGCGGCGGCTCTAACGTCCGAGTCGGTTGCCGGGATCTCCCGGCCGAGCTTCGAGCGGCGGATGTTCCACGCCGCGTTCACCCCGAAGCCGAGAACGACGACATGGCCGCTTTCCACGACAAGCACGCCAACCGCTCCCACCGTCGATCAGCAGCACTCGCCGCACGGGTTCGGCGAGCGGGAACGCAGCGCGTTCCACAAGACATCCCGCCCGGACATCACGCATTCGGAACAAGGAGAATTCCATGGGCACTGACGAGCGTCGCAGCGTCGTCACTCCCGGCGCGGAGCCGACCCCGATCGGCGAGTTGCCGCCGGTCGGCGTCGTACCGCCCAAGATGCACGCCCAGGTCGTCCGGCAGAGCCGCTACGGCGACCCGGCCGAGGCCTTCCAGCCCGAACTGGTCGACACCCCGCGCATCGGCCCGGACGAGGTCCTGATCGCGGTCATGGCCGCCGGGATCAACTACAACAACGTCTGGGCCGCCCGCGGATACCCGGTCGACCAGGTCGCCGTCCGGCAGAAGCGCGGTGAACCGGAGGACTTCCACATCGGCGGCTCCGACGCGGCGGGCATCGTCTACGCCGTCGGCGACGACGTCACCAACGTAGAGATCGGCCAGCACGTGGTCGTCCACCCCGGGGTCTGGGACGCTGACGACCCGTGGATCGCCCGCGGCAAGGACCCGATGATCGCGCCGAGTGCGAAGATCTGGGGCTACGACACCAACTACGGCTCCTTCGGGCAGTTCGCCCGGGCGCAATCCCACCAGGTCATGCCGAAGGCCGAGCACCTGTCCTGGGAAGAGGCCGCAGCTCCCACGCTCGTGGGCACGACTGCGTACCGAATGCTGCACGGCTGGGCGGGAAACACCGTGCAGGAAGGCGACCTCGTGCTGGTCTGGGGCGGTTCCGGCGGGCTCGGCACCCAGGCCTCGCAGCTGGTCAAGGCCGCCGGAGGTCGAGCGATCGCCGTCGTCTCCGATGACGAGCGCGGCGCCTACGCGGTGAAGTGCGGCGCCATCGGCTACATCAACCGCCGCGAGTTCGGACACTGGGGCGTGCCCCCGCTCGTCGACGACAAGGCCGGGCAGAAGGAGTGGTCGGCCGGCGCCCGCGCGTTCGGCAAGAAGGTGTGGGAGGTCGCCGGATCCCGCGAGGACCCGGCCCTGGTCTTCGAGCACCCCGGCAGCGCCACCATCCCCACCAGCATCTTCCTCTGCCAGCCCGGTGGCATGGTCGTCATCTGCGCGGGGACGACGGGCTTCGACGCCATGGTCGACCTCCGCTACCACTGGACCCGGCAGAAGCGGCTCCAGGGCTCGCACGGCACCAACGACGAGCAGGCCTACGCCTACAACGACCTCGTCCGCAACGGCCGGATCGACCCCTGCGTGGGCCGCACCCTCCCGTTCACCGACATTCCCGCAGCGCACGCCGCCATGGGCAGAGGAGAGGACGTGTTCGGCAACGTGACCATCCTCTTGGGCGCGAAGGAGCCCGGCCTGGGCCGCGCCTGACCGCAAGGGGCGCGGGGATGCTGCGTCTCCGCGCCCCGTGGTGACAGGTCTCTCGAAACGCTGATTTCCGGAGTTTCACGCACTTTTCAGGGCTACCAACGAGGCGGCGGCCCGCAGCGACCCTTCTTTCGAAACCACGACGGTGAGAGCCGACCAGCTCGGTTCGGCCGTGGCCAGAACGGTGTTCTCAACATGGCGCAAGCAATGACGCGGCGCACCAACTCCGTGCGCATGGTCGCAATCGGCAGCTTCGTCGGCACCACCATCGAGTGGTACGACTTCTTCCTCTACGGCACCGCTGCGGCGCTGGTGTTCAGCCCGCTGTTCTTCCCCGACGTCAGCCCCGCGATCGGGCTCATCGCCGCCTTCGGCACCTACGCCGTCGGATTCCTCGCGCGCCCGCTGGGCGCACTGGTCGGCGGTCACTTCGGGGACCGCATCGGGCGCAAGGCCATGCTGGTCTTCTCGCTGATCACCATGGGCGTCGGCACAGCCGCCATCGGCGCTCTGCCGACGTACGGCCAGATCGGCGTTGCAGCCCCCGTGCTGCTCGTCGCGCTACGCCTGGTCCAAGGATTCGGCGTTGGCGCCGAATGGGGCGGCGCTGCCCTCATGTCGGTCGAGACGGCACCGGCGCACCGCCGCGGGCTCTACGGCAGCTTCACCCAGATCGGGGTTTCCGGCGGCATGCTGCTGGCAGTGGGGGCGTTCGCCATTGCACGAACTGCCCTGAGCCCGCAGGACTTCCTCGCTTGGGGCTGGCGGATCCCGTTCCTCGCGAGCGGGTTGCTGGTCGTCGTCGGCTTCATCATCCGCGCCCGGCTGGTCGAACCGGAGTCCTTCGCGAAGATGAAGCAGGGCAGCACCATTTCGGAACGACCGCTGGTGGACGTCGTCAAGAAGGAGCGCCGCGCGGTGTGGCTGACCGCGGGGATGCGGCTGTCCCAGAACGCCGTCTACTACCTCTACACCACCTTCGGCATCGCCTACATCGCCCGCTCGGCGGGGGAGGACTCGAACATCGGCCTGCAATCGGTCCTCGTCGCCTCGGCGATCGGGCTGGTGTCGGTGCCGCTGTGGGCTCGCTTGTCCGACAAGTGGGGTCGCCGTCCGCTCTACCTGTTCGGCACCGTCACGAGCGCTCTGTTCATCGCGCCGTTCTTCCTGATCGCGGACACCGGCAACGAGTTCCTCATCGTGCTCGGCATGGTCGTCGGCGTGAACCTCTTCCACGACGCGATGTACGGCCCGCAGGCCGCGTTCTTCACCGAGCTGTTCTCCACCGGAGTCCGCTACAGCGGCGTTTCCCTGGGCTACCAGTTCGGGTCCGTCATCTCCGGTGGTTTCGCCCCGCTGATCGCAACGAGCCTGCTGGCGCTCAACGACGGCCGTCCCTGGCTCGTCGTCGCCTACTTCGCCGTGCTGAGCGCGATCACCGGCGTCTGCGCCTACCTCGCACCCGAAACGTTCCGCCGCACGCTCGGTTCTGCTGAGCAGGCCAGCACGATGCCGGCCCCTTCCCGAACTTGACAACGACTGCACGGCAACAGTTTTCGCGCACCGATAGGAGAAGCACGTGACCGAGACCGCCAACGTCATCAACGGCGTCGACCGCGATGCCCTGAACGCAACCCTCGACGCCGTCCGGGACCAGCCCGAACTCGCCCAGGTCACCTTCACCCTCGGGACGAACTGGGCGGGCGGCTGCCGTCAGACCGCTACCACCGGCGAAGTCCGCCAAGCCGGGAGCCGCGTAGAGGACCGGACCGCGCGCTACACGCTGGAGTCCGACGAGCCCGCCGCCCTGCTGGGCACTGACACGGCGGCCAGCCCGGGGGAGTACGTCCTGCAAGCTCTCGCCGGCTGCTACGCCGTGACCTACGCGGCCAACGCCGCCGCCCGGGGCATCGAACTCTCGTCGCTGCGGCTGGACATGGAGGTCGACTTCGACCTGCAGGGTTTCCTCGGGCTGGACAAGTCGGTCCGTCCAGGTGCGCAGGAGATCCGGGTGACGGTGCACGCGGAGTCCCCGAACACCTCCCGGGAAGGTCTGCAGGAGCTCACCGAAGCGGTCCAGCAGCGCTCGCCCATCCGCGACACCCTCGCCAACGCGGTGCGCGTCTCCACCGTCCTCGCATAGATCTGACGCCGCCCCACCCAGCCAGAACCGGAACCAGCACAGGAGGAACAGCATGGAGTTCGTGCGCAGCGAAACCCGCGGTCCCGTCGCGTGGTTGACGATCGACCGGCCGAAGAAGCTGAACGCTCTGTCGGTCGAGGTGATGCGAGAGCTCACCGACGCACTGGACGCGGCAGAACGCGACGACGCGGTGAAGGTCGTGGTCCTCGCCGGCGGAGAACGCGCCTTCAGCGTCGGCTACGACATCGCCCAGGAAGTCGAGATGGGCGTCTCGACCGCGGAGCAGTGGCACGCCGGCCTGGCCAACAACATCGGTCTGACGATGAAGGTCTGGTCCCTGAACAAACCCGTCATCGGCGCGGTCTCCGGGTGGTGCCTCGCCGGTGGCTGCGAACTGGCCATGGCCTGCGATCTGCTCGTCGCCACCGAGGACGCCCAGTTCGGCGAACCCGAGATCCGGTTCGGCTCCGGCCCGGTCACCCTCCTCATGCCATTCCTGCTCGGGCAGAAGGCCACGAACGAGCTGCTCTACACCGGCGACGTCGTTGATGCCGCGCGCGCCCTGGAGCTCGGCATGATCAACCGGGTGGTCGCGCCCGCCGAGCTCGAAGCGACCGTGGACCGGCTCGCGGCCAAGATCGCCCTGACACCGCTGGCCATCCTGCGATACACCAAGCGCGCCATCACCCGGGCGTACGAGGCGATGGGCCTGCGCGACGCGGTGGAGGCGAACCACGACATCGCCGCCGTCCTCAACTCCGCCGACACCCCCGAACGAGCCGAGTTCACCGAACTCGTCGCGACCGAGGGCCTCAGAGCAGCCCTGGCCTGGCGTGACGAGCGCTACGCCCCAGTGGACTGACCGGGAGCCCGGCGTCTCCTGCGCTGTTCCCTGACGACCGTCAGAAGTGCGCAGAACGATGAGTTCGACCCGCCGGCCGGGGAGCGGTCGCCGCGGGCGTTGATCGTGACGCTCTACGGGTTGTACACCCGGGAACGGGGCGACTGGTTCTCCGTCGCCAGACCGGTGCGGCTGCTCTGCGAGCTCGAGGTGGACGGACCGCTCGTGCGGTCGGCGGTCTCCCGGTTGAAGCGGCGGGGACTGCTGGTCGCCGAGCGGTCCGGGGCGTCGCGGGCTATCACCTGTCCGACAGCGCTTCCGAAGTCCTGGCCGAGGGCGACGAGCGGATCTTCTCGCACCGGCGGGCCTGGGGCGAGGAGGGTTGGGGTTTCGGGTTGGCTCTGCGCAGCACGGCCACCTCGTGACGCAGCACCAGGAGCTCGACGTCCTTGGACGCCGACGAGCGGCCGAGCAGCCACAGCCAGCCCACCATGCGCACGAAGATCAGGTAAAGCAGACGCAGTGACATGACCTGCGATCATGTCCTGTCTGCCGGGGACACCGAAAGGTGCAGGTCGCAGCACGTGGACCGACTTGTGAAACCCCACAGGTCGGTGCGCTTCCTCTCCCCACGCACCGACCGGCCGCACCCCACCCCGGGAGGAACTGGGCAGCCATGCCGCTCAAAGGTGCCCTCCGCCCTTCACCTGATGGGGGGTCGTGAGTGGAAAGGTCGCCCTAGTTCGAAAGAGCGCGGGTTTCGATGTTCAGAACATCGTGTTGTCGTTCGCTGCGGTTTCGGGCACTTGCTGAGCGACGTCCCAGTGTTCGACAATCTTGCCGTCCTGGATGCGGATGATGTCCGCGATGGCGCTGCCCCTGTCCTCAGGCGCGGTCTTCATCAGGCTGTGCGTGACAACGAGGTCGCCTTCCGCGATCACACGTTTTACATCCAGCCTGAGCTGCGGGAACTCGGCAACGAATCCGGTGAGGAACCGCAGTGACGACTCGGCACCGTCGGGGGCGTGCGGATTGTGCTGGCGATAGTCGGCGCCGATGTATCGCGCGAAGGCCGCGGCCGGCTGTTTGTCGTTGAAGACCAGGTTGAGGAAGGCTTGTGCGGTCTGCTTGTTCTGTTCGAGATCAGCCATTTGTGTTGCTCTACTCCGAATCGTCGAGGTCCATCCTGCTCATTCACGCGCACGTCACCAGGGGACCTGATCCGATAGGGAGTTGCCGTCCTCGCCGCCGCGGAACTTGCCGGTCGGGCCGTCGGGGCCGAGCAGCGCGAGTTGGACCGGAACTTCCGCGCCCTGCACCGGAGTCCGGTCGCCTCGGGGGCGTGTCGATCGGGCGTTGAGGTCCGTGGCGACCAGGCCCGGATTTGCCGCGTTGACGCGGATTCCGTGCTTTTGCAACGCGTTCGCGTACAGCAGGGTGAGCGCGTTCAGGGCCGTCTTCGACGAGCTGTAGGCGAGCAGGCCGACACCCGAGACCGGGTGGTCCTGGTCGCTGATCAGGTCGAGCGAGCCGAGCGGGCTGGACAGGTTCACCACCCGGGCGTTCGCGGATCGGCGCAGCAGCGGGATGCATGCGTGCGTCATCGCGACCGGGCCGAACACGTTGACCTCGTAGACCTCCCGCAGCTGCGCCGCGCTGACCTCTTCGACCGCGGTTTCCCATTCGTTGGTGATGCCCGCGTTGTTGACCAGGACGTCGAGCCTGCCGAATTCGGCACCTATGCGCCGAACCGCGGCGTCGACCGTGTCCTGCCAGGTCACGTCCAGCTGCACGAAGCGGACATCTCCGTCTAGTTTCGTTTCGGCCCGACGGCCGAGTTCGGCGTCCCGGGCACCGAGGTAGACGGTCATGCCCTCGGCCGCCAGCCGCCGGACGATCTCCCGGCCGATTCCCTTGTTCGCACCCGTCACCAGTGCGACTTCACCGCTGTGCATCCAGACTTCTTTCGCATCGTCGTGGTCCAACGTGGTCATTCCAGCAGCGGGGATCCGCGAAGCGGAAAGATCGATTCGATCTGCTGCTATACCCTGCCGGTATGGCCGACCTCGAAGTGCGGGAACTGCGCTACTTCCGCGCAGTGGCGGAAGAACTCAACTTCTCCCGGGCCGCGCGGCGGTTGGGGATCGCGCAGCCGCCGCTGTCCAGGGCTATCCGCCAGCTCGAACGGCGGCTGGGCGTAGAGCTGTTCCGACGCAACAGCCGGGAGGTCGCGCTCACCGATGCGGGTCAGATCCTCTTCGACGAGGCGGAGCGCGTGCTGGCCGCGGTATCCGCCGCCGCCCACCGCACTCGCCGCACAGCGGCGCGGCCCACCCTGGTCGTAACTGCGAAACCGGGGGTGGCAACCGATCTGCTGCGCCGGATCGTGGCGGCTGTCGCGCAGGAGCCGGGCGCGCCGCAGGTGGAAATCGCCGTGAGCGGCTACGACGAGCAGGCCGACATGGTGCGCGCCGGGCGCGCCGACCTGGCGCTGCTGGGGTCGCCGCTGGACTACCCCGGCCTGGAGGTCGAGCTGCTGCTCACCGAACCCAGGGTGGCCGCCATTCCCGTCGGCCACGAACTGGCCGCCCGCGAGCAGTTGGGCTGCCGCGACTTCGCCGGGCAGCCGATGCCGCAGTGCCCCGGTTCGACCGCCGTGCAACGCGAGTACTGGGCGGGCCAAGATGCTGCGCACGGACCGGTCGTCCGGGACAGCTCGCAACTGCTGGAAACCGTTGCCCTGGGCCAAGCCGTGGCCCTGATCCCGACCTCGCTCGCCGAACGGAATCCCCGCGACGACATCGCCTACCGGCCGGTGCCCGACGCCAGCCCGTACGACATCGCGATCGCCTGGCGCGAAGGCACCAAGAACCGCTGGATCGCTTACCTCATCCGCGCCGCCACCGAGCTCACCGCCCACCAGCCCGGCCTGGAGCGACAAGCGCTCTGACGCAGGTGATCGGCCGTGAGTACCTTGGGTTGCTATATCGAAGTACTCACGGGTCCCCAGGCAGCGCCGTTCAGGGCGATGCGCATGCATCCCCTTCGGCATAGACACATCCCAGGTCAATGGGGTTGCCTTCCCTTCGCAATGCCCGCCTAAGGGATACGGGCTGCGCGGCCGACCAAGGACGGCCAGAGGCGTGAGTGCGCGTTGGCCGGGTCGGTGGTGTGCGGGGAGTGCGGCGGTCGAACCCCGCGCGGCGCGCACCCACACCTGAGACAGGTGACGCAAAGCACCGTGACTGAGTGACGAAGGGCCTGGTCAGAGGGCTGTCAACGCCCCGCATGCTGATAGCGGTTCCGGGGAGTGCGCCCGGTGGGTGCCCGTCCCGGCTTGATCGGTCGCGAGGAGAGCAGTTGATGGACCAGGTTGGTGTTGCTGCTGCACCGTTGCACAAGGCTGCTCGGGACGGGGCGACGCGGGCTCGGCATGACCTGCTTGCCGCGGTGCCGTTGCACGAGCTCATCCCGGAGTCGGGCGGAGCGGTGGGTCGCATGCGGTTGGTGGTCAGTCGCGGGCCTGCCACGGGAGCGGAGTTCGCGATCAGCGCGTCGCTGACGTTGATCGGGCGGCACCGCGACTGCGACATCGTGGTCGACGATGTGACCGTGTCCCGGTACCACGCCCAACTGGCGGTGCGCGCCGGCCGGTGCGTCCTGGTGGACGGTGGGTCTCTCAACGGCACCTACGTCAACCGGCGTTCGGTGGAGTCGGTGGAGCTGGCCGACGGCGACGAGATCTGGATTGGGAAGATGCGGTTCACCTTCCGCACCGTCGACGCGGAGGCCGGCGGCATCGCGACGAAACGGTGAGGACCACACTGCGGAGCCCGCTGATGAGTCCACTGTGGTGATGCCCGCATCGCCCCGACAGCTATCCGGCCCGACGCAGTAGGTTGCTGTCATCGCCGAGCTCGTGCGCGATGGGCGGCTGGACGGCGGCGGCGAACAGCAGCGGCTGCTGCACCGTTGCCGGGATCCCCATGCTGACCGCTCTGCGTCTCTGCTGGTCGTCCGTACGCGGATCGCGACGAGTTCCACCGCCCGGCTGCTGGACATCTCGTTGTCGATGGAACAGCGGATGGCGGCGCAGCGAGCCGATCGACCTGACCCCCATCCGCGAATGGGCGACGACCCGGAGAAACCATCCGGTTGCCCGTGGGACAAGCGCCACGGGCAGTTCTCCGCGAGGCGGATGACTTCGGCGCCCGCGGGCGCGCAGGCCTGCGGTTGCAGCCTGCCTCTCCGGCTGATGCGCCGAAACCGGTGTGGCACTTGTTGTGTCAGTCGTTGTGGAGCACGTACGACCAGGCGGGCTGGTCACCGCCTGTCTCGTCGACTTCGACCAGTGCTCTCAGGACCCAATAGGTGATCTGCTCTCGCTCGGAACTGGCCGGGGGCAGAATGCTCCGCGTTCGCAGCCCGATGACGTACAGAGCGACCATGGTGAGGAAATCCACGAGGCTGTGCGCGGAGGGAAGGCCGGCGAGGCGATCCTGGCCCGGCTCCGCGGGAACGCGCAGGACATGTCCGGTGGGGCCGTCGATGACGAGCTTGCCGCCCATCCACTTGCCGATCTGGAAGAAGGGCCCGCTTTCGGGGACGGGCTCGATTCCCCCGGGCCAGGAGGGCAGCTCGTCGAGAATTCCGATCTCCCAGCTGCCGAACGGGAAGAGCCCCATGGCCCCCTCCATCATGTACGGCAGACCGAAATCGAGGAGGAGTTCGCGCGTCGCCGCGTGGGTGAGCCGATCCGGAAGGTCCTCGACCTCGATGGGATAGAGCGCGTCCTCGCCGAACAGAGCGATGAGGTCCTCGTGGCTCGGCCCCGGCGATTCGATCGGACTGCACGGGCCCGCGTCCGCGTAGTCCCAGCTCAGGGGTTGCTGCGAGGCGCCGAAGTCGGAGATGTTCACGCCGTCCGCGGGCTTGATGACGATCAGTCCCAAGTCTCCTGCGAAGACGACGACTTCCCCCACGGCCAGCGGCTCGCAGGGCAGCATGAAAGCGCGCTTGTTTCGTCGGGGTGACGACGAGGCGAACAGTTCTTGGACACGAGAAGGCGCGACGGAGCCGCTCCCGGGGGACGCGGGCCAGGTGAGGTCTGCACGATGCTCCGCCGGAATCTCGTCGTGTTCCCAAGGGTGGGCGACACGCTCTCCCGTCTCCACGTCCCAGATCGAGACGAACGGCTGCTGTGCACCGTCCACCGTCCGCTGCTGCAAACCGGCGATGGCGGGTCGCCCCTGCCAGCGCACCTCCGCCAGGGCGGCAAATCTCCCGGCCCGCAGGTAGCGCACGTGATAGCCACCCGGCGGCCGCCAATGGGCCCACTTGACCTGCCAGGGCAGTGCCACACCAGACGTGGCGACAGCGGACGCGATTTCGAGATCGTCGCGCGAAAGCGCCATCAAGTGCGAAGCCCACTCCGTCTGATGCCGCGGTGTGACTCCCCACCCCCACAGATGAATCGCGTCAGCAGCAGCCGTGTTCCCGGAGATGATGAAGCTGATGCTTCGTGCCGCGTCCATGAGTGCCGTTTGCGGCAGATTGGCGATGACGCGTCCGTCCCGAAGAACTTCGTCGAACGTTCCTGCCTGTACGGCGTGCATGGCGAGCCCAGTGGCCGCGTACAGGCCGACGGCACCGCCTTCGGCCCACCCCTCGGGGTGGCGAAAATCCGAAGCCGAGCGCATCAGCCAACCAGCCAACTGCTCATGTACGCTGGAGAGTTCGGCAGATTCGACCTCTTGGCGCAAGGTCTCGGCCAGGCCCTCGTCCACAAAGGAAACACCGAGAGGTCCCAGCCGAAGAATTTCGGGCCTCTCCCTCGCGAATTCAGCGAGTTCGTCCTCGGATGCCGCTTCACCGGTCAGCGCGGTGACAAGTCGGGCCCAAACGGGGACGGGTGCGACGCGGGGCTCGGCCAGTGCCAACGCCCGCACGGCAACGGACTCCTTTACCGCCGGCGGATGCTCGACGGCTGCCGCGGACAGCCGAAACACCGCTCTGGGATAAACGTGGGCCGGCAGCAACTCGGGAACCACGTGGACCACCACGCCCAACTCGCCACGCGCCAGTCGCGGAAGGGTCGAGGTCACCAACCGCTCGGCCTCGTGCGACCGCCGTGTCGGCCCGGCGCGGTGGGCGTTGACGACCAGCAGCAACCGCTCCTCGGGCCACGAGCCGAGCGCGAAACGCCAGTCGTTCCGCTCCTCCGCGGACAGATCGACGCCGAGTGCCACAAGGGCCTGCTGCATGACCTGCTCGGCGGTGAGGCCGGTGGCGTCGACGAGAACACTCCCCGGTACGTCCTCGTGCACCTCCCGCATGACGGTCGAGGTGTCATGGCCGGCAGGAGGGACGAGAAAGGCCAGTTGGCCACCGCGCCCACCCTCACCCCACCATGCGCCGACGCGACCGGCGACCTCTTCCTCGGGGATTCCGGGGGTATCGGTGGTTGGCCCGGACACGGTGCCCCTCCTCGCTTGCGCCCACTCTTTGCAGCAGGGGACGGGCATCACGGATGCGTGTACAACGTGCCCCGCGCGACAGAGTGTCACGCGGGGCACCAGCACTGCTCTCCAACCCCGACTACCCGCCCAGGAGTGGGATCGACGAGCGGTCGATGCCCGCAGGCAGGGCGAAGCCCTCGCGGTAGAAGTCCGGCATGTCAACGCCGTCAAGGGCTGCCGCCAGTTGCGGCGTGCTGCCCTCGGGCGAGTCATGGATGCTCACGACGTCACCGTACGGGTCGTACTCGAAGACGTAGTGCAGTCGATCGTCGCTGTCTTAGAGCCTGTTCCTAAACGCGGGTGAGGCGTTTGCTGGTGGTGTGGATCATGGCCCAGCGGACGATGGCTTCGTGGTGTTCGGGGAGTCG
>NZ_JBWKKU010000094.1:0-30974 GCF_056431445.1 Saccharopolyspora sp. NPDC045941
AACGCTCGGCTGGGACACCCCAGCCGAGCGCTTGGCTAAACTCCTGACCGAAGCCAGTTGATCACTTGTGTTGCAACGACCCCTGGAATCCGCCCTCCGAGCAGGAGCGGGGCCTTCCGGGCGGTCTTCGCGGGAGGTCAGTGGTGGCCGACCACCTGGGCCTGGGTGTTGTCCTCCCAGTCCCCGACCTGGTTCTGGTTCGCGTTGTTGGTCTGCGTCGAGCCGGTGTTGGCGACCTGCTCCTTGCCGCCGATCTGGATCACGTTCGCGGGCGAAACGTTCGTGTTCGTCGGCTTGCTCACCTGGATCTCGTCCTGGTTCTGCACCTGCGTCGGCGAGCCGTCGTCCTTGACCAGCTGTGCCTGGGCGTTGCCGTCCCAGTCGCCTTCCTGGTTCTGGTCGGCGTTGTTGGTCTGGTTCGAGCCGGTGTTGGCGACCTGCTTGTGGCCGCCGATCTGGATCACGTTCGCGGGCGAAACGTTCGTGTTCGTCGGCTTGCTCACCTGGACTTCGTCCTGGTTCTGCTCCTGCGTGGGAGATCCATCGTGGTGACCGTCGGCCATCGCCACGGCCGTCGCTCCGAGCAGCAGCGGGAAGCTCACCGCGGCAACAGCCAGCACGCGCTTCGCAGTACGCATCAAGGCACTTCCTTCCATGAGAACCGGGACGTGCGGCGACGAGTTTCGCGCCGATCGATTCGGACGAGGCGAACCGGATCCAGCCCAATGCTCTCCCGGAGGCCTCGCACCGAATACCGTATCCGCCACTCCACAAAGGACGACAACTCGAAATCCAAGCACTCACCTCATTCGGTGATACCACTTTCAGGAAAACGGAGACACGAATCGGTGAGCTCAACAGCGATGGTTCTTTTCCCAGCTCAACGAGACACCGACAGCAGACCGAAGGCGCACTGCACCCTTTTTGGCGACACGTAGATCGCAAAGTTTGATCCACTCCCCGAGATCATTTTCAACGAGCCATTCGATCACGTCGAAATAGCACGATGCTGAATCCGGAAGCAACTTCACTTCGAGGCTTCGCCGAGTGAATTCGCCAATGATCGCAATCGCACGAACGGGCAATCGCGGCAGCCTTCCCGATTCATCCGACTCGCCCCGTCGCCCAGCCGCAGCCTCAGCAGCGACCGAAGCAGTGATCCTTCGATGTGTAGTATGTGTGCTACATGCAGAGCTACCACTGCTACGAAAGGCACTGGGGTTATGACAGTCGCGAATGAATCGGAGGCACCACCGCCGCCGGTGCGGTTACCGGACGAGGACACCGTGCTCGACGTCCGCGACCTGCGGATGCGCTACGGCACGACCGATGTCCTCAAGGGCGTCGACCTCACCGCGCGCCGTGGCGAGGTGGTCGCGCTGCTGGGGCCGAACGGGGCGGGCAAGACCACGACGATCGAGATCCTGGAGGGCTTCCGGATGCGCTCCGGCGGCGACGTCCAGGTGCTCGGCGCCGACCCAGCGCACGGCGACGAGCGCTGGCGGGCCCGGCTCGGTGTCGTGCTGCAGTCCTGGCGCGACCACAGCAAGTGGCGGGTCCGGGAACTGCTGGCGCACCTGGGGACCTACTACGCGCCGTACTCCACGGACCGGATCACCCGCCCTTGGGACGTCGACGAACTCGTCGCGGCGGTCGGCCTGTCCGAGCACGCGAACAAGCGGGCCGGGCAGCTCTCCGGTGGCCAGCGCCGCCGGCTCGACGTGGCGATCGGCATCGTCGGGCGCCCGGAGCTGCTGTTCCTGGACGAGCCCACGGTCGGCTTCGACCCGCAGGCCCGCCGCGAGTTCCACGACCTCGTGCACCGGCTCGCCGACGACGACAACACCGGCATCCTGCTCACCACCCACGACCTGGACGAGGCCGAGAAGCTGGCCGACCGCATCCTGATCCTGGCCGGCGGCCGGATCGTCGCCGACGGCTCCGCCGACGAGCTGTCCCGGCAGGTGGCCGCCGAGTCCGAGGTGAAGTGGACCCGGAACGGCCAGCGCTTCGTGCACCCGACCACCGACGCCACCCAGTTCGTCCGGGGCCTGTTCGCCCAGCACGGCGACGAGATCACCGAACTGGAGGTGCGCCGGGCGACCCTGGAGGACACCTACATGGCGATGGTGCGCGCCCACGAATCCGGTCGGGGCGAGAACGTCGCGCTGACCTTCTCCACGGAGAACAACGGCGGCACCGAGGAGGCGAACCGGTGAAGGCGACCGCAGCACGAGCCGGCCTGCAGCGCGGCTGGATCGAATTCCGCCAGACCCTGACCACCGCGCAGGACCTGTGGGGCTACCTGTTCCCCACCGTGATCCTGCTGGTCGTGATGTCGTTCCAGAGCGGGTCCACTGTGGCCGGTTTCTCGCTGGGCGCGATGACGCTGCCCGGGGCGCTCGGCATGGGCATCGGGTTCGCCGGGCTGATCAACATCGCCCAACTGCTGACCGTCGAGCGCGAGGACGGCACCCTGCTGCGCGCCAAGGCGACACCCGACGGGATGCTCGGCTACCTGATCGGCAAGATCACGCTGATCGGCTGCATGTCGCTGGTCAGCCTGCTGATCCTGCTGGTGCCCGGCCTGGTGATGTTCGACGGCCTCGCCACCGGCGTCGACACCTGGCTGACCCTCGCGTGGGTGCTGGTGCTGGGGCTGATCGCGACGATGCCGATCGGGGCGATCATCGGCTCGCTGTTCTCCAGCCCGCGGAGCCTGGGCATGGTCATGGTGCCGATGATGGGGCTGATCGCGATCTCCGGGATCTTCTACCCCATCACCGAGTACCCGGAGTGGCTGCAGTGGATCGCGCAGGCGTTCCCGATGTACTGGCTGGGGCTGGGCATGCGCTCGGCACTGCTGCCGGACGGGCTGGCGGCGGCCGAGATCGGCGAGTCCTGGCGACACCTGGAGACTGTCGGGGTGCTCGGCCTGTGGGCCGTGATCGGGCTGGTGGTGGCTCCTGTCCTGCTGCGCCGGATGGCGCGGCGCGAATCGGGGTCGAGCATGGCCGCGCGTCGCGAAAAGGCCATGCAGCGCGTGCGGTGACGCGGGCGGAGGAGACATGAGTAGCCCTTGTCAACCTCAGTCCTCCTCAACCGCACCCCAGGGGACCGTGACGCAAACCAGCCACAAGAAACCGCGAAACGGGAGATTCGTGCTGGACGCAACCACCACTGTGAATCGCGGAGAGGCGGACCAGTCATGAGCGAGACGATCTACAACCGCATCGCGATGTTGCGGGCCGAACGCGGCATCAGCCGCCGGCAGCTCTCCGAAGCGCTCGGCGTGCACTACCAGACGATCGGCTACCTGGAGCGCGGCGAGTACAGCCCGAGCCTGTACCTGGCGTTGCGCATCGCAGAGCACTTCGAGGTGCCGGTCGAAGTGGTGTTCTCCATCCACCCCTTCCCCCGCATCGGCACGGGAGAACGCTCCGCCTGAGCCGGCTCGTGAGTGCTGAGTCCGGTTCTTACCGGACCCAGCACTCACGACTCATTCAGGCGCCGAGCAGGGCCCGGCCCCGGGTCGCCAGCCAGGTTTCGAAGGTCATCAGGCCCGGGTGGCGGCGGCGCAGGGCCGGGATGTCCACCGTCATGTCGAGCTCGTTGATCGCCGTGTAGGCGCGGTGGAGGTCGGGGTTCTGCTCGCGCAGCGGCTCCAGCGGCAGCTCGACGTGGCGGAGCCGCCGACCGGTCGCGCGGGACAGCGCGTCCGCGATCTCGGGCGGTGTCAACGAATCCCCGGCGATCTCCACCTCCCGGCCGATGTAGTCGCCGGGATCCTCGAAGGCCAGCGCGGCGAACTCGCCGATGTCGTCGAGCGCGATCAGCGGCTGCGACACGTCGGCCCGGACCGCGCTCACCAGCTCGTCACCCGCGGCGGCCTGGCCGGGCATCATCGCCACGTAGTTCTCCATGAACGACACCGGCCGCAGCATCGTGGCCGGAATTCCCAGCTCGCGTATGTGCTCCTCGATCTCCCTCTTGTTCTCCAGAGTGACGACGCCGGTGCGCCGATCCGCGTTGACCGCCGAGGCGTAGACGAGGTGCTGCACGCCGGCGCCTTTCGCGGCGTCCGCGACGTTCTTGCCCCAGCGGCGTTCGTCCTCGTGGCTGATGCCCGGCGACAGCTCGGGCGTGACGAAGGTCGGCTGGACGCTGAAAACGCCGTGCACGCCCCGCATCGCGGCATCGAGCACTTCCTGGTCGTCCATGTCGCCTTGGACCAGTTCCGCGCCGGCCTCGGCCAGCCGCCGCGCGGCGGCTCCGGTGGCGTTGCGAGTGAGTGCTCGAACGCGCCAGCCGCGGGCGAGCAGCTTGGCGGCCGTGGCCCCGCCCTGCTGCCCGGTGGCTCCGACGACGAGCACGATTCCTTCTGGTTCGGACACTTCGGCCTCCGCATCTATGGGCACAACCGGAACGTGCGCCCCGCTTAAACAATACGGAACGTGCGCCCCGGTTGTCCACGAAAGCGGTAGGCTCGACCCGTGACGACCGAGAACGCCCCCGGAAAACGGCTGCGCGCGGACGCCCAGCGCAACCGCGAACGGGTCCTCGCCGCGGCCCAGGAGCTGTTCGCCGCCGAAGGCCTGGCCGTCCCGCTGGACGACATCGCCCGCCGCGCCGGCGTCGGCCCCGGCACCGTCTACCGCCACTTCCCCACCAAGGAAGCGCTTTTCGAGGCCGTCGTGGCGGAGCGGATCCGGGCGATGGTCGACGAAGCCCGCGACCAGGCGGAGTCCGGCGATCCCGGCAGCGCGTTCTTCGACTACTTCCAGCGCGTCATCGAGCACGCCGCGCTGAACAAGGACATCTGCGACGCACTGGAATCGACCGGGCAGCCACCGAAAACGGCCTGCCTCGAAACCGACTTCAACGACGCCATCGGCACCCTCCTGGAACGCGCGCAGCACGCGAGCGCGGTACGCGCGGACCTGACGACGGCGGAGCTGCGATCGCTGATCGTGGGGGGCCTGAACATGTACCGCCGAGCGGTCGCCGAACAACGCCCGGCCAGCGAACTGGCGGTCCTCTACGCAGGCCTCCGCCCGCTCGGCTGACCCCCGGGCTCGTGAGCACTTTGGAGCGCCACAGCGATCCGAACCGCTCACGACCCCGGCCGAATCTGGCCATCGGACAAGCGCAGGGCGCCTCCGAGCCAGCGGCTCGAAGGCGCCCTGCGCCTCGAAACTCTCCCGTCAGGACACCACGCGGGGGCGTTCCTCCGCGAAGTGGCAGGCCGACGGGTGGCTGCCCAGGCGGACCTCCAGCTCCGGGACCTGCTCCGCGCAGATGTCCTGCGCCTTCCAGCAGCGGGTGCGGAAGCGGCAGCCCGAAGGCGGGTTCGCCGGGCTCGGCACGTCGCCGGTCAGGCGGATCACCTCGCGCTTGCCGCGCAGCGTCGGGTCCGGCACCGGCACCGACGACAGCAGCGCCTGCGTGTACGGGTGCTGCGGGTGCTCGTAGATCTGCTCGTCGGAGCCGATCTCCACGACCTTGCCCAGGTACATCACCGCCACGCGGTCCGACAGGTGGCGGACCACGCCGAGGTCGTGGGCGATGAACACGTACGACAGCCCGAACTCCTGCTGCAGGTCGCCGAGCAGGTTCATCACCTGCGCCTGGATCGACACGTCCAGCGCCGACACCGGCTCGTCGCAGATGATCACCTTCGGCTTCAGCGCCAGCGCCCGCGCGATGCCGATGCGCTGCCGCTGACCGCCGGAGAACTGGTGCGGGTAGCGCTGGATGTGCTCCGGGTTGAGCCCGACCACCTCCAGCAGTTCCTGCACCTTCCGCCGCCGCTCACCCTTCGGCGCCACCTCGGGGTGGATCTCGAACGGCTCCCCGATGATGTCGCCGACGGTGCGCCGCGGGTTCAGCGAGGTGTACGGGTCCTGCAGCACGATCTGCAGATCGCGCCGCAGCTTGCGCAGCTCGGCGCCGTGCATCTTGAACATGTCGCGACCCTCGAACAGGGCGCTGCCGCTGGTCGGCTTCTCCAGCCGCATCAGCACCTGCGCCAGGGTCGACTTGCCGCAGCCGGACTCGCCCACCACGCCGAGGGTTTCGCCTCGGTTGAGGTCGAACGACACGCCGTCGACGGCACGCACGTGGCCGATCGTGCGCTTGAACAGCACGCCCTGGGTCACCGGGAAGTGCTTGACCAGGTCCCGCACCTGGAGGATCGGCTCAGCCACGGGTAATCAACTCCTCGGCGAAGTGGCAGGCACTGGCCCGCCCCAGGCCCAGCTGGTGGTAGGTCGGGACCTCCTGGCTGCAGCGTTCCACGGCGCGCGCGCAGCGCGGGTGGAACGGGCAGCCCGGGGGCACCGCGAGCAGGTTCGGCGGCAGCCCCTTGATGGTCTCCAGTTCCTGCCCCTTGAGGTCCAGGCGCGGGATCGACCGCATCAGGCCCTCGGTGTACGGGTGGCCCGGCTGCTTGTAGAGCGAGTACGCGTCCGCGCTCTCCACGATCCGGCCCGCGTACATCACCACGATCCGGTCCGCGACCTCGGCGACCACGCCCAGGTCGTGGGTGATCAGGATGAGGCCCATGCCGCGGTCCCGGCGCAGCTCGTCGAGCAGGTCCATGATCTGGGCCTGCACCGTGACGTCCAGCGCCGTGGTCGGCTCGTCGGCGATGAGCAGCTCCGGGTCCAGCGCCAGCGACATCGCGATCATCGCGCGCTGCCGCATGCCGCCGGAGAACTGGTGCGGGTACTCCTTCACGCGCTGCTTCGCGTTCGGGATCTTCACCTGGTCCAGCAGCTCGACGGCCCTGGCCATGGCGTCCTTGCGGGACATGCCGCGGCGGGTCCGCAGCTGCTCGGCGATCTGGAACCCGACGGTGTAGACCGGGTTCAGCGCGGACAGCGCGTCCTGGAAGATCATCGCCATCGACTCGCCGCGCAGCTCCCGCCGGCGGCGGTCCGACGCGGCGAGCAGGTCCTCGCCCTGGTACTTGATCGAGCCGCCGGTGATCGCGCCCGGCGGGATGTCCAGGATGCCCATGATGGTCTGCGCGGTGACGCTCTTGCCCGAGCCGGATTCGCCCAGCACCGCGAGGGTCTCACCGGCGTCGACGTGGTAGCTGACGCCGTTGAGGACCTTGGCGACGCCGTCCCGGGTGCGGAACTCCACGTGCAGGTCCTCGACCTCCAGCAGCCGCTCCGCCGGGGCCTTGTTGTCCACAGTAGACAAAGCGGTTTCTCCTACTTCTGCTTCGGGTCGAGCGCGTCGCGCACGGCGTCACCGAGCATCACGAACGCCAGCACCGTGACGACCAGGAACCCGGCCGGGAAGAACAGCAGGTGCGGCGCCGCCTGGATGTAGTTCCGCGACTCGGCGATCATCACGCCCCACGACACGACCGGGTCGCGCAACCCGATGCCCAGGAACGACAGCGTCGCCTCGGCACCGATGAAGCCGCCCAGCGCGATCGTGGAGTACACCAGGACCGGCGCGAGGCAGTTCGGCAGCATGTGCCGGAGGATGATCCGCGGCGCGCTGGCACCGAGCGCCCGAGCGGCCTTCACGTAGTCCTGCTGCTTCGCCGAGATCGCCGCCGACCGCATGATGCGCATCGAGATCGGCCACGACAGCACGGCGATCGTCAGCACCACCTGGGCGATGATCCGCGTCGAGCTGGGGATGGCCACCTCGGCGTTGAAGGTGGTCAGGATGACGATCGCGCCCAGCACGAACGGCAGGCCCAGGAAGATCTCGGAGAACCGGGACAGCAGGTTGTCCACCCAGCCGCCGAAGTAGCCGGCGATGATGCCGACGGCGCCGCCGAGCACCACGGTCAGCAGCGTGGCCAGCAGGCCCACCGCGATCGACGCACGGGTGCCGTAGACGGCGCGGGCGAAGATGTCCCGGCCGAGGTTGTCGTAGCCGAACCAGGCGTCCGCGGACGGGGTCTGCCGCACCTTGGCGAGGTCCTGGAAGGCCGGGTCGGCCGAGGTGAACAAGCTCGGGAACGCGGCGATGAACAGCAGCGCCAGGATGATCAGCGACGCCGCGAGGAACAGCGGGCGGCGCCGCAGGTCCAGCCACGCGTCGCCCCAGAGGCCGCGGGGCTTGCTGTTCTTGCCGCCGCTGGCGGCGGGCACCGGTTCGTCCGGCCCGACGGCCGGGCCGGTGACCAGACTGGAAGCGCTTTGGTCAGTCATATCGGATCCTCGGGTCGAGAACCGCGTAGAGGATGTCCACGAGCAGGTTCATCAGCAGGTAAACCAGCACCAGCAGGGTGACGATCCCGGTCACCGTGGCGCCTTCCTTGGTCAGGATCGACTTGAAGACCAGGCCGCCGATACCGCGGATGTTGAACACGCCCTCGGTGACGATCGCGCCACCCATCAGCGTGCCGAGGTCGGTCCCCAGGAAGGTGATCACCGGGATCAGCGAGTTCCGCAGCAGGTGCACGCCGACCACGCGCTTGGGCTCCAGGCCCTTGGCGACCGCGGTCCGGACGAAGTCCGCGTGGCGGTTCTCCATCATGCTGGTCCTGGTCAACCGCGCCACGTAGGCCATGGACAGCGAGCCGAGCACGAAGCCGGGCACGATCAGCTCACCGATGGACGGATTCGCGCTGACCGTCGGCTTGATGATGCCGAGTTCGCTGCCCAGGGTGATCTGCAGCACGAAACCGGTGACGAACACCGGCAGCGAGATCAGGAACAGGGTGGACACCAGGACCAGGTTGTCCAGGAAGCCGCGGCCGCGCAGGCCGGTCAGGATGCCGGCCGCCAGGCCGATGACACCCTCGATGATCAGCGCGACGACGGCGAGTTTGATGGTGGTCGGGTAGGCGTTCTGGATCAGCGTGCTGATCTCCACACCCGCGTAGGTTTCCCCGAAATCACCAGTGAGGAGCTTCCCCAGGTATTTGAAGTACTGGATGACCAGCGGATCGTCGAGGTTGTACTTCGCGTGCATCTCGGCGATGTAGGCGGGCGGGCAACCGCGGTCGCCGCACTTTCCCGCGAACGGGTCACCCGGAATCGCCCAGACGAGCAAGTAGATGATCAGAGTTGTCCCGATGAACACCGGGATCAGTTGCAGCAGCCGCCGCAACACGTAGCGACCCATTCGGGCCTCCTAATCACAGCCAATGCAGGGCCCGGCCCGCCGGATCACGGCGGGCCGGGCTCCGGCTCGGTTCTTACTTCAGGCGCACCGTGGTCAGGTCAAGCTCACGGTAAGCCTTGACCTCACCTTCAGCGATCCGCTCCGAGAAGCCGTACTGCACCGGCTGCGACCACAGCGGGACCAGCGGCAGGTCGTCGGCCAGCAGCTTCTCCGCATCGGCGTAGGCGGCGGTGGCCGCTTCGACGGTCGGGGCCGCGTTCGCCCTGTCGAGCGCCGCGTCGAACGCCGGGTTGCTGTACTTGTAGTCGTTGGACGACGCGTTCGTGCGATACAGCTGGGTCAGGAAGGTCTCGATGTTCGGGTAGTCGGCCTTCCAGCCGGTCCGGAACATGCCGGAGAACTTGAACGAGTTGGCCTTCTGCCGGAACTCGCCGAACGTCGGGACCGGGACGAACTGGGTCTCGATGCCGAGGTTCTGCTTGATGCTCGCGGCCACGGCCTGCGCCCACTCGTTGTGGCCGCCGTCGCCGTTGGTCTCGACGGTCAGCACGCCCTGGAAGCCACCCGCCTGCTGCAGGTACTGCTTGGCCTTCTCCGGGTTGAACTCGCAGGCCTCACCGCACTGGTTCGGGCGGTAGCCCTCGACGGCCGGGGTGGCGAAGCCGTCCATCGGGTCACGACCGCCGGCGAACACCTGCTGGGTGATCGTCTTGCGGTCGACCGACATCGAGATCGCCTTGCGCAGCAAGGGGTTCTTGAACTTCTCGTCGTAGATCGGGAAGCCCATCGTCTGGGTCAGCAGGCCCGGCTTCTGCTTCGCGCGCTCGCCGAGGTCCTGCTTCCACTTGTCGCCGACCAGCGCGGAGACCGGGATGGCCCGCAGGAAGTCCAGGTTGCCCGAGACCAGGTCCTGGTAGGCGCCGTCGAGCTGCTCGTAGACCTTGAACTTGGCGCCCTTGATGGTCGGCTTGTTCGTGCCCGCGTAGTTCTCGTACGCGGCGAGGTTGAGCTCCTGGTTCGGAACGCGGGACTCGAACTTGAACGGCCCGTTGCCGATCGGGTGGGCCTCGAAGGCCTTCGGGTCCTTGAAGAACGAGTCCGGGAGCGGCATGTAGGCGGAGTAGCCCAGCACCACCGGGAAGATCGTGAACGGCTGCTTCAGCTTGACCGTGAAGGTGTTGTCGTCGACGACCTTGAGACCGGCCAGCTCCTTGGCCGCCGGCGCCGGGGCCTGCTGCGGGCCGTCCTCGCCGTCCGGGTCTTCGGACTGCATCTGGTCGTAGCCGTCGATCAGCTCGAAGAAGCTGGCACCCTGGAGGCCGTTCGGACCGTATGCGTTGTAGTTCCAGGCGTCCACGAAGTTCTTGGCCTTGACCGGGGACCCGTCGTGGAACGTCCAGCCCGGCTTCAGCTTGATCGTGTAGTTCTGGTGGTCGGTGCTCTCGATCGAGTCCGCGACCTGGTTCTCCACCTTCAGATCACTGGCCCGGTACTCGACCAGACCGGTGAACATGGCGTTGACGATGAAGCCACCGTTTTCCTCGGTGGTGTTCGCCGGGACCAGAGGATTCTCCGGCTCACCCCAGTCGAGGGTGATGATGCCGTCCTCTCCGGAGCCGCTGCCGCCACCACCGCAAGCAGTGGCGAGCATCGCCACCGCCAGCGGGGCCGCGACCATTGCGGCCAAACGTCCCTTTCGCATGTAGGTCCTCCCGCTTCCACGCGTGCCCCAGCAGTGATTTCCGGGGTCATCACGCGCGGCGGATCATTCACCGCCGCGTCAGACGAGCGTAAACATAAGTGAGAACCCGTTCACGGCAATGCCCTGTCACAAAGCCGTCACTTTCTGAATCGGTATAGTCGATTCTTCACCCAAAAGGTGGAATGTAGTGTCCACATCCCGAGAACTAGCTGATAGACAGGGCTATACCGTCGAGAATGTCATGCTCACTGACAGTCATGGCGGAAATGCCCGCGCGCTCCGCCAATTCCTCCGCCAACACCTTCACGACCAGCGCACCTCCGCCGATCACGTCCACCCGTCCCGGATGCATGGCGCCGATCGCGGCGCGCTCGTCGTGCGACATCCCGAGCAGGTCCTCGGTGATTTGTTCGACTCTTTTCTGGGAAACATGGGAAAGATGAATTGCCGCCGGATCGTATTCGGGCAGTTCCTGCGCGATGGCGGACAAAGTGGTGACCGTGCCGGCCACCCCGACCCAGGTTCGCGCCCCCGAGCAGTCCACGGCGGCGAACGCGTCGTCGAGAATCTGCCGGGTCACCTTCTCGGCCTCCCGCACCTCCTCGTCGGTGGGCGGATCGCTGTGCAGGCAGCGCTCGGTCAGCCGCACGCAGCCGACGTCGGCGGAATGCGCCGCGGTGATGTCCGCGCGCACGCCGTCCCAGGTGCCCACGACCAGCTCGGTGGAGCCACCGCCGATGTCGGTCACCACGAACGGCCCGTCCTCCGGGTCGAGGTCGCCGACCGCGCCGGTGAACGACAGCCGCGCCTCCTCGTCGCCGGTGATCACCTCGGCGTCGACGCCGAGCGTTTCCCGCACCATGGCGAAGAAGTCCTCGCGGTTGGACGCGTCCCGGGTGGCCGAGGTGGCGACCATGCGGATCCGCTCGACGCCCTTGCGGACGGCGATCGCGGCGTAGTCGACCAGCGCCGCCCGGGTGCGCTCCAGCGCCTCGTCGGCCAGCCGCCCGGTGGCGTCCACGCCCTGCCCAAGCCGGACGATCTTCATCGCGCGGTAGATGTCGCGCAGGTCGCGCCGACCGTCGTCATGCACGGTCACGTCTGCCACCAGCAGGCGGATCGAATTGGTCCCGCAGTCGATAGCCGCCACTCGTGACATCCGCGTCCTCCTCGCTAGCCGGGGCCGCCCACCGCGCACCCACCGCTAACGCTACCGGCCGCGAAGCACGGCCCAGACAAACAGCGGCCACGAGTGATCCGGGCGCCACGGAGCCTGTTCGAGGTGGTGGCGCGGGGCGGCTCGCGCCGTCGGGTGGGACAAGTGAACGGCCTGTTCACCTCGCCTACCGGAACGAACGGGCCGTTCACTCCACACCGGTCCGCGAGGATGCGCCGCTGCTCGAAGGAGCTCGCGAGTTGCCTCGATCTCGTCCGAAGGACTCACAAGTCCCATGTCCGCGGAGCGCTACTGCGGCGGGGCGAAGCCGTCCGGGACGATGCAGGGTTCGAGCTGACCCGCCGTTCCCTGATCGACGTAGACGGTCTGGCCCGGCACCGCGCTGTGCGGATCGCTCGCGCCGGGGACCGCGCCCGGCGACGTGGCGAACCCGCCGTTGGCGAGAACCGTCGGATCGCAAGCCTTCGGCGCCTCGTCCGGCGTCGACGAGGGCGGGCTCGTCGGTTCCGGCGGCGGAGCCGCGGGCTGCTCCGCCGGAGGCGGCGGGCCCTGCGGGGCGCCGGGCGGCGTAGCTGGGTCGGCCGGAGGCTGCGGGCCGGGCTGGGACGAGGCGGGCGGCGGGCCCGGTTGAGCCCCGCTCGGCGGCGGGCCCGGCTGCGTCACGCTCGGCGGCGGGCCCGGCTGAGTCCCGCTCGGCGGCGGGCTGGGCTGCGTCACGCTCGGCGGCGGGCCCGGTTGAGCCCCGCTCGGCGGCGGGCCGGGCTGCGTCACGCTCGGCGGCGGACCAGGTGGTGTCGAGCTCGACGGCGGGCCGGGCTGGGGCGCCGTCGTCGGCGGGACGGGCTGCGTCGCGCCCGGCGGTGCCGGTTGGGGCGCGGGCAGGTGGCCCGGTTGCGCCGAGTTCGGCGGGGTCGCGACCGGCGGGTCGAGGTCCGGCGCGGACGGCCGCGCGATCTCCGGCGGCGTGATGCTGATCTGCGGCTCCGCGGGACGGGGTTCCGGCGCGGGCGGCGGCGGGCCGGTCGGCGCGGGCGCGGCAGGCGGCGCGGACGCCGGGGCCGGTGCTTGCGCGGGGGCCGGGGCCGCCGATCCCATCGCCAGCACCTGCGGGCCGTCCGGCAGGCGCTCGCCGTCGAGCACGTCGCCGACCTCCGGTGCCAGCTCCGACGGCGTCGGCGTCACGCCCTTCGCGTACGCCGCCGCCCAGATCAGCACCGTCCGCACGTAGCTGTCGGAGTGGTTGTAGCGGAACACCGCCGCCGCGAGGCTCTGCGGTTCGCGCAGGTCACCGCCGCCGCTGCAGAGGTAGCGCGCCGCCGCGAGGCTTGCGTCGTGGATGTTGTGCGGGCTGGCGACGCCGTCGTCGTTGCCGTCGACGGCGAACTTGTTCCACGTCGACGGGATGAACTGCATCGGCCCGACCGCCCGGTCCCACACCGGGTCGCCGTCGTAGCGGCCCGCGTCGGTGTCCGGGATCGCCGCGATGCCCAGCCCGCCGGACAGCCGCGGGCCGAGGACCGCCCGGACCGTCGTGCCGAGCACGTCGACGCTGCCGGAGCGCGCGTGGGCCGACTCGATCCGGCCGATCGACGCGAGCACGGACCAGTGCAGGCCGCAGCTGCGCTCCACCTGGCGAGCGGCCTTGACGTACGCGGCCAGCATCGGCTCCGGGATGCCCAGCGACCCGGTCGGCAGCTCCACCTGCTGTTCCGCCTCGGCGGCGAGCCGCTGCGGATCGGCCGCCCGCTCCAGCACCTCGGGGCTGAGCAGCGGGGCCTGCGGGAGGTTCCCGCTGACGCCCAGCTCGCTCGGGTCCGGGTCCCCCAGGACCGGATGTCGCGTCTCCGCCAGGAACGAACTCGACGCCGCCATCAACGTGGTCGGCACCAGCAGCACCGGAGCCAGGGCCGTCAGCGCGACCCACCTCCGCGCCCTCCGCCGCGCTGCGGCGCCGAGCCGCGGCACCGACTTCCACTCATGCTTGCCGTGGCGCTTGTTGCGAGCCGTCACTAGCTCCATCCCCAGACCGAACATCACCGGAAAAACCGAGACGGGTCCCTGGATACACCACCGGTTCGAGGAACGCCGGATGGCGGGCGGGCACATCACCCGTACGACTGGCGACGGCCCCGGCCAACCGGCCCATTGCTCCGTGCGGGCGGAAATGATCACCCGGACCCGTGCTGTCCGGAGGGGGTTTGCGCCTACTCTCCGAGCATGACGCTCATCGACGAGCCGACCGCGTTCACCACCCACCGCGTGGCCAACCAGCCGCCGCCGCTGGCCGGTTTCGACCCGCTCGCCTGCGACCCTGCCCTGGGCTCGGCGCTCACCCGCTACGCCGTCGGTGATCTCACCGCGCTGGCGCTGGAGGCGGGCTCGGCCGAGGCGCGCGAGCACGGTCGGCTGGCCAACGAGCACCCGCCGGTGCTGCGCACCCACGACCGCTACGGCAACCGGGTCGACGAGGTCGACTTCCACCCGTCCTGGCACTGGCTGATGTCGCGCGCGATCGACCACGGCCTGCACGCGGCTCCGTGGTCGCTGGGACCGGGCGCGCACCTGCGCCGCGCGGCGGGTTTCTACCTCTGGTCGCAGGTCGAGGCCGGGCACGGCTGCCCGATCTCCATGACGTACTCCGCCGTGCCCGCGCTGCGGTACGCGCCGGCGCTGGCCGGCGAGTACGAGCCGAAGCTGGCGGCTTCCGCCTACGAGTTCGGGCTGCGCCCGCCGCAGGAGAAGTCGGCGCTGCTGGCGGGCATGTCGATGACGGAGAAGCAGGGCGGCTCGGACGTGCGGGCCAACACCACCACCGCCGAGCCCCTCGCGGACGGCACCTACCGGCTCGTCGGGCACAAGTGGTTCACCTCGGCGCCGATGAACGACCTGTTCCTGACCCTGGCGCAGGCGCCCGGCGGGCTGAGCTGCTTCCTGGTCCCCCGGGTGCTGCCGGATGGCACTCGCAACGAGATCCGCCTGCAACGGATGAAGGACAAGCTGGGCAACAAGTCCAACGCATCGGCCGAGATCGAGTACGCGGGCGCGCTGGGCCACCTGATCGGCGAGGAAGGGCGCGGGGTCCGCTGCATCATCGAGATGGTGTCGATGACCAGGCTCGACTGCGTGCTCGGCTCGGCGGCGAACGTCCGGATCGCCCTGTCGGAGGCGGTCCACCACGTGCGGCACCGGAGCGCGTTCGGCCACCGGCTCGCGGACCAGCCGCTGATGCAGAACGTGGTGGCGGACCTGGCGCTGGAATCGGAAGCGGCGACGACGCTGGCGATGCGCCTGGCGGCGGCGGTCGAGCAGGGCGAAAACGACCTGCTGCGCCTGGCGCTACCGGCGGCGAAGTACTACGTCTGCAAACGAGCCCCGGCGGTGGTGGCGGAAGCGCTGGAATGCCTGGGCGGCAACGGCTACGTCGAAGAATCGGGAATGCCGCGCCTGTACCGGGAAGCCCCGCTGAGCTCGATCTGGGAAGGCTCGGGCAACGTGACGGCCCTGGACCTCCTACGAGCCCTGGAAAAACAACCGTCCACACTGGACGCAGTCCTCGCGGAGCTCGAAGCCGCCTCCGGCGGCCACGCCGACTACGACGCTGCGCTGCGCACGCTCCGCGGCGAGCTCGCCGCGCCGGCGCCCGAACGGGCGCGCGGCCTCGCGGAGCTCCTGTCGCTGACGCTCCAGGCGTCGCTGCTCCTGCGCTACGCGCCGTCGCACGTCGCGGAAGCGTTCGCCGCTACGCGGCTCGGCGCCGCGGGGCGCACCTTCGGTGCGACGTCGATCCCGGGCGCCCGCGCCCTCCTCGACCGGATCGCTCCGATGCGGTGACACTCCAAGTTCCATTCAAATCGAAGGTTCGATTTCAATGGAACTTGCGGATCATCGGCGTGTCGCACCCCGACACGCCGACGCCTGTGGACAACTACCCGCAATTTCAATGGAAATCGAACCTCTGATTTCCATTGAAATTGCGGACCTCCGAGCCGCCGGGCCGGACCTCCGAGCCGTTGCGCCGGGCCGAGCCCCCGGGCCTTCGGACCTCCGGGCCTCCGGGCCTCCGGGCCTCCGGGCCTCCGGGCCTCCGGGCCTCCGGGCCTCCGAGCCGATGCTCCGGGCCGGACCGCCGGACCTACGGGCCGCCCGCCCTCCGGGCCTCCGGAGCGGGCCTCCGGGCCGATGCTCCGGGGCGGGTCAGCGGTTGAGCAGGTAGCGGTGTTCGGGCCAGCGTTCGGCGATCAGGTCGACCGCCTCGTCGCCGAACGGGTTCACCCCGGGGCCCTTCGCCAGGGCGTGGGCGATGTGCACGTGGAGGCACTTGACCCGGTCCGGCATGCCGCCCGCGCTGACCTCGGTGCCCAGCGATTCGAGCGCGTTGCGCTCCGCGAGGTAGGACTCGTGCGCCTGGCGGTAGCGCTCCGCCAGGTCCGGGTCGGCGGTGAGCCGGTCGGCCATCTCCCGCATCAGGCCTTCGGCCTCGAAGGTGGAGGCGTGCGACACCAGCTGCGGCGCGGTCAGGTAGTACAGCGTCGGGAACGGGGTGCCGTCCTCCAGCCGGGGCCAGGTCTGCACCACCGTGGGATCTCCGGCCGTGTCCCGCGCCGCGATCGCGTGCAGCCCGCGCGGCGGTCGACCGAGCTGCCGCCGGATGCACTCCCGATCCGCATCGCTGATCGCCGGCACGCCCGAGTTCACCGTCAAGATCCCTTTCCCATCACCGAATTCCAGAGTTCTTCGTACCACGGCAGGCCGTCGTCGGAGGACGTGACCGGGGGCGGCGGGGGCGGCGCGGCCGGCACCTCCACGATGTACGGCGTCTCGCCCGGCCGGACGTAGCCCAGCCGGGCCCGCGCCTCCGCTTCCAGCTGCGCCGGGTCGGAGAGCTCCTGCTTGCGCTGCTCCAGCTCCTGGACCTGCCGGGACAACTCGATCTGCTGCTGTTCCTGCGCCGCCAGCTCGTTGCGCTGGCTCAGGTAGGTGCGCAGCGGCACCGACACGCTCAGCGCCATCACGCAGACCAGCATCGCCAGGCCGGCGGCCCGCCTGGTCGAGGAGAGCTTGAACGCTCCCCCGGTGCTGGACTTCGGGCGGGACCGGGTCGGCGTCGGCCGCCCCGGTCTCCGGCCCGAGTTCTTGGTCCCGTCCCGGCGGGCGCGCTCACTGCGGCGCTCCGCCGGGGAGTCCCCCCGGCGGTTTCGCCGCTGTGGATCGGACGCGCGCCCGACCGGCATGGCTCAGCTCTCCGGGGTGAACCGCGGGAAGGCCAGCTCGCCCGCGTAGCGGGCCGCGTCACCGAGGGCTTCCTCGATGCGCAGCAGCTGGTTGTACTTGGCGACGCGCTCGCTGCGGGCCGGGGCACCGGTCTTGATCTGGCCGCAGCCGGTGGCCACCGCCAGGTCGGCGATGGTGGTGTCCTCGGTCTCGCCGGAGCGGTGGCTCATCATGCTCTTGTAGCCGCACGAGGTGGCCAGGCTGACCGCGTCCAGGGTCTCCGACAGCGTGCCGATCTGGTTGACCTTGACCAGCAGCGCGTTCGCCGCGCCCCGGCTGATGCCGTCCTCCAGGCGCTCCGGGTTGGTGACGAACAGGTCGTCGCCGACCAGCTGCACCTGGTCGCCGACCTGCTCGGTCAGGCTCACCCAGCCGTCCCAGTCGTCCTCGGCCAGCGGGTCCTCGATGGACACCAGCGGGTAGGCGCCGAGCAGTTCCTGGTAGTACGCCGCCATCTGCTCGGCGGTGCGCTTGGAGCCCTCGAAGTTGTAGGTGCCCTCGGTGAAGAACTCGGTCGCGGCGACGTCCAGGGCCAGCACGATGTCGCGGCCCAGCTTGTAGCCGGCCTTCTCCACCGCCGAGGCGATCAGGTCCAGCGCCTCGCGGTTGTTCGGCAGGTCCGGGGCGAAGCCGCCCTCGTCGCCCAGGCCGGTGGCCAGGCCCTTGGCCTTCAGCACCGACTTCAGCGCGTGGTAGGTCTCGGCGCCCCAGCGCAGCGCCTCGGAGAAGGTGTCCGCGCCGATCGGCGCGATCATGAACTCCTGGATGTCGACGCCGGTGTCGGCGTGCGCACCACCGTTGAGGATGTTCATCATCGGCACCGGCAGCACGTGCGCGTTCGGGCCGCCGACGTAGCGGAACAGCTCCAGACCGGAGGTCTCCGCGGCGGCCTTGGCCACCGCCAGCGAGACGCCGAGGATAGCGTTGGCGCCCAGCCGGGACTTGTCCGGCGTGCCGTCCAGGTCGACCAGCTTCTGGTCGACGACGCGCTGCTCGGTGGCGTCCAGCCCGGCCAGCTCCGGGCCGATCTCGTCCAGCACCGCCGCGACTGCGTTCTCAACGCCCTTGCCGCCGTAGCGGCCGGCGTCGCCGTCGCGCAGCTCGACGGCCTCGTGCTCGCCGGTCGAGGCACCCGAGGGGACCGCAGCGCGGGTCAGCGTGCCGTCCTCCAATGCCACTTCGACCTCGACGGTGGGATTCCCGCGGGAGTCCAGGATCTCGCGGGCGCCTACCTGCTCGATGATCGCCACGTGTGCTCCTAACCAGCCTTTGAACTATGGACGAAGCGGGCCGCCCCGGCGTTCCCGCACGCAGCGAACCGGCCGAACGCCCGACGACCGCCTACGAGCCTAACCGGGCCGGTAGAGCCGCCGCCGCAGGCTCGCTCGCCTTCGTCCCCGGCCGGACATTTCGCCCCCGATCGGCAAGCCGGCGTTCGGCCCGCGTTCGCATCGAAGACACCGGAAGACCATCCGGACGGACGTCTCGGAACAGCCGATCGACACGTAACGTTGTCCCCGCCATGACGACCGAAGGCACCGTCGAAGCGTTCCGCCGAGCAGAGGAACTGCTCGCGCAACGCCGTCCATTGGAAGCCATCCGCGTCCTAGAACCCGTGCTCGACGTCGCCGCCGACAAGCCGAGCGTGCAGCTGCTGCTCGGGCGGGCTTACTACTTCTCGGCCCAGCTGCGCCGTGCAGAGCGGGCGTTCCTGCGCGTGCTGGAGTTCGATCCGTCGGACCACTACGCGCGCCTGGTGCTGGGCCGGACGCTGCAGCGCCTGGGTCGCCTGAACGAAGCGCGCGCCCAGATCAGGCTGGCCGCCACGATGCACCCGGTGCCCGCCTACCAGGAAGCGTTGGGCGAGATCAACGCCCACATCGCCACCCGCGACATCTGACCCCGCCGTCGCGCCGATGCCGCGAGAGCCGGGGTGATCAGCGGCGGCGGTTGCCCGCTTCGGCGTAGGACTCCGCCAGCGCGAACACCTTCTGGCCGTACTCCACCGAGTTGTTGTACGAGAAGACCCCGGCCCACCAGCCCGAGCCGGTGGTCATGTCCCGGCCGCCCGCGCACAGGTAGCGGGCCGCGGCCATCGCGGCGTCGTCGAGGCTCTGCGGATCGCCGAGGCCGTCGCCGTTGCCATCGGTCGCCCACCTCCGCCACGTGGACGGGATGAACTGCATCGGGCCGACCGCGCGGTCGTGCACGGTATCGCCGTCGAACGCGCCGCCGTCGGTGTCCGGGATCAGCCGGATGCCCGGCCCGCCGTCGAGCGGCACCCCGATGATCGGGTTCGACGGGCGACCGTCCTCGCGCAGCTGCCGGCCGGCGAAGCGGCCGTGGTTGGACTCGATGCGCCCGATGCCCGCGAGGGTCGCCCAGGAGATCCGGCAGCCGGGCTGGTACCGGCGCATCGCCAGGTCGGCGTTGACGTAGGAGACGATCGCGCGGGCCGGGATGTCCACCACCGCCGACACCTCGTCGGCCCACTCCCGCACCGGGTCGGCGCGCACCGGGTCGAGGTCGGGGCCGGGCTGCGGGAGGGGTTCCTCGATCGGGGGCGCGACCGAGCCGGGCGCCACCTGCGCGGGCTCGACCTCCTGCTGCTCGGGCGGCGGCGCGGCCACCGGGGCGGCCTGCGGTTCGGCGAACGCGCTGACCAGCCCGACCCCGCCGACCATCGCGGCCAGCAGCCCAACCGCGACCGCGAGCCGCCCGGAGGCGGCCGACAGCGGCGAGGTGGTCTTGATCACGCCGCCCAGGCTACTTGCTAGTAGCCCCGAACCTCCAGCGTCCGATCAGTCGTTCCACGCCCCGGACGGCGCTCGCCACGCCGCTCTGGAAGGCCCGAAGCACGTCGAGACCTCCTCGCAGACCGCACGAGAGGTGTTCGGTTCCGGGGGTGCTCAGTTTCAATTGAAACTGCGGGATGCCCAGGCGAGCGTTGGCCGGGGTCGCGGTGCTCAGCCCTCGGTCGGGATGCGGCGGCTCGCCTTGCCGTAGTAGTCGGCGTAGTCCAGCACTTCCTGGCCGTAGCTGCGGCTCTCGTTGTAGGTCAGCAGCGCCTTCCAGAACCGCTCCGGATCGCGCAGGTCGCCGCCCACGCTGCACAGGTAGTTGCCGGCCGCGACGGCCGCGTCGTCGATGTCCTGCGGATCCGCGACTCCGTCGCCGTCCGCGTCGTACGCCCAGTCGCGCCAGGTGCTCGGGATGAACTGCAGCGGCCCCACCGCGCGATCCCACACCTGGTCGCCGTCGAACTCGCCGTCGTCGGTGTCCGGGATGCGCTTGACCCCGGTGCTGCCGTCCAGCGGCAGCCCGATGACCGGGATGCTCGGCCGTCCGGTCTCGTCCAGCCGCGCCCCGCCGTAGCGGCCGTGGCTGGATTCCACCGCACCGATGCCGGCGAGCACCGACCAGCTCAGGCCGCAGTTCGGCGAGTTCGCCGCGATGAGCTGCTGCGCGTAGCCGTAGGCCTGGAGCGCGGCGCGCGGGATGTTGAGCTCGTCGGACATCGACTCGGCCCAGCCGGCCAGCTGCCCCTGCGGCCGGGCGCTCACCGGCAGCGGCGGCCCGCCCAGTGCGAGCAGCCGCACCGACGGCGGATCAACGCCCGGGTCGGGCGGCGCGACCGCGGACGGCAGCGTGAACTCGCCGCTGCTCCGCGTCGACGACGCCGGAACCTGCGGCGCGCAAGACGCCAACAACGTGATCACGGGAGCCAGCAGCAGCCATAACCGACGCGGCAAGAGCAACCTCCTCAACGCACCCAGATGCACGGGGCGCCGATCCAGCAGGCATGCCCCATCGAGAGATATCGCCGCGAGTCGCCGTTTCGTCAGCCGACGCGCCCGCGATCAGTGTGCGTCACTACTCCGAGCGCACACCCGCAGGGTCCGGCAAATCAGACATGAGCTCCCGCCAGTCGGCCGCCGAGAGCGCCGCAGGCTCCCGGCCGGACTCGCGGGCCCGCCGCTCGGCCGCCCGGATGCGCTCGGCGAAGGCCAGCGCGACCGCGCGCAGCTCGTCCTCCGGATCGCGACCGGCAAGCTTCGCCTGCACGGCGATGCCGAACAGCGCCTCACCGGGCGCTTCGCCACGCGGCATCGCGTCCGCCGGGATCCCGGCACGGTCCGCGCGCTGCACCAGCTTGGCGGCCAGGGCCACCGCGGGCTGCCCCAGCGCAACACCATCCACAATGGATTCGCGCTGCTTCTCCCGCTGCTTCAGCTCTTCCCAGCGGGCGTGCTGCGACTCGGCGTCCAGCAGCTCCGGGTCGCCCGCGAAGACGTGCGGGTGCCGGGACACGAGCTTGCTGACCAGGCCCGCGGCAACGGCGTCGATGTCGAACGGATCGGCCGCGTCCTCGGTCGCCACCCGCGCGTGGAACAGGACCTGCAGCAGCACGTCGCCCAGCTCCTCGCGCAGCGCCTCCCGATCGCGGAGGTCGATCGCGTCGAGCAGCTCGTAGGTCTCCTCGACGAGGTATTTGCGCAGCGTGTCGTGGTCCTGCTCGGCGTCCCACGGGCAGCCGCCGGGCGAGCGCAGCCGGTCCATCACCGTCACCGCGTCCAGCAGCTCGATCCCGGCCGGCGGCGGGGCGGCGATCACCCGTGCACCAGCGGCGCGCAAGCCGTCGGCCTCGGCGGAGCCGAGCTCGCCGGCGATCAGCACGACCGGTTCCCGGGCGGCCTGCGCCAGCAGGTCCGCCACCGGAGGCGGGGCGGGAGCGTCGAGCGCCGCGCGCGTAGCGGGCGCGAGACCGGGCTCGGCGTAGACGGCGGCCGCGCTGCGCAGCAGCGGCAACGCCGCGGCCGGTAGGACTTCACCAAGCCGGTCGTCGACCAGAACGACCGCAGAACCTTCCGCCACTCGGACCTCCCTCATGCTGCGATTGTCCCAGCCGCAACCCATGCCGTGGGCACCGGTGCAGAGGCGTTGGTCACGCCGCCAACAGTTTCAATTGAAACCGCAGACCACGGACACGAGGTCAGCGGTTTCAATTGAAACCGCGGACCCCCGAGGTCAGCCGGCCGCGGGTCGGCCGGTGATGCGGAATCCGGTGGTTTCGCCCTTGCTCGGGACCGCGGTCAGGCCCACCGGGTCCCACGTGCCGTAGCGCGGGCTGAGCCGCACCCCGACGCGGTCCGCGGTGATGCCGAGGAGGTACGCGCCGACACCTTGCAGCGTCTGGTCGTCCGCGCCGCCCGCGGCCGGCATCGGCGGCGCGTCGGTGCGGCGCTCCTTGATCCGCGCGATCAGCCACTGGCCGGAGTTCTGCTCCGGCTCGAAGGCGAGAACCGTGCCGGGCTGCGCGCCGAACAGCGGCGTCGAGGCCGCGAGCTGCGGGCTGTCGGTGGCGCGCAACTTCTGGTCGAGCGCGGCCGGGACGCCCGCCCTGGCCGCCTCGTTGACGACCGCGGCGGCCTCCGCCGGGCCCTGCGCCATGCGGCGCGCCTTCTCCTCGGCCTCGCCGCGCGTGGTCGCCTGGGTGTAGTCGAAGGTGATCTCCAGCCGGTCGAAGTACTTGCGGCCGAGTTCCGTCGTCAGCAGCTGGGTCCGGACCACCTCGCGGAGGTTCTGCGGGGTGTAGATCTTGCCCTCGGTCGCCGCCTGCGGACCACCCATCCGGTTGATCCGGTCGGTGATCTGCTGATCGGTGACGGTCAGCCGCTCGTCGCGGGCCGCCTGGTCGACCAGCTCCTGCCGGACGAGCTGCGCGGCCAGCTGCCTGCCGAGCTCGTCGAGGTTCCCCTGCTGCTGCAGCTGCGGTTTGAGGTCCGGCTCCTTCGCGAGCACCTCGCCGAACCAGGACTGGACCTCGGAGACCGGGATTCGGGTTTCGCCGACGATGGCGGCGGCACCGACCTGGCTGGGGCCGGAGCCGCAACCGGCGAGCAGCAGGCCGGCTGCGGCGATCGATGCGAGAAGGCGCCCGTGGCGCGGCATGCGGAACCTCACAGCGGGCACCCTCTCACGAAGTCACGTTCCGGTGAAGCCTCGACACAGTCCGAAGTCGACGCTCGTGACGCCGGTTGGACTCAACGGCCCAACGGCCCCTCGGCCATGTTGACGATCACCTTCTCGCCCTCGACCAGCACCTCGTAGTCGACGCCCTGGGAAAGCCCGATGGTCAGCTCGCCGGTGCCGTGCGAGTTGTCGTTGACGACCGCGCTCTTCGCCAGCTTCTGGCCGAACTGCTCGGGCCCGGCGGTGCTGCGGTCCTGGTCGGCGATCTCCACGTAGATGTGCAGGAACTCCTTGCCGGTCATGCCTTCGACCGGCTCGCCCGAGCCGCCCCAGGCCGGCGACTGCGAGTTGATCTCGTGCTTCATCACCTTCAGGCCCGAAGCGTTCGGGAGCTTGCTGAAGTCGAACACGACCCGCTCCTCGCTGCCGTGCACACCGGCGCGGATCTCCGGCTTGGTGGCCGACGACGTCAGGTTGGACACGCCACCGATCGGCGCGGAACCACCGGCCGCGGGCGCGGGGGCCGGCGTCTCGGCGCCCGCGGCGCATCCGGTCAACGCCAGCGCGGACAGCGCGATCGAACCGGTCGCCAGAACCAGCTTGCTGCGCAACGACATCGTCAGAACCTCTCGCCGGGAACGCCTTTCTCCCATAGACGCACACCGGCACGCGAGGTTCCGCATCGCACCGAACTGATCTTCCGGACATCTGGCGCGCGATGCACCGCACCGGGGACCAGAATCCTCAGTGGACCATCTCCAATGGACGGTCAGGACCCCTTCGAACCGTCTTCGGCCGGGCCCACTTCCAGCTGGAAGTCCCCGCCGTGGCGCTCCGTTCCGTGGATGACCGCCTGCTCCAGCACCTGCGCGCCCTTCATGCCGCGCTGCATCATCGGGTCCTCGCGCAGGTCCTTCATCAGCGCGACGCACAGCAGCACCATCACCACCGCGAACGGCGCCGACGCCAGGAAGGTCAGGTTCTGGATGCCGCTGAGCGCGTTCTCGCCGCCGACGATGAGCATGATCGCGGCCACCGCGCCCGTCGCCGCGCCCCAGAAGACCACCATCCACCGCTTCGGCTCGATCGAACCGCGCTGCGACAGCGTGCCCATCACCACCGACGCCGCGTCGGCGCCGGAGACGAAGAAGATCGCCACCAGGATCATCACCAGCACCGTGGTGATCGCCGACAGCGGCAGCGTGTCCAGCACGGCGAACGTCTGCGCCTCCTCGCCGCCGCTGCGGTACACGTCGCCCCCGCTCTGCTGCACCCGGATCGCGCTGCCGCCGAAGATCGCGAACCACACCAGGCTCACCGCGCTGGGCACCAGGATCACGCCGGTGACGAACTGGCGGATGGTGCGGCCGCGGCTGATGCGGGCGATGAACATGCCCACGAAGGGCGTCCACGAGATCCACCACGCCCAGTAGAAGATCGTCCAGCTGGACAGCCAGTCGTTCATCGCCGCGCCGCCGGTGGCACCGGACCGGGAGGCCATCTCGCCGAAGTCGCGCAGGTAGACGCCGATCGTGGTGGGCAGCAGGTCGAGGACGAACACCGTCGGGCCGACCACGAACACGAAGACCGCGAGCAACGCGGCGAGCACCATGTTGATGTTGGACAGCCACTGGATGCCCTTGGCCACGCCCGACACCGCCGAGAAGATGAAGCAGATCGTCAGCACCACGATGATCAGCACCAGGATCGTGGTGCCGACGCCGGCGATCCAGCCGGCCGACTGCATGCCGCTCTGGATCTGCAGCGTCCCCAGCCCCAGCGACGCGGCGGAGCCGAACAGCGTCGCGAACAGCGCGAGGATGTCGATCAGCTTGCCGACCCACCCCTCCGCGTTGCGCCTGCCGAGCAGCGGCGTGAACGCCGCGCTGATCAGCTGCTTGCGGCCGCGCCGGAAGCTGCCGTAGGCGATGGCCAGCCCGACGACCGCGTAGATCGACCACGGGTGCAGCGTCCAGTGGAACAGCGACGTCGCCATCGCGGTCTCCACCGCCGCCTCGCTCAGCGGCGGCACCGTGCCCGGCGGCGGCTTGACGAAGTGCGCCAGCGGCTCGGCGACGCCGAAGAACATCAGGCCGATGCCCATGCCGGCGCTGAACATCATCGCGATCCACGACACGGTGCGGAATTCCGGCTGCTCGTCGTCCTGCCCGAGCGGGATCGCGCCGTAGCGGCTGATCGCCAGCCACAGCGCGAACACCACGAACCCGGTGGCGGCGAGCACGAAGCCCCAGCCGATGTTGGTGACCAGCCAGGACAGCGCCGCGGACGACATCCGCGCCAGCGATTCGGTGGAGAACACGCCCCAGCAGACGAAGAAGACGGTGATCGCGGCGGTGACCCCGAAGACGACGAAGTCGGTGCGGGGCGCATGCTCGACGGCGAACGCGGCGGGGGACTGCGGGATGCCGCTGCCCGCCTTCTTCGGTTCCGAGGACTTCCTGGTCATGATGCCCCGCCTCCTCGTGACGCCCTGCGAAGCCGGATCAACCGTCACGCCAGGGCGGGATCCCGGCAACTCAGAAGCACGGCTGCGCCCACCTGGGAGATCGCAGCTTCGCGAGGCCGCGGCCGGGCGCGCAACGCCCGTGAGCGCTTTGGGGCGCCATAGCACCCCAAAGCGCTCACGGGCGCTTCACCAGGCGAAACGTCGCGCTCTCGGCGCTCAGGCGACCGGGGCCGGGGCGGTGGTGAGGTCCTCCAGGAACTTGGTGCACCAGTCCAGCAGCGCCTCGTCGCGCAGCTGCGGCGCGCCGATCCGGCCGCCCGCCGCGCCTTCCGTCGGCCTCGGCACCGACACCGTGCGGACCGTCGGCTTGTACACCGCCTTCGGGTAGAGGCGCTTGAGCCGCACCTGCTTCGAGTCCGGCAGCTCCAGCGGCGCCAGCCGCAGCGACGCGCCCTGCAGGGTCGCCTCGCGGACCCCGTGCTCGCGGCAGATCTGCCGGAACCGCGCCACCTTCAGCAGCCGCTCCACCGGCTCGGGCAGCTGCCCGTACCGGTCGACGAGCTCCGCTCGCACCGCCTCCAGCGCCTCGACGTCGAACGCCGCCGCGAGCTTGCGGTACGCCTCCAGCCGCAGCCGCTCCCCCGGCACGTAGTCGTGCGGGATGTGCGCGTCGATGGGCAGGTCGACCCGGACCTCGGTGAGCTCCTCCTCCGCCTCGCCCGGCTCCGCTCCCGCGTGCCGCCGGAACGCGTCCACGGCCTCGCCGACCAGCCGCACGTACAGGTCGAAGCCGACGCCCGCGATGTGCCCGGACTGCTCGGCACCCAGGATGTTGCCCGCGCCGCGGATCTCCAGGTCCTTCATCGCGACCGCCATGCCCGCGCCGAGCTCGGAGTTCTGCGCGATGGTCGCCAGCCGGTCGTGCGCCATGTCGGTCAGCGGCTTCTCCGGCGGGTACAGGAAGTAGGCGTAGCCGCGCTCCCGCGCCCGCCCGACGCGGCCGCGCAGCTGGTGCAGCTGGGCGAGGCCGAGCAGGTCGGAGCGGTCCACGATCAGCGTGTTCGCGTTGGAGATGTCCAGGCCGGTCTCGACGATCGTGGTGCACACCAGCACGTCGTGCTCGCGCTCCCAGAACCCCTGGATGATCTTCTCCAGCCGGTCCTCGTTCATCTGCCCGTGCGCCGTGACGATCCGCGCCTCCGGCACCAGTTCCCGCAGCTGGCGCGCGACCTTCTCGATGTCGTGCACCCGGTTGTGCACGAAGAACACCTGGCCGTCGCGCAGCAGCTCGCGCCGGATCGCGGCGGCGACCTGCTTCTGGTCGTACGCGCCGACGTAGGTCAGGATCGGGTGCCGCTCCTCCGGCGGGGTGAGGATGGTCGACATCTCGCGGATGCCCGCCATGCTCATCTCCAGCGTCCGCGGGATCGGCGTCGCCGACATGGTCAGCACGTCCACGTACGTGCGCAGGGCCTTGATGTGCTCCTTGTGCTCGACACCGAAGCGCTGCTCCTCGTCGACGATCACCAGGCCCAGGTCCTTGTAGCGGATCCCGGTCTGCAGCAGCCGGTGCGTGCCGATCACGATGTCGACCGCGCCGTCGGCCAGGCCCTTGATGGTCTCCTCGGACTCCATCGGGTCGGTGAACCGGGACAGGCCCTTGACCGCCACCGGGAACGACCGCATCCGGTCGGTGAAGGTGTTCAGGTGCTGCTGGGCGAGCAGCGTCGTCGGCACCAGCACGGCGACCTGCTTGCCGTCCTGCACCGCCTTGAACGCCGCGCGCACCGCGATCTCGGTCTTGCCGTAACCGACGTCGCCGCAGATCACCCGGTCCATCGGCACCGGGCGCTGCATGTCCGCCTTCACCTCGTCGATGGCGGCCAGCTGGTCGCCGGTCTCGGTGTAGGGGAAGGCGTCCTCCAGCTCCCGCTGCCACGGCGTGTCCCCGCCGAAGGCGTGCCCGGGCGAGGACTGCCGGGCCGCGTACAGCTGCACCAGCTCGGCGGCGATCTCCTTGACCGCCTTGCGCGCCTTGGCCTTGGTGTTCTTCCAGTCCGAGCCGCCGAGCTTGCTCAGCGACGGCGCCTCGCCGCCGACGTAGCGGCTGACCTCGTCGAGCTGGTCGGTCGGCACGAACAGCCGGTCGCCGGGCTGGCCGCGCTTGCTCGCCGCGTACTCCAGCACCAGGTACTCGCGGGTCGCACCGGCGACGGTGCGCTGCACCATCTCCACGTACTTGCCGATGCCGTGCTGATCGTGCACGACGAAGTCGCCGTTCTTGAGCGCCAGCGGATCGACCGCGTTGCGCCGCCGCGACGGCATCCGGCGCATGTCCTTCGTGGAGGTGCCGCCCCGGCCGCCGGTCAGGTCCGCCTCGGTGAGCACCACCAGCGCGATCCCGGGCGCGGCGAAGCCGTCCTCCAGCCCGCCGCGCACCACCGTCACCAGGCCGGCTTCCGGCTCCGCCGCCAGGCCGTCCTCGGCCAGCCGCGCGGGCAGCTCCGCTTCGCGCAGCTGCTGCACCGCGCGCTGGGCGGTGCCCGTACCGGCCAGCACCAGCACCGCCGCGCCGCCGGCGGCCGTGTGCGCCCGCAGGTCGGTGAAGGCGCGCTCGATCTCGCCGCGGTAGGCGTCGACCTGCTTGAGGACGAGCCGGATGACGTCGTCGTCGTCCTCGCCCTCCTCGCTGGTCAGCTGGGTCAGCGGCCACCACGGCAGGTCGATCGAGCGGGTGTGCTCGGCGACCTCCGCGAGGCTGCGGTAGGCCGAGGCGCCCAGGTCGATCGGCGCCTTGCCGCCGTCGGCGGCGACCATCCAGGACGCCTCCAGGAACTCCTGGCCGGTGCGCACCAGGTCGGCGGCGCGGGCGTGGATCTTCTCCGGATCGGCGAGCAGCACGTGCGTGCCCGCCGGGACCAGGTCGGTCAGCAGCCGCATCTCGCCTTCGCACAGCGCCGGGATCAGCGCCTCCATGCCCTCCACCGGGGCACCGCCGGCGATCTTCTCCAGCATCTCGGCGAGGTGCGTGTCGGTCTGGTGCTGCTCGGCGAGCTTCGCGGCGCGCTCGGCGACCGGCTCGGTGATCAGCAGCTCCCGGCAGGCCGGGGCGAACAGCTCGGTGCTCGGCGAGTCCGCGAGCGAGCGCTGGTCGGCGACGGCGAACGGGCGGATCTCGGTGACCTCGTCGCCCCAGAACTCCACCCGCAGCGGGTGTTCCTCGGTCGGCGGGAACACGTCGACGATGCCGCCGCGCACCGCGAACTCGCCGCGCTTCTCGACCATGTCGACCCGGTCGTAGGCCAGCGACGCGAGCCGCTCGACGAGTTCCTCGAAGTCGTGCTCGACGCCGACCGCGAGCCGCACCGGCGCCAGCTCGCCGAGCCCGGGCGCGATCGGCTGGATCAGGCTGCGCACCGTGGTCACCAGCACCTGGACGGCGCCGTGCGCGTGCTCCTCGGGATGCGCGAGGCGGCGCAGCACCGACAGCCGCCGGCCCACGGTGTCGGCGCGGGGCGAAAGTCGTTCGTGCGGCAGGGTTTCCCAGGACGGGAACACCTCGATGCCGACCGGGCCGAGCAGGTCCGACAGCGCCGCCGCGGCCTCCTCCGCCTCCCGGCCCGTGGCGGTGACCAGCAGCACCGGCCGCCCGGCACCACCCTCGGCGGCCAGCGCGCCGGCGGTCAGCGACCGGGCCGCGACAGGGCCTTCCAGCACCAGGCGCGGACGCCCGGCCGCCGCCACGACCTGCCGGATGGCGGGATCGCGCAGCACGATTTCGAGCAGTCCGCGCAGGGGACCGGCCTGGCTCATGGAGCTACCTCGCAGCAAGACATGGCGAATGCGGGCACACCCCTGCCCGGGACGAACGCCGAGACCGCAGGGGCGACGGGTTCCAGACTACGACTCCGGTGCGACACGAACGCGACGACCCGAACGCACCGCATGGCCGGTGTCACACTGTGCGCATGCCCATGCGCCGGTTCGCCGCGATCGCTCTGCTGCTCCCGCTGATCGGCGCCTTGACCGGCTGCGCCATCGCGAGCAGCGATGATCGGCCCGCACCGGTCAGCACGGCCGCCCCGGGACCGTCGGCGCTGCGCGTCGAGGTCGTCGCGGCCGGGCTGGAACATCCTTGGGACATCGGGTTCCTGCCGGACGGCACCGCGCTGGTCGGCCAGCGCCCCGGCCGGCTCGTGCTGCTCGCCGATCACCGGCCGGGAGCGCTGGTGCGGCCGGTGCAGGCGGACCTCGCGGACGTGCTCGCGGAGGGCGAAGGCGGGCTGATGGGCCTGCTGGTGCACCCGTCGTTCGCCGAGAACCGGCGGTTCATCACCTGCCAGACGCACCAGGAGAACGGCGCAGCGGTCGACGTCCGGCTGATCACCTGGCGGCTGGCCGAGGACGGCTCGCGGGCGGACCGGGTCGGCGACCTGCTCACCGGGCTGCCGGTGAACCCCAGCGGGCGGCACTCCGGCTGCCGGCTGGCGGTGGCCGAGGACGGCGCGCTGCTGGTGAGCACTGGGGACACGGCGCGGCCCGCGATCGCGCAGGACCGCGGCTCGCTCGGCGGGAAGGTCCTGCGGATGAACATCGACACCGGCGCGCCCCTGCCGGACAACCCGTTCATCGCTTCGCCGAACCCGCGCGAGCGGCTGCTGTACACCTACGGGCACCGCAACCCGCAGGGCGTCGCGCCGCGGCCGGGCGGTCAGGTGTTCGTCGCGGAGCACGGGCCGGACGTCGACGACGAGATCAACCTGCTGCGGCCGGGCGGGAATTACGGCTGGGACCCGTCGCGCGGCGGGACCGAACGCAGCTACGAGGAGTCGGTGCCGATGACCGACCTGCACCGCTTCCCGGACGCGGTGAAGGCGGTCTGGTCGTCCGGCGATCGCACCGAAGCGATCAGCGCGGCGGCGTTCCTGACCGGCTCGCAGTGGGGCCGCTTCGACGGGATGCTCGCGGTCACCGCGCTCAAGGGCAGCAAGCTGCTGCTCTTCGAAGTGCGACCGGACGGCGCGATCGACGAGGTGTCGATCCCGCCGGAGCTGAACGACACCCACGGCCGGCTCCGAGCGGCCCGCCAAGGACCCGACGGAGCCCTCTACGTGACGACGTCCAACGGAACCGACGACAAGGTCCTCCGCATCACCACGACCTGACCCACCCAGAGATCGGATATCCGCAATTTCAATGAGGCTTTTCCAGCCTCGTTTTGCGTGGCGGTGCGGGTAGCGGAACCTCAGAGGCTCCCTGGTCTGTGGGTGCCCTGACTTATGTAT
>NZ_JBWKKU010000095.1:0-26930 GCF_056431445.1 Saccharopolyspora sp. NPDC045941
ACGATCCACGGCGGCTGCTCACCCTTCCTCACCCAACCATGATCCACGATCAAGGAAACCCAGACACAACCAGTGGTCCTTTTGCTAGGAACTCTTAGGTCGAGCTCATGGCATCGGCGTGGGCGTCCACCCGGCGGTTCGTCCGCCACCGCTTCGTGCTCTGCGCCATCGCGGGCTGGAAGGCCAAGCTCGACCGGCTCCGCGCCTCGGGCTGAGGCCGTCCCGGTCGTGAGTGTCCGGTCGTGAGCGTTTTGGAGTGCTCCCGCGCTCCAAAACACTCACGAGCGCAGCGGAAACCTGGAAGCTCCCGGTAGGCCGGTCACGGCGTCCAGGCGGGGTTCCGTCCGGTTGTGCCTAGGATTCGGTCCAGTGTGGACGCCGATGCCGGGACGGTGACTTCGGTGTCGTAGACGCCCATCTCCCGGCCCTGGTCGGCGGTTTTCGCGACCTCGCCGTGCACGTAGTCGAGGACGTCGTCGTCCGGCGCCACGCGCTGGCCGGTGGCCTTCGCCAGATCCCAGCCGTGCACCACCAGTTCCACCACGATCATGCCGCCGACCAGCGAGGCGGGCATTTCCGTCGGGCCGCCCATGTGCGTGGTGCCCTCCCACGCGCCCGGCTCGCTCCAGGAGCCCGCGGTGCGGTCCAGCAGCGCCACCAGGTCCGCGGCCCAGTCGCCGCCGGTCAGGTCGAGGTCCTGCTCGGCTTCGGCGGGTGGCGGCACCGTCTCCTTGCGCGCGGCGGCCTCCAGCGACGGCCCCCAGAACAGCAGGTGGTTCACCAGCTTGCGCACGTCGTACTCGGCGCACGGCGTCGGGGCGTCGAGCTGGTCGGGCTTGATGTTGCGAACGATTTCCCGCAGCGATGCGGCCGCGCGGGTCAGGAACTGTGCTTCGGACATGGCCCCAGACAAGCACGGCGGGCGGCCGACGTCTTGAACGAACGCGACATAGGATCCACCCGTGACCAGGGACGCCCGCGGACTCGGGGGTGCGTGGACGAAGTACCAGCGCCACGCCACCCACGCCCCGTCACCGGACCTCGCCCGCCACGTCGAGCGCTACTGGGTCGTTTCCTGGGACTACCGCGAGCCCTACCGGCAGCTGATCGTGCCCTTCCCGAACGTGCACCTGACCTTCCAGGACGGCGGTGCGACCGTGAACGGCGTCTTCAGCGGCCACCAGACCAGGGTGCTGGAGGGCCGCAGCGGGGTGTTCGGGGTGGCGTTCCGGCCCGGCTGCTTCCGGCCGTTCCTCGGCGCGTCGGTCTCGACGATCACGGACCGGTCGATCGACGCGCGCGAGATCTTCGGCCCCGGTTTGCCGGACGCGCCGGATGTGGACGAGGTCGAGCGGTTCCTCCGGGCTCGCTCGCCGCGGCCCGACCCGAAGGCGGACGAGGCCGCGGAAATCGTCGCGATGATCGCCGCGGAACCGCAGATCACCAGGGTCGACGCGCTCGCCGATGAGCTCGGCACGAGCGTCCGGCGGCTGCAGCGGCTGTTCGCGGAGTACGTCGGGATCGGGCCGAAGTGGGTGATCCGCCGCTACCGGCTGCGCGAGGCGACCGAGCGGCTGGGGGAGGGGAACTGGGCGGCGCTCGCGGCCGAACTCGGCTACGCCGACCAGGCGCACTTCGCCCGGGACTTCAAGGACATGTTCGGCGAACCCCCCACCTGGTACGCCGAGCGGTGTTAGCGGCGATTTCGCGCGAAATCGCCCACCGCCCGCCACGGGAAGCGGTGATTTCGCGCGAAATCGCCACCCTCGGAGAGGCGACTTGGTGAGAAGCCCGGGGTGTCGGAATCCGCTGGAACGTCCGTGCTCCATCCACTGTGGAGTCCCGTATCGCGCCGCCTGTCGCCGTCGGAAACGGCTGTCAAGGGTCACCGGGTGCTTCGGCCTCGCAGGCGGTAGCGGTCAGCAGCCCAGTCGGCGTCCGCGACCGAAGTCGGGGGCAGGTCTCATGCGTTGGCGGGGCTGGCGCTGGTGGCGCGGAAATACGCCGCGGCGGTGACGACGACGGCCAGCGCCACCGGCGCGAACGCGACCGCGAAGTCCATCGGTCGGGCCGCCATGAGGAACGCGCCGGCCAGGGTGAACGCCGGTGCGCCCCACTGGACCGCCGCGGTTCCCGCGTTCGCCTGGCGGGAGAGCCGGCCCGGCCGGCGCAGCAGCCTGCTCGTGTAGATCGAGGTCGCCAGGATCGAGATGCTGGAGACGATCCCGGCCGCGACCCAGGCGCCGACCTCGGAACCTTGCCGAAGCAGGATTCCGCCGCTCACCGCGACCAGGACGTTGACCAGCGGTATCACGTTCACCAGCACCTCAAGCCCCGGCGCGCGCTGGCCGGCCGGGTCGCTGCGGAGTCGGCTGAGCTCGGCGGTCTGCACGCCGAGCATGACGGTGAGCAGCAGAGCGAGGGTGACGTGGACGGCCAGCACCGTGCTGTGCATGGGGCTCCTCCGGGTGCTTCGGAAATCAGATTAGTTTGGATCTCCAAACATAGATATCATGGTGCCGTGACCGCAACGCCCGAGACGAGTCCCTACGCGCCGCGCCCCACTTCGGCGGAATTGCTGGTGCTCGGCCAGATCCCGCTGATCGCGGCGTCGTTCCGGCGCGTGCGCAGCGAGATGCCCGAACAGCTGCGCACGACCTTCGAGGAGCACGGCCTGAGCGCGCGTCACGGCGCGGTGCTCACCCAGCTCATGGCCGGGGAGCCGGCGAGCGTCAGCGAGCTCGCGAAGCGGCTGCGGCTGTCGCTGTCGACCGTGAGCGAACTGGTCGGCGCGCTCGGCCGGTCCGGGCTCGTCGTGCGCGAGGAAGACCCCGCCAACCGCAGGCGGACCCTGGTGTCCTTCCCGCCGGGCGTTCGGGCGGTGTACGAGGAGTTCGTCACCATCCGCTGCGCGCCGCTGGTGCGGGCGATGTCGAAGCTCTCGGCGCGCGACCGGGCAGGCTTCCTCGCCGGGCTCTCGGCCTGGGCGGACGAAGAGCGGGAGATGGGCGGGCGCGACTGACCACAGTGGACCCGTCGCCCGTCAGCGGGGTAGGTGTCGCGCGAAGAACGTGCGCACGTGGTCGCGGATCGCGGGCACCGATTCGGCCGGGTCGATCGCGCCGACCAGCTTCGCCCGGTCCTCGGCGCTCATCAGCCCGGCGTCCTGGAGCTGGGGCGCTTGGGCGCCGTAGTCGGTGAACACCCAGTGCGTGGCGTCGTCGAGCTGTTCCCGGCGGGTGCACCCCTGGTGGGCGAGCATCGCCGTCCAGGTGCGTTCGAAGCGCTCGTCGCGGAAGCCGTCGGTGCCCAGCAATAGCAACGGCCGGTCCACGCCGTCCCGGGCCACCGGGAGCAGTTCGCCGTCCTGGCCGGGTTGTTCCGGCAGGTAGTCGAGGTAGCCCTCCATGTTGACGGCGGCGTCGATGCGCCGGTCCTCGTACAGCGCCTCGGCCACCGTCGCGCCGCCCGCGGAGTGGCCGTACGCGCCGACCCTCCGCAGGTCCAGCGCCCGGCCGAGGTTCTCGGGCAGCGCGCGAGCTTCCGCGTCGGGGTTCCGCCCGGCGGCCAGGTCGCCCAGCCGGTCCAGGACGAACCGGGTGTCGGCGACCCGGGTGTCGAGCATGGTGCGGAACAGCTTCGGGTCGGTCCGGGGATCGCCGGGGACGTCGATCGTGCGCACCCGGCCGCCGGGGAATTCGACCTCACTGGCTTCGCCGGGGTGGTCGATGGTCACCACGACGTTGCCGTGGCTGGCGAGTTCTTCGGCGAGCCCGGTGCCGATGGTGCGCGGGTCGGCGCCGCCCGGGCTGTAGAGCAGCACCGGGCGTGCGACGGGCTGCGCGGGCGCGCCGGTGTGCGAGTGGGTCGCGGTGGCCGCCCAGTCCACGCCCCCGTCCGGCAGCTCCGGATGCAGGTAGACCGGGTCGACGCCCTCGAACACCTCCGCCGCCGCGGGCGTCAGCTGCGGTGCGATCGGGTATCCGCGGACCGTGCTCGCGGGGTAGAACACCGTGACCATCAGTTCCCTGGCGGTGCCGTTCCACGGGTCGGTCCGGTCGCGGTCGACCAGGTGCAGCATCGTGGTGCCGAGCCGGTGCGGGCCGGTCGGTGCCGGTAGCCGCAGGGTCGTCGGCTCCGCGTGCGCGGTGGTGCCGGCGGCGAGCAGCAGCGCGGCGGTGAGGATCGTAGTTGTGCGCAACATGTTTTCCCCTTCCGTTCCCAGGGCATGACAGGTCGAGCCCGCAACTGCCGTTCGGGCTTCTGCTGGGTTCAGTTCTTCCGCAGGACCGCGTAGGCGCGGTCCAGGTAGTCCAAGAAGTCCTCGCCGAACACGAAGCCCCCGTCTGGGACAGCGCGTTCCCGGAGGAAGTCGAGCATCGACTGCAGGATCGCGGGGTCGTCGCCGGTGAACAGGTCGCCGAGCTCGAACAGTCGCCGCGTGGTGCGCTGCACCTCGGGATCGTCCACCGGGTCGTCGGCCAGGCAGTGCCGCACCAGCGTCGCCGCCACCAGCGGCCATTCCGCGTCCAGCAGCTTCCTGCCCTCCGCGCCGAGCGCGTCGGCGCGTTCGTCCAGGACGGCCTGCTGCTCGTCGGTGATGTACTGGTCGATCGTGGTCATCCGGCCCAGCGCGGTGAGGAATTCGCCGCTCTCCGGGCGCCACGAGCCGTCCAGCTGCTCCAGCAGGTTCCTGGTCCGGCTCCGCAGCGCGTCCAGCCGACTGGCCTGTTCGTCGAGCTGGTCGAGGTGGCCGGCGAGCACCTCGCGCAGCGCGGCGGGATCGGCCAGCACGTCGCCGATCTCCTCCAGCGACATCCCCAGCTGCCGCAGCAGCCGGATCTGGTAGAGCCGCTGCAGGTCGTGCTCGGTGTACCGGCGGTGCCCGGACCGGGTTCGCTCGCCGGCCCGCAGCAGCCCGAGCTCGTCGTAGTGGTGCAGCGTGCGCACGGTCAGGCCGGTCGCCCTGGCCAGCGCCCCAACGCTCCACAGCGGCTGCTTCTCGCCCCCGGTTCCGGTCACGGGAACGACACTAGGACCTCCCGCTACGTCAGGTTCAACACCGGTGCCGGAAGAATCCACTGTGGACGTGTAGAGGCGGGTCTTGCGGCTCTCGACCGGCCGCCTTACGATCCCTGCTACTCGATCGATCGATCGACGGATGAGCTCCGATCGGATCGGGCTCGCGGCGGGAGTGATGGGATGCACGGCACCAGAGAACTGCGGCGAGTCGCTTCCGCGGCGTTCATCGGCACGGCGTTGGAGTGGTACGACTACTTCCTCTTCGGCGCGGCGGCCGCACTGGTCTTCGACCGCGTCTTCTTCCCCGGCCTCGATCCGGGCACCGGCCTGATCGCCTCCTTCCTCACATTCGCGGTCGGCTTCGTCGTCCGGCCGCTGGGCGGGATCCTGTTCGGGCACATCGGCGACCGCCTCGGCCGCCGCCGGGCGCTGACCGCCACCCTGCTGATCATGGGCCTGTCCACCGGCGCGATCGGCCTGCTGCCGGGATATCAGCAGATCGGCTTCATGGCCCCGCTGCTGCTCGCCGTTCTGCGCTGCCTGCAAGGGCTTTCGGCGGCCGGCGAGTGGTCCGGCGCGACGCTCATGGCGGTCGAGCACGCGCCAGAGGGGCGGCGCGGCTGGTACGGCGCGATGCCGCAGTACGGGGCGCCGGCGGGGACGCTGCTGTCCAGCGGCGCGATGGCGCTGGCGACGCTGCTGCCAGAGGAGCAGTTCGTGGCGTGGGGCTGGCGGGTCCCGTTCCTGGTTTCGTTCGCGCTGCTGCTGGTCGGCATCCAGGTCCGGCGCCGGATCGAGGAATCCCCTTTGTTCGAACGGGAATCCCGGGAGAAGGTGCCCGTCCTGGCGGTGCTGCGGGGCCATTGGCGGGAGGTGGTGATCGCGTTGTCGGCGACCATCGCCAACACCGGCGGCCTGTACCTGCTGACGACGTTCCTGGTCGGCTACGGCACGACCGCGCTGGGCATGCCCAGGCACGTGATGCTCGCGGCGACGCTGATCCCGGCGGCGCTGGAATTCCCGGTGATGGCGCTGAGCGCCCGGCTGGCCGACCGGTTCGGCCCCGGCCGGATGTGCGTCGTCGGCTCGCTGCTCTCGGCGATCACCGCCTTCCCGGTGTTCCTGCTGGTCGACACGCGGTCCCCGGTGCTGGTGGTGCTGGGCGCGGCCGTCGGGATCGGCATGCTCACCATCACCTACGCTGCGCTGGGCACCCTGATCGCGTCGATCTTCCCGCCGTCGCTGCGCTACACGGGCGTTGCGATGGGCGTCAACCTCGCCGGGGTGGTCGGCGGCCTGCTGCCGTACTTCGCCACCCAACTGCTCGTGCTGTCCGGCAACGCTTCCTGGCCCGCGGCGACGCTGCTGCTCGCGATCGCGGTGTGGAGCCTGCTCGGCAGCCTGGCCGCGCAGCGCCGCATGGGGATGAAAAGCCAAGCGCGCCAACTCGAATCGGTGGCCTGAGAGGAATCAGCATGCCCAGCGCGATGACCACATCCGGTCCGGTCGACCGCGACCGGCTCGGCCCGATCCTGCCGCACGAGCACCTGTTCATCAACCTGCTCCGCGAGCGCCGCGGCGACGGCCTGATCACCGATGAGCGGCTGGTCACCGCGGAAGTCGGCGCGTTCGCCGAACTCGGCGGCGGCACGATCGTTGACCTCACCTCCGCGGAACTGACCGTCGGAGCCGCCCCGGACCCCCGCAGCGACGCCGCAGGCGACACCCGAGACCCGGAGAACGTCCTGGCCGTCGCGCGCGTCGCGAAGGCCGCCGGGCTGAACGTGGTGCTGGGCACCGGGCACTACCGCGACCCGTTCCTGGACCGGGACTGGTTCGACCGGCACGACCCGGATCAGATCGCCGAGCGGCTGGTCCGGGACCTGACCGAAGGCTTCCCGGGGACCGGCGCCCGGGCCGGCATCATCGGCGAGATCGGCGCCGACAAGTGGTACATCTCGGCGGCGGAGGAGCGCTCCTTCCGGGCCGCCGCCCGCGCCCACCGCGCAACCGGGGCGGCGATCTACACCCACGCGGCGCGCTGGCCGGTCGGGCTGCCGCAGCTCGACCTGCTCGCGGCGGAGGACGTCGCGCCGGGGCGGATCGCGATCGGGCACTGCGACCTGGTCGAGAAGCCGGGCTACGCGCTGGAAATCGCGCGGCGCGGGGCCTACGTCGGGATCGACACCATCTTCACGGCGAACCCGCACGAGGTGCGGCGGCGCGTGGCGCTGGTGGTCGAGCTCGCGCGAGGGGGACATCTCGACCAGATCCTGCTCTCCCACGACGTCTGCGTGAAATCGCAGCTCAGCGCATACGGCGGCACCGGCTACACGTTCCTGCAGACGACTTTCCGGGACGCCTTGCGAGAGGCGGGGATCGACGACGGGGAGTTCGAGCGGATCACGGAGGACAACCCGGCCCGGCTGCTCTGCGGCTGAACGCGCATCAGGGGTCGCCGAGCGGTAGCGCCGTGTATTCCACTGTGGCCGATTCCTGACAGGGCGCTGTTCTATGGTGGCGGCCATGGTCGACATCGAGGTGCGCAGCCGGGTGCCCGGCGCGTCTGGCGATGACGTGCCAGCGGTGCTGGTACGGCTGGCCGGCGATCGCACGACGGTGCGGGAGCTGATCCGGCGCGCGGTCGAGGAGCAGATCCGGGAGTTGCGCGCCGACGCGGCGCGTTGCCGGCGCGTCCTCGACCGTCAGTACCTGGCCAACGACGATCTCCGGGCGCAGGCCCGCACCGGTGCGATCAGGTTGCCGCGGCAGGCGCCGGCGGACCCGGACGTGACCACGGAGGCTACCCGGGCGCACCGGGCCTTCGCCCGGGGCACGTTCGTGGTTTTCGTCGGCGGACGGCAGGTCGTCGGCTTGGACGAAGAGGTCACGCTTCGGCTGGGTGAGCCGGTCGTGTTCCTGCGGCTGGTCGCTCTGGCGGGAGGCTGATCGTGGTGGAGCGATCCGTACCAGAGATCTACATCGACGTCGTCGACGAACAGCGCGGGGCGCTGTGGCGGCTGGTGGACCGGGCGCGGGTCGCGGTGAAGGCCGGCGACGTGGCGGGCCTGCGGGATACCGCCGAGGTGATCCGGCTCCGGATCAGGCAGGGCGAAGACCAGACGATCGGAAACCTGGCACCGCACGTGGCCGATATCGTCGCAGAGCTGGACGAGCTCTACGATGCCGGCTTCCCGGTCGACCGGCCGGACGACATCACCGGCCTGCTGGATGCGCCGTGGCCGACGGCTCATCGGAAAGCCCTGCTCGCTGCCTTTCTCGGGCGCGACGTCCGGCACCGGCTGTTGTTGGACGAGGTGGCGGAACGGGCCATTGCCGCCACCGACACCCGCCTGCTGCGGGTGCTCGTCTGCACCCCGCTGGGCACCCTGGGCAGGGAGACCGTGGCGCGGATTCTCGACGGGCTGCACCGGGCCGGCGCCCTGGACGCCGCCGTGGTCGAACGGGCTTTCACCTATGACCGCTACCTCGGTTACGCCATCATCGGCCGAGCGCCGACCGGTGATGCGACCGCGCCGCCGCTGGCCTGCGCGGGCGCCGTGCGGAACCACGTGGACGCGCTGACCTGGCGGCTCGTCTCCGCACCAGCTCCGGCCGACTGGGACGAGCTGCCCAAGGTGCTGGTACCGCGCGGCCTGCGGTTCGTTCGTGCGGCGCTGACCTGGCACGGCGACGAACGGGTGGCCGACCATCTCGGCGCGGCGGAACTTACCGACGCGGAATGCGCCGCCCTGCTCGACTTGCTGCGGGATCGGCCGGTGGAGGAGCAGCGCCGAGTATTCGGGTGGCGGCTGCGTGCGGGTGACGCCGACGCGCTGCTTCCGCTGTTCGGCTTGGAACGCGCCGCGCCGTTGCTGCGCCTGATCCGGGCGATGCCAGTCGGCGAAGCCACCCGCCAGGACCGGGCCGCCTTCCTCACCGCGATCGAGGACGCCGGTGTGGACGCCGCCCGGCGGCTGCTGGAGCTCGAACCGAACGAACTGGTCTCCGCGGTCATGGGGTGGAACCGCGCCCAGGTGCTGAAGCGCGTCAAGCACAATGCGCTGCAGGGTATCGCCGCATTCGGGATGCTGCCCCTGGCTTCGGACGAGACGGTCCTCGATCGCTACCTGGCGTTGCGGGAGTCTGCGAAGAAGGGCACCAAGCTCGGTCCAAACCGCAGACACAGCCACGCCGCCGCGATCGCGGTCGCTCTCGACCACTTGGCGCAGGTAGCCGGAGTTCCGGAGGCGAGCCGTCTCGAATGGGACTGCGAGGCGCGCATCGCCATCGAGACCCCCATGGAGGCGGAGGTCGGCGACTACCGGATCGCGTTGCGGTTCGACGGTGCCGACCCGGCGATGACGGTCAGCCGGGCGGGCAAGACGCTGAAGTCGGTGCCGGCCGCCGTCCGCGCCGACCCCGGCTACCAGGTGCTGCGTGAGCACCAGGAGCGACTGCGGGACCAGGCTCGCCGGATGCGGACCGGGCTGGTGGAGCGGCTGGTCGCTACCGCCGGGACGCTGGCGCCTGACGAACTGGCCCGACTGCTGTCGCTGCCGGCTGGTGCGGCGATGCTGCCCGCGTTGCTCTGGCGAGACCGGGCGGGCGTGATCGACCTGCTCGACCAGGTCGACATCACCGGTCCGGTCACCGCTGTCCACCCGGTCGAATTGCACGAGCGGGGGGTGCTCGCCGACTGGCAGGCGGAGATCGTGCGGCGCCGGCTGCGGCAACCGGTCAAGCAGGCGTTCCGGGAGTTGTACGTGCTCACTCCGGCGGAACGCGAGGCGGGCGACGTGTCGCGGCGGTTCGCCGGTCAGACGGTCGACGGCAGGGTGGCGGGCCAGTTGCTGTCCGGTCGGGGCTGGTTCACCCACGGCGAGTACGACGACCACCAGGCGACCCGCACCGTCGGCGACGGCCTCATCGCCGCGCTGCGCTGCGATTTCCACGGCTACTTCGGGATGGGCGATGTCCAGGTCGGCGAGATCCGCTTCCTGACCGGCGGCGACCGTGACCCGGGCTGCTACGGCGCCCCGACCGGCTCGGGCCGCGTCGGCGGCACCCCAGTGCCGCTGGTCGACGTGCCACCCGTGGTGTTCTCCGAGGTCATGCGAGACCTGGACCTCGTGGTGTCGGTCGCCGGCGCCCAGCCGGAGGAGTACCTGTCGCCGGCGCAGGCGGCGAGTCGGACGCAGGTGCTCGCGGCGCTCATCGCCGACCTGGGGCTGACCCAGGTCACCGTCGAGGGGCACTCGGCCGTGGTACGCGGCACCCGGGCGACCTACCGGGTGCATCTGACCAGCGGCAGCATCCACATCGCCCCGGCCGGCCACCTTTGCGTGGTGCCCGCCTCGTTCGGCGCCACGGCGCACCGACGGCTGTTCCTGCCGTTCGCCGACGAGGACCGGATGACGAGCATCATTTTGAGCAAGGTGCTCCTGCTGGCCGAAGACGAGAAGATCAGCGATCCGTCGATCCTGACTCAGCTCGATTCCCTCACCGGCAAGGCCGCTAATTGACGTGGCCGGCAAGGAAAATCCGCCTACTCGCAACCACTCGGACAGCGAGGACCGATCACCCGAGCGCAGGCCGATCCCGACATCGGCCCAGAGATGAGGTTGTCCCAAGGGCAGGTTGGCCGCTGGTGCGGTCGATATCTGGACCGGTGTGGTTATCCGCTGCGTGCCCGAGACCCGCAACCGCGACGCCACCGAGATCGGCACCGCGCTGGGCGCCGCTTTCAACGCCAGACGACGTGAACGGGGTCCGCACGGTCATCCGGATCGTGGGTTCACCCGGCAGTTGGTGTGGAGGTATCGGGCAGCGCCGTCCGCGAAGTCGTAGATCGCTACCGTCTGGGTGTCCTCCGAGGAATCCGCCGGCGGCATCAGGAAATTCGTCTCGCTCACCGGGAGCAGTTCATACCTGATGCGGTCCGGTTTCTGGAGGAACTCCGCCTGCGTCGGGTCGAGGACCAGGGTCAGGTGCAGCTTCCCGCCTTCGCCCGACACCTCGTAGCGTGCGCCGGGGCGCTCGTAGACGCCAACGTAGCTGGGCAGGTCGAGGTTCCGCGTCGTGTCCGGTGCGGGCAGGTCCGGGACGGTGACCGTGCCGAGGTCGGTCAGGATCTCGTTGAACACCTCGCGGTAGAAGCTTTCCCGCGGCCCGCCGTTGGTCAGCATCGCGATGGCGGTGCCCGAGTCCGGCAGGAGCCGTAGCCGGGCGTTCTGGCCGATCGTGCTGCCGTCGGCCGCGTAGACGGTTTCGCCGTGCCAGTCGCACGCGATGAGGCCGAGCGCCCATTCCGGCCCGAACATGTACGGGTCCGGTACGGGCACCCGCGAACGCATCATCTCCCGGATGCTCTCGGCCGAGACGATCCGCTTTCCGTTCGGCGCCTTGCCTTCGTCGAGGAGGACGTGCGCCATTGCGAGCACCTCGCGGGGCGTCGAGGTGATGCCCCCGCCGGGGCCGAAGGCGCGCGGCAGGTAGTCCACCGGGGTGACGATGGGGCCTTCTTCCGGGGAACGGATCAGGTGGCCGGTCGCGGCGCGGGTTTCGTCCACCTGCTCGCGCCGGCTGCTCGTGCTGGTCAGACCCATGGGATCGAAGAGGCGATCCCGCATGACGTCGTCCCAGCGCTTGCCGTCGTGCACCTCCAGGATCCGCGCGAGGATCGCGTAACCGAGCGCCGCGCTGTAACCGTGGGTGCGGCCGACCGGGAAGACCTGGGGCGCGTCGGCGATGTTCTCGACCATGCGCTCGTAGACGTCGTCTTCTTCGCCCGGATCGCCGTAGGCTTCCTCGATACCGTTGGTGTGGCACAGCAGGTGCCGCGGGGTGACCGTGGCGCTCGCCTCCGGATCGGCAACCGTGAAAGCGGGCAGACAGGTCCGCACCGGCTCGTCCAGATCGACTTTCCCCTCGTCGACGAGCTGCATGAAGGCCAGCGCGGTCCACGTCTTGGTCATGGAGCCGCACTGGTAAACGGTGTCCGTCGTAACGGGTTCCCGCGTTTCGACGTTCTTGACACCGACCGCGAGCTCGGCGAGTTCTCCGCCGTGGAGCACACCGATCGCGGCGCTCGGGATGCTGTACTCCGCCAGGAGTTCCGCGACCCGGGCTCGAATCCGCGGCACGTCGATCGTCATCGCGGGAGACCGACCGCGTTCGCGGCGTCCGCTTCGAAGTACTCCGTCGTGGCATGGGCGCCGGTGTGCGCCTCGAAGAAGTCCCGAACGGCATCGATGGAGTCGTGGTCGATGACGTTGACCGCCTTGGCCCCGTCCTTGCTCGCGACCGCCAGCTTCCACTTGGCGCCCTTGGGGAGCTTGGCGTGCGCCGTCTTCAGGCCACCCCAGAACTTGCTGTCGTCCGAGACGGTCGACACGGCCATTACGTGCATCGTTGTTCCCTCTCTTTCAAGATGAGGAAAAGCTACGTTGCGTTTCGCAATCGGTCAACGGAATGCATGCACAAAAAGCAGTAAAAAGCTAATCGTTGCAACGAGATTGAAAGCAAATGCAACTGTTCGGACCGAGTCGTTGCAATGTACTGTCGATGAATGCAAGAGGAGGTGTGCCGGTGCCAGGAGGCAGGCTGACCCACGAGGACCGCCGGCGGATCGCGGCATGGCTGGCCGACGGGCTCGGTTACGCGGAGATCGGCCGTCGGCTCGGCCGGCCGACGTCCACGATCAGCCGCGAGGTGGCCCGAAACGCCGCATCAGGCGACTACCTGGCCGACCACGCGCAGCAGGCCGCCGGCCACCGCGCCCGCCGGCGCAAGCCGGCCCGGCCGGCCGAGCCGGCGACCGACGGGCAGCCGACCGAGGCGGTGCGCGGCTTCGTGGACCAGTTCGCGGCCCGGCTGGCCGCGACCGGCCTGCCCCGGATGACCGCCCGGGTGTTCGTCTGCCTGCTCACCTCCGACGCCGACGGCCTGACGGCAGCCGACCTGGTGCACCGGCTGCAGGTCAGTCCGGCGTCGGTGTCCAAGTCCATCGGCTACCTCGAAGCCGTGGATTTGGTGGTGCGCCAACAGGATCCCGGTGGGCGCCGCGAGCGGTACGCCATCGACGACGACGTCTGGCTCCGGGCGTGGCAGGCCGACACCGGCGCGCACGGCGAGATCGCGACCGCCGCACAGCGCGGTATCGAGATCTTCGGCGCCGACACGACCGCCGGCGCCCGACTCGGCAAGATGGGCCGGTTCTTCGCCCGGCTCAGCGAGCAGATGAGCGGCAGCACCCTCACCGAGGCCGTCGTGCACGACGCGCTGACCGTGCTCGCCGCCCTCGTGCACGCCGGCCGGCCGCTCGCCCTGGACGTGCTGGCCACCGCGCTCGACTGGCCCCGGGAGCGTGCCACCGCCGCGCTGGACGCGATCCAGCGCCAGCCGGTGATCGCCGACCCCTTCGCCCTGCGGGCCAGCGGGCCCGAGACGTACGTCCTCACCACGAGACCGGACCGCCTGAGCCCGGCGCAACGCGCAGCACTCGAGAAGTGAGTCGGCGCGTCCTCGATGCCGCAGGCTGACAACCAGGGCTCGGCTCGCTGCGGCCTGCGCGCCGGAGAGGACGCGAGCGAGTCAGGAGAGCCAGTCGGCGTAGCGGGTGGGGGCGAGGTGAGCGTGCTCGTCGGTGAGGACGTCACCCTTGACGACGGCGAACATGCCGGCGGTGGGGTCGGCAACGACGGTACGGTTGTCGCCCTTGCGGGACAGGGTGATCCGGCCCAGCTCGTCCAGGGAGAAGATCTCGGGGCCGGCGATGTTGCGAATGCCATTCAGCGGGGCGCCCGCGGCGACCTCAGCCACCGCGTTGGCCACGTCCTTGGAGGCGATCGGTTGGATCGGCGTGGCGGGCAACCGGACGGTGTCGCCCTCGGCGGTCCACGACAGGACGGCGTCCACGAACTCCATGAACTGCGTCGCCCGGACGATCGAGTAGGGGATCGGCCCGGCCGCGAGGATGTCCTCCTGGAGCACCTTGGCCCGGTAGTAGTCCAGTTCCGGCACCTGGTCCGCGCCTACGATCGAGAGGATGACGAAGTGGCCGACGCCGCCCTTCTGGGCAGCGGCCAGAAGGTTGTCCATTGAGGTCTGGAAGAAGGCCGGGGAGGCTTCGTCGAAGGTCGGGGAATTCGTCAGGTTGACGACGACGTCGGCTCCTGCCACCGCCTCATCCAGTCCCCGGCCGCTGATGACGTCGACCCCGGTGGAATGTGAGTGCGGTACCGCCTCGTGCCCGGCGGCGTTCAGGTTCTTGACGACCTGCGACCCGATCAGCCCGGTACCGCCGATGATTGCGAACTTCATGTGATGCGCCTTCTTTCGATGATTGATGTCCGGTGTACGGCTCTGGTTGCGGCCTAGGTTCTAGCCCTCGACGAACGTGACCGTCTCGTCGAGCGGCGCCCGTCCCGTGCGGGTGTCGCCATCCGTGACGTCCTCGAACCCGATCGACATGCCGCAGAAGAGGATGAGGTCATCCGAGGGCGACAGGACCTCCGCGACGGTCTCGTGAAACTTCGCCCATGCCATCTGCGGGCAGCTGTGCAGCCCTTCGGCGCGGAGCAGCAGCATCACGGTCTGCAGATACATGCCGACGTCGGACCATTGGGCCGGGCCCATGTCGCGGTCGATGTAGCAGAACAGGGCGGCGGGCGCGCCGAAGCAATCCCAGTTCGCGGAAGCGGCCCTCTGACGCGCCTCCAGGTCCTCGCGCGGAATGCCGAGTGCGCCGTAGCGCTGCTCGCCGAAGGCGGATCGGCGCTCGCGGTACGGGGACTTCAGCGAGGGCGGGTACTGCTCGTACTCCGGCTCGTCCCAGGGGTCGCCTGCGGCCAGGCGCTCGCCGGCGCGCTTCTTGATCTCGGCCAGCGGCGCGCCAGTCACCGCGTAGACGTGCCACGGCTGGAGGTTCGATCCGGACGGCGCCCAAGCCGCGGCGGCCAGCACGCGCTCCAGCACCTCCCTCGGGACATGCCGGTCGGTGAATCCGCGAACTGCCCGTCGGCTCGTCGCCGCTTCGTAAACGTCCAAGATCCCTGCCTCCCGCCTGCTCGACGTGTCTGTCTTCGTTACATCTACAATGGTATCACTCAATACTGTATCGTGTGCGACTATCTTCGGCACGAATACTCAGCCCCTGGTTTCCCGCCTCAGGCACGACTCTTTTGGAGAAGGTCCATGGCCACGCTGCTGCACATCGACTCGTCCGTGTTTCCCGGCGAGGTGTCCTCGTCCCGTTCGATCGCGGACGCCTTTCGCAAGGCATGGGAGGAGCAGCACCCGCAGGGCACGGTGATCTACCGCGACGTCGCCGCCAACCCTGTCCCGCACATCACCGCCGACGCCCACACTGCCGGTTTCGCGGCCCCGTCCGACCACACCCCGGAGCAGTCCGTCGCGTTCGCCGCGCGCGTGAAGCTCATCGAGGAGCTGGAGCAGGCGGACGCCGTCCTGATCGGCGCCCCCATGTACAACTACTCGATCCCGTCGACCCTCAAGGCGTGGCTGGACAACGTGATCCTGCTCGGCCGCACCGCGGGCGAGGCCCCCTCCGCCCAGGGCACCCCGGTCACCGTCGTCGCCAGCCGCGGCGGCTCCTACGCACCGGGCACGCCGCGCGAGGACTACGAGTTCGTGCAGAACTACCTGGAGGCCGTCCTCAAGGGAACCCTCGGCCTGGACCTCGACTTCATCGTCCCGGAACTCACCATGGCCCCCCGCAACCCGGCCATGTCCGAACTGGTCCCCCTCTACGAGGCCTCCCGCAACCGTGCCTTCGAGGCTGCGACCACCAAGGCCAAGGAACTCGCGGAGCGCCTCGCCGCGTAATCCCCGGGCTATAGACGCCGTGTGACGCCTCGATTCAGGGCGTCACACGGCGTCCTCGTCGCCTGCGCCCTCCTCGGCGGTGACGTGGCGCTCTATCGCTGGGGCCCGGCGTCAGGGGGCGTTCGGCGTGCCAGCGGGCCGCGCATCGACACGACGGCGATGTGGCCGAGGGTGCAGAGCACACCGCCGGCCAGGTATGCGGCGCGGTAGCCGTGCGGACAGCTCGGGTCCTGCTGGCGACGAAGCCCTGACCGCCGCCAGGGCTGGCGCGTCGCGGCGTTGGTCGCAGTTCTCAAGGCAGGTTCGCTGCGAAAGCCGCATGAGGCGAAGCGCGCCGGTAGGCGGCTGTCGCGCGGGCGTGCTTACGCCTCGCCGCCTGCGGGATAGGCGAACTTGGTCAGCAGATCTGTCAGCTGTTCGGGCTCGCCGGTCCCCAGTTCGGCAACCAGGCGCTCGGCCAGCGGCTCCGCGCTCACATGCGCAGCATCGAAAAGCTCGATGCCCTGCGGTGTGATCTCCACTGCCCGCGCCCGCCGGTCCCCCGGAACGGTCTTGCGCACGGCCAGCCCCTTGCGCTCCAGGTCGTCCACGACCCGCATGATTCCCGCCTTGTCGGATCCCGTCGCGGTCGCCAAGTCCCGCTGCATCGTGGGCCCGTGGTTGACCAGCTCGATCAGCACGGCAAAATGCCGCAACTCGATGCCGAGCGGCCGAAGCGCCTCCGCCATCACCGCGGCCGCGCGCCAGTGCGCCCGGCGGAGCAGCAAGCCGAGAGCGAAAGGCGATTCATCCCCGGGGCGATCGGTCGCACGCGAGGCGGTGGTCCTGTGCGGAAGGTCGGCGGTCATGAGGTCACACTACCGCCATTCGTTCATTCGATACGGTATCACTTGAAACTAAATCGTCGGGTGGGGAGCGGCGATCTCACCTGATCTGCGAGCGTCGGCGGCTCTTACCCGGTCAGGCTTCCGCCTTAGGCGACCACGCGGCCGTTGTGGATCACCGTGCGGTCGCGGCCGCGGTCCATCACGGTGGAGGTCACGGTTTCGCCGTCGACGAGCAGCAGATCGCCCTGGTCGCCGATGGCGAGGCCGGGCCGGTCGGCGACCGACGCGACGCGCGGCAGCGAGCGGTCGAGGATCGACGCACCGCCGCGGGAGGCCACCGCGTAGCAGTGCTCGATGAGCTCGTCGGCGCGGAACTGGTTGGTGAACGCGAGCTGCCACGTGCGGTCGAGCATGTCGGCGTTGCCGTACGGCGACCAGTAGTCGCGCTGGCCGTCCTCGCCGAGCCCGACGCGGACACCGGCGGCGGTGAGCTCGGCCAGCGGCAGCGAGTGGTGCCGCGCGGGCGCGACGGTGGCCATCGAGATGTCCAGCTCGGCGAACTCCGCGATCAGCCGCCGGGTGGTGGCCTCGGAAACGCTGCCGAGGCTGTAGGCGTGGGAGATGGTGACCTGCCCCGCCATGCCGAGGGCGCGGGTGCGCTCCAGGATCAGGTCGGTCGAGAACACGCCGAGCTCGCCGGGCTCGTGCAGGTGGACGTCGATCGGCGCCTGGTGCTTCTCCGCCAGCCCGAACAGGACGTCCAGGTGGCGCACCGGATCCCGGTCGAGCGTGCACGGGTCGATGCCGCCGACCACGGCGGCGCCCGACGAGAGCGCCTCGTCGATCAGCGGCGGCACGCCCTTCTCCCGCAGCAGACCGGCCTGCGGGAACGCGATGATCTCGACGTCGCAGCGGTCGCGGTGCGCTTCCTTCGCGGCCAGCACGCCTTCGAACCGCTCCAGCTTGCAGTCCGCGTCGATCTGCGCGTAGCTGCGCACGCGGGTCGTGCCCTGCTCGATCATGCGGCGGAGCGTGTAGGTGGCGCGTTCGGCGACGCCCCACTCGGCGTCGCGCCAGTTCTCGCGGTCGTTCATGACCATCGGCCAGATGCCCGGGCTGCCGGTGTGCGGGCGGAACGGCAGGCCGATCCGGGTCGAGTCGAGGTGGCAGTGCACGTCGGAGAACGACGGCAGGGCGAGCCGCCCGCGGCCGTCGACGGCGTCGGCGCGGTCGGCCTGCGCGGCGTGCGGGGTGATAGCGGTGATCCGCCCGTCCTGGATGTCGATGTCCGAGGGTTCGCCGCCCCACGGGCGCACGTTGGTGATCAGCATTGGCTCTCCGGTCACGTCGCGGGCAGTACGTCGGCGAGGCTGGCCAGCGAGGGCGCCCGGCCCAGCTCGATGTGCGAGAACGCGAGCGCCGCCGCCAGATCGGCGTTGCCCGCGTAGATGGCTTGGCAGATGTCCTTGTGCTCGGCGCACTGGACGCGCATGTCGCGATCCGAGGTCATGGTGAACAGCCACTGCATCAGCCCGAGCGAGGGCTTGAGCGCGTTCTCCAGCATCCGGTTCCCGGTCATCGCGACGATCTCGGCGTGCAACGCGGTGTTGGCGGCCGGGATCTCGTCGGCGTCGCAGCGCCGCGTCGCGTCCTCGGCGGCGTCCATGAGCTCCCGCAGCCGCGTTCCGCCGCCGCCCGCCGCAACGGCTTCGGCGGCCCGGCGCGCCGCCATCACCTCGAGGCTCAGCCGCAGGTCGAAGAGCTCGTCGACGTCCTTGAGCGTGAGGGCGCGGACAGTGGCGCCGCGTCGGGGCGACGCCACGACGAAGCCGTCGGCCTCGAGCCGCGCCAGCGCTTCGCGCACCGGGATGCGGGAGATGCTGAGCGCCTCGGAGAGATCGCGCTCGCGAAGCCGATCGCCGGGCGCGTACTCACCCGCGAAGATCCGGCGGCGGATCTCGTCCGCGGCGCGGACCGCGGTGGACGGCCCGAGGTCCGGACCCTGGCGGCGATCGGTGGCAGCTGGACCGGTCATGGGCCGACCCTACGCGCGGCGACGCGGCCGCGGCTTCGACGCATGCCGGGGGAGAACGCCGACCCCGGCCCGCTGGTGATCAGCAGTTTCAAGTGAAACCTCCCGCCGGGAACGCCGGTTGACCGCAGTTTCAATTGAAACCGTCATCCAACCGGATCCCCGGTCGTGAACGCCGGGTACGTCGGCGGGAACAGCTCCGCCGCCGGCCGCCGCTGCACATCGCGCTCGGAGTAGGCCTCGCGCATCTTCTCGAACAGCAATTGCGCGCGTTTCCGCAGGTCTTCGAGGTCGACGCCGGGGATGCGGGAGTCCGCCATGACGGTCCGGCCCGCGACGACCGAGTGCGTCGCCTGCCGCGCGGTTCCGTTGAGCAGGAAGGTGCGCACCGGATCGTCCAGCACGCCGTCGCGGATGTCGTCGATGCGGAACGCCACCACGTCGGCCTGCGCGCCCGGCTCCAGCCGGCCGAGATCGCCGCGGCCCAGCGCCCGCGCGCCGCCGAGGGTGGCGGCGTCGAGGTAGTCCTCGGCGGGCGCGGCGTCGAACCGGTCTTCCAGGACCTTCGCCAGGTGGGTGCCGACGTCCATGCCCCGGATCAGGTCCGGCGGGAAGGAGTCGGTGCCCAGGCACAGGTTGATGCCCGCGTCCCGGTACGTGCCGAAGGTGTGCAGCACCTTCCCGTAGCGCAGGGACGTCTGCGGGCAGTGCACGATCGACACGCCCGCCGCCGCGAGCTTCGCGAGGTCGCCCCGGTCTTCGCCGTGGACGTCGGGGTGCCGGTCGGTGACCAGGCCGTGCGGTACGAGCAGGTGGGTGTCGAGGAGCCCGGTGCGTTCGAGCATCTCCAGCGGCGTGACGCCGTGCTGGCGCTCGACGAGGCCGCGTTCGAGCAGGCCCTGCAGGCAGTGCAGCCGCACGATCGCGTCGCGCTGCCGGGCGGTGGCGGCGGTCTCGCGCATGAGCTCTTCGGTGATCGTTTCGATGCGGCAGGGCAGGAGGACACCGGTCACCAGCGGGTCGGCGAGCCCGGCGACGTGGTCGAGGAACCGCACCGCGTCCTGCAGCCCGGCGCGCCCGCGTTCCTCGTCGAACGCCACGTCGCGACCGCCCTCCGGCAGCGCGACGTTCACGCCCGAGCGGTAGGCGGGGCCGAGGTAGGCGCGCAGGCCCAGCTTGCGCGAGGTCTCGGTCATGGTGACGAGCTCGTCGTAGGGCTCGGCCCACGAGCTGTGGATCTCCGAGGCGATCGGCATGTACGTGGTGATGCCGTGCAGGGCGAGCTGCACCAGGGCGTACTCGCGGATCGTCGCGCGTTCCTCGGGGGTGAACACGTCGCGGCGCCGGTGCTGGAAGTAGTCCAGCGACCACTGGAGCCCGTCGGCCCGCTCCGGCGTCGGCCAGGCGTCGAGCACCAGGTGGTCGATGTCGGTGAGGGCGTCCAGGTCGATGAGGCCGGGCAGCACCAGCGATTCGCCGAGGTCGAGTTCGGCGTCGACGGGACCGTCGTAGTCGTGGCCGACGTGGACGATCACGTCGTCCTCCCAGACCACTCCGCCATCGCGCAGGAGCGCGTGGTGTCCGTCCTGGTGGGCGAGGATGTGGCTGGCCCGCCAACGCGTGCGCATGGGATCTCCTCGGGCTCGGTTCTCGGTGGCCTGGAAGTGCCCCGACACTAGCATTTGGCATACCAAATACGAACGGTCTTTTCGGTGGAGCCGGCCGAACGAGGCGGCTGCAGGGTGTCCGCAGCGGTAAACGCCTAGCTCAATCGGTAAATGTTAAGCCGAGGTAACTCTTCGCCCGTCCGATCTGGCCATTCCGGGAACAGCTCTTTACTCTCCCGTCGGTATACCAGCTAGGCCCGACCGGTCCAATCCACGGACCGTGCCCTGGAGGCAGTCATGGACCAAAGCACCGGCACGACGTCCGCGACGGAGCAGCCGATCACCCGCGCGAACTGGATAACCGCGATCGTGCTGTCCACCGTGATCTCGGTGGTCTCGGTGCTGATCGGCGAGTACAAGTTCCAGGTCGGGCCGGCCGCGATCGCGCTGTTCCCGATCATCTGGGCGGTGCTGATCGGCGCGATCATCGGCGTCCAGCGCTGGCGGCCGGTCTCCGGCGCCACGCGCTCGGTGGCGACCGTGATGCTGGAGATCAGCATCCTGCTGTTCCTGGCGAAGCTCGGCACCGAGATCGGCCCCTCGCTGGCGAAGTTCCAGAACCTGGGCCCGGCCATCCTGCTGCAGGAGGTCGGCCACATCTTCGGGACGGTCCTGCTCGCGCTGCCGGTCGCGGTGGCGCTGGGCCTCGGACGGGCGGCCATCGGAGCCACCTGGTCGATCGACCGCGAGTCCTACCTGGCGTTCGCGATCGAGCGCTTCGGCGTCCGGTCGCCGGAATACCGGGGCGTGTTCTCGGTCTGGCTGATCGGATCGGTCTTCGGCGCCCTGTACGTCTCGCTGCTCTCGGGCTTCATGGGCGGCCTGGGCATCTTCCACCCGCTCGCGCTCGCCCTGGGGCTCGGCCTGGGATCGGGCTCGATGATGCTGGGCGGCGTCGGCGCGCTGTCGCTGATCTACCCGGAGCAGGCGGCCGAGATCGCCGCCCTGGCGGCGCTGTCCAACCTGGTCACCAACATCGTCGGCTTCTACTCGGGCGTCTTCCTGGCGCTGCCGCTGTGCCGCCGGCTCTACGCCTTCTGGAGCCGCGTGTTCGGCCGCGACGACGAGGGCAACTCGCGCCGCACCGCCGCCAAGGCGAAGAAGCAGAAGCAGCAGCAGGTGCTTGAGGTCGTGCAGGACCCCGAGGTCAAGCTCACCCCGAGCCTGGCGCTGCTGTCCTACCTCGTCGTCGGTGCGGGCGGGCTGCTGGCCAGCGCGATCGGCACGCGTTCCTTCGAGATCAAGGACGCGGTGGGCATCGTCGTCCTGCTCGTCCTCACGTGGGTGTGCGTCCGCCTGGCGAAGCTGGTGCCGATGGTCCCGGCCAGCGTCTTCGTGCTCGGCATCGGCACGCTGCTGTCGGCGAACTTCCTCCCGACCGGCCCGTTGGTGGCGGACCTGATGGAGAACATGAAGGTGATGCTGATCGGCCTCCCTGGCCTGGCCCTGATCGGCCTGACGCTGGGCCGGGACATCCAGGCGCTGCGCCAGCTGAGCTGGAAGGTCGTCCTGGTCGCGCTGCTGACCTACTCGTCCTCGTTCCTCGCGGCGGCGGCGCTGGGCCAGACGGTCCTCCACCTCTGATCACGAAGCACGGAGCATCCGGGGTCGTGAGCGTTTTGGACTGCTATGGCGGACCAAAGCACTCACGACCCCGTCGTCGTTGGCCGGCGCGCCAGTCCACCCTCGCCACCGCAGTCGGCATCACGCCCGCCAACATCGCGGTGCTGAAGCACGGCCGCGCGAAGGCGGTCCGGTTCACGACGCTCGACGCCATCTGCCGCACGCTCGAATGCCAGCCCGGCGACGTGCTCCGCTGGGTACCCGACGGCGGCTAGATGCGGAATCCGCGGCCTGCATGGACCGCCGGTGGACAGGTTTGCCGCGCCAGAACGCCGACTAGCCGCTGGAGCCGTGTCGGAGGGACGTAGACCGATCGCAAAGAAATGTTTGCAAACGGTTCTTTGCAATCGTACGTTGGCGGCATGGCGGACTACGGACGAGATCTGCGGATGGTCACCCTCGACGCGAAACGGCTGCGCGCGCTGGCGCATCCGCTGCGGGTCCGGTTGCTGGGAGCCCTGCGGCTGGACGGGCCGGCCACCGCGACGGCACTGGGCAAGCGCTTCGGCGAGAACTCCGCCAACACCAGCTGGCACCTGCGGCAGCTGGCCGAGGCCGGGCTCGTCGCCGAGGACACCCAGCGCGGGAACCGGCGGGAACGCTGGTGGGCCGCCGCCCAGGATCGCACCGAGTTCGATCCGGGAGAACTTTCCGAGGACCCCGAGCTCACCGGATCGCTGGCGTCGTACCTGCACGCGATCAACGCCGTCCACCACGACCAGGCCGGTACGTACCTCGCCACGATGCAGGACTGGCCGAAGGAATGGCGCGGCGCCGCGGAGCTGTCCGACTACCGCTTGTCCCTGTCCGCCCGGGAACTCTCAGAGCTCAACCGGCGCATCCAGGCCGTGGTCGAGGAGTACTGGCGCGAACCGGAACCGGGCGATGTCGAGGTGGTCACCCACTGGCACGCGGTTCCGCTGCGCCGCCAGGAGCGCGACGCCGACGTCACCGACGTCTTATGAGGCACCCGCTCGCCGGGCTCATCACCGCGACGACGATCTCCAGCGTCGGCACCGGGATGACCATGCTCGCGATCCCCTGGTTCGTGCTGGAGTCGACGGGCCGCGGTGTGGACACCGGGCTGGTCGTGATGGCCGAGGTCGTCGGCCTGCTGCTGGGTTCGGCGTTCGGCGGGCCGTGGATCGACCGGCTGCGCCCCCGCAGAGCGGCCGTCCTGTTCGATCTCGCGGCGGCGGTCGTGGTCCTCGGTATTCCGGTGCTCCACCGCTACGACGCGCTGCCGCTGTGGCTGCTCGGAGCGCTGGGCCTGCTGCTGGGACTGTCCCGGGCGCCTGGTGATGCCGCGCGGCAGGTGCTGATCCCGGACATCGCCCTTCGCACCGGTATCGCGGTGGAACGCGTCAGCGGCGCCTACGACGCACCGAACCAGGGCGCGCGGGCGCTCGGTGCTCCGATCGCGGGCGCGATCATCGCGATGCTCGGCGCCCCGGCGGCGCTCGTCGTCGACGCGGCGAGCTTCGTGCTCGCCGCCGCCATCACCCGCTTGACGCTCGACGAAGCAGCGATCGACACCGCCGGCGGCGGCGGTGGTTACCTGCGGCAACTCGGCGAGGGATTCCGCTTCCTGCGCAACGACCGCACCCTGTTCGCGATCCTCTGCATGGTCGCGGTGACCAACGGGCTCAACAGCGGCTTCTTCTCCGTTCTCGTGCCCGTCTACGGCCAGGTGGTCCTGCACTCGTCGCTCGGGGTCGGGCTCATCTCCGGAGCGTCCGGCGCGGCGATGGTGCTGAGCACGGTCCTGTTCGCCTGGATCGGACTGCGTTGGCGGCGCTGGCCCGTTCTGGTGGCCTGCTACCTGCTGGTTCTCGGGCCGCGTTCCGGGATCTTCCTGCTGCAACCGGATCTCGTTGTCCTCGTCGCCGTCAGCGGCGTCATCATGCTCGCGTTCGGGCCGCTGAACCCGATCATCGGCGCGGTCAAGGCGGAACGAACGCCGCCGCAGTACCGCGCACGCGTTTTCGGCGCGATATCAGCGGCAGCGCTGCTGGGAATGCCCGCCGGAACGCTCGCCGCGGGATTTCTCGGCGACCACATCGGACTGATGCCCAGCATCGCGGTGTTCACCGCCGCGTCCGCGACGATGTCCCTGTGCCCGCTGCTGTTCTCGGCGTGGCGCGCCGTCGACGAAAGGACTTCCCCGGCCCGGGAGCGGGCCGAGGAAGTCCTTTGAGGACGATCAGCCGACGTAGTCCGCGAGGTGCTCGCCGGTGAGGGTGGCGCGGGCGGCGACCAGGTCGGCGGGCGTGCCCTCGAAGACGAGCCGGCCGCCGTCGTGCCCGGCGCCGGGACCGAGGTCGATGATCCAGTCGGCGTGCGCCATGACCGCCTGGTGGTGCTCGATGACGATCACCGACTTGCCGGCGTCGACGAGCCGGTCGAGCAGGCCGAGCAGCTGCTCGACGTCGGCGAGGTGCAGGCCGGTGGTCGGCTCGTCGAGGACGTAGACGCCGCCCTTCTCCGCCATGTGCGTGGCCAGCTTGAGCCGCTGCCGCTCGCCGCCGGAGAGCGTGGTGAGCGGCTGGCCGAGGCGGAGGTAGCCGAGCCCGACGTCGACCAGCCGGTCGAGGATCTTGTGCGCGGCCGGGAGGCGCGCCTCGCCTTCGGCGAAGAACTCCTCGGCCTCGGCCACCGACATCGCGAGCACCTCGCTGATGTCCTTACCGCCGAAGTGGTGTTCCAGCACCGATGCCTGGAACCGCTTCCCCTCGCACTCCTCGCAGGTGGTCTCGATGCCGGCCATCATCGCCAGGTCGGTGTAGATGACACCGGCGCCGTTGCAGTTGGGGCAGGCGCCCTCGGAGTTGGCGCTGAACAGCGCCGGCTTCACGCCGTTGGCCTTCGCGAACGCCTTGCGGATCGGTTCGAGCAGCCCGGTGTAGGTCGCCGGGTTGCTCCGCCGCGAACCGCGGATCGGGGCCTGGTCGACCGCCACCACGCCGTCTTGCCCGGACACCGAGCCGTGGATCAGCGAGCTCTTGCCCGAGCCCGCGACCCCGGTGACGGCGACCAGCACGCCGAGCGGGATGTCGACGTCGATGCCCTGCAGGTTGTGGGTGTCGGCGCCGCGCACTTCGAGCGCCCCCGACGGCTTCCGCACCGACGGCTTCAGCGACGCGCGGTCGTCCAGGTGCTGCCCGGTGAGCGTGCCGCCCGCCCGCAGCCCCTCGACGGTGCCCTCGAACACCACCTCGCCGCCCTTGGTGCCCGCGCCCGGGCCGAGGTCGACGACGTGGTCGGCGATCGCGATCGCCTCCGGCTTGTGCTCCACGACCAGCACGGTGTTGCCCTTGTCGCGCAGCCGCTGCAGCAGGTTGTTCATCCGCTGGATGTCGTGGGGGTGCAGCCCGATCGTCGGCTCGTCGAAGACGTAGGTGACGTCGGTCAGCGACGATCCGAGGTGCCGGATCATCTTGGTGCGCTGCGCCTCGCCGCCCGAGAGCGTGCCGGTCGGGCGGTCGAGGCTGAGGTAGCCGAGCCCGATCTCGACGAACGAGTCGAGGGTGTCGTGGAGCGCCTTCAGCAGCGGCGCCACGGAAGGCTCGTCCAGCTCCCGCACCCACTCGGCGAGGTCGCTGATCTGCATCGCGCAGGCGTCCGCGATGTTCATCCGCCCGATCTTCGACGACCGGGCCGTCTCGCTGAGCCGGGTGCCGTCGCAGTCGGGGCAGGTGGAGAAGGTGACCGCCCGCTCCACGAACGCGCGGATGTGCGGCTGCATCGACTCCTTGTCCTTGGACAGGAACGACTTCTGGATCTTCGGGATCAGCCCCTCGTAGGTGAGGTTCACGCCCTCGACCTTCACCTTGGTCGGCTCCCGGTAGAGGAAGTCCTGCATCTCCTTCTTGGTGAACTTGCGGATCGGCTTGTTCGGGTCGAGGAAGCCCGACTCGGCGTAGGTCCGCACCGTCCACCAGCTGTCCGACTTCCAGCCGGGGATGGTGAACGCGCCCTCGGCGATCGACTTGGAGTCGTCGTAGAGCTGGCTGAGGTCGATGTCGTTGATCGTGCCCCGGCCTTCGCAGCGCGGGCACATGCCGCCGGTGACGCTGAAGCTGCGGCGTTCCTTGACGGTCCGCCCGGCGCGTTCCATCGTGACCGCGCCGGCGCCGCTGATCGAGGCGACGTTGAAGGAGAACGCCTGGGGCGAGCCGATGTGCGGCTTCCCGAGCCGGCTGAAGAGGATGCGCAGCATCGCGTTGACGTCGGTGGCGGTGCCGGCGGTGGAGCGCGGGTCGGAGCCCATCCGCTGCTGGTCGACGATGATCGCCGTCGTCAGGCCTTCGAGCACGTCGACCTCGGGGCGGGCCAGCGTCGGCATGAAGCCCTGCAGGAAGGCGCTGTAGGTCTCGTTGATCAGCCGCTGCGACTCGGCGGCGATCGTGTTGAACACCAGCGAGCTCTTGCCCGAGCCGGAGACGCCGGTGAACACCGTCAGCCGGCGCTTCGGGATCTCGATGCTGACGTCCTTGAGGTTGTTCACGCGCGCTCCGTGCACGCGGATCAGCTCGTGGCTGTCGGCGGCGTGCGGCGCAGGCGACTGCGCGACCTTCCTCGTGGCCTTGCTCATCGTGTCTCCATCTCGTCGGGCGGGGCCGCGTTGGCGGGCTCCCTCGGCGTCGCCTGACTCGATCCGATCAGGTCCGGGAGTGGGTGCGGTCCGACCTGCGGTGTCGTTCGGGGTGGCTCGGCCGGCCGCGCTCTGCGCGAGGTCCGGTGCCGGCGTCGTCAGGCCGGGTGCGGCGGGGGGGGGGGGGGGGGGGGGGGGGGGGGGTGGAAGAGGGAGGGGGGGGGGGGGGGGGGGGGGGGGGGCGGGTGGGGGGGGGGGTGTGGGGGTGAGGGTATGAGGGGGGGGGTGCGAGCGGGGGGGTGGTGGGGAAACAAGTT
>NZ_JBWKKU010000095.1:26940-30748 GCF_056431445.1 Saccharopolyspora sp. NPDC045941
TGTGGTGTTTGGGGTGGCTCGTCGTGTCCTGCTTTGCGCGGGGTCTGGGGCGGGGTTCGCCGGCCTGGGTGAGGCGCGGCCCCGGTGCCCACCGCGCCCCCCCCCCCCCCCCCCCGCGCGGGCTCCTCCACGGTACCGTCCGCGCAGGTCATGGCCGGAGGGCTCAGCGCTGTTCCTGGATGCGGACCATGTTGCCGGCGGGGTCGCGGAAGGCGCAGTCGCGGACGCCGTAGGGCTGCTCGGTCGGCTCCTGGACGACCTCGGCGTCGCCGGCCTGCAGCCGCTCGAAGGTGCCGTCGAGGTCCTTGGTGGCCAGCACGATGATCCCGTAGGTGCCCTTGGCCATCATCTCGGAGATGGTGCGGCGCTCGTCGTCGGTGATGCCGGGGCTGGCGGCCGGCGGGAACAGGACGATGGAGGTGCCGGGCTGACCGGGCGGACCGACGGTGATCCAGTGCATCCCGCCGTATTCGACGTCGTTGCGGACCTCGAAGCCGAGGGCGTCGCGGTAGAAGGCCAGCGAGGCGTTCGGGTCCTCGTGCGGGAGGAAGGTCGAGTGAATGCTGATGTCCATGCCGGTCAGGCTATGTGCGGCCAGATGACGGCGCTTCTCGATTCCTGATCGGTCTGGTCACCTGCTTCGCCACGCACGACGGCATCCCGGCGGTGGCGAGCGCCGCCTGGGTCCGGTAGGCGCTGGGGGGCATGCCGACCAGCTCGGTGAAGCGGGTGCTGAAGGTGCCCAGCGAAGAGCAGCCGACCGCGAAGCAGACCTCGGTGACGCTGAGATCGCCGCGCCGCAGCAGCGCCATGGCGCGCTCGATGCGCCGCGTCATCAGGTAGCCGTAGGGCGACTCCCCGTAGGCGAGCCGGAACTGGCGGCTGAGGTGCCCGGCGGACATGTGCGCGTCGCGGGCGAGCGCCTCGACGTCCAGCGGCTGCGCGTACTCCCGGTCGATCCGGTCGCGAACGCGGCGGAGCCGGGCGAGGTCGCTCAACCGCTGAGGCTCGGATGGTCTGCTGGTCACCTGCGAAATCGTGCCACACGCGACGCCGGGCGGAGCAAGGCGAACGCGGTGCGTCAGCGTTCCTCGAACCACGGGTTCGCAGCGGTGCCCTTGGCTTCGATGAGCTTGGTGCGCCCGTTGCGGCAGAAGGAGAAGTCCCTGCTCCTGAACGGGCTTCCGGACGCGGCGACCGCTTCGACGTGGACCGGGGTGTACTCGCCGACCCCCACGTCGCCGGCGTCAAGAGTTCTCGCTTCCGCGCGGTCGAAGTAAGACGTCCATTCGGTCGAGAACGGTTCGCTGTTCTCGGCACGAACGGTGAACGCGACGGCGAAAGCACCATCGTTGCGGACCGTGACCGACTGGTAGCACGGTTCGAGCAGGGCGCTGGGGTCATCGAGCTCCACCGCCGCCTGAGCGGAGACGCCCGCAGCCATCGGCACAGCGGTGGCCAAGGCACCGATCAATCCGCGATGCAGAGCACGCACGACAAACTCCTCAATACTGGGGAATGCTCCGGAACACGGCGGAGTCAACTGATCCTCGGGGGCCGCGACAACGAAGATGAGGCGCTTTCACCCAATACTCCAACGTCGTCACCTGTCCGAGGGGCCCACGATGCCGACACCGGCCGGGAGCCGGCGGATGGAGGTGCGTGGGCACGCCGCCGGTTGTTGCCAACCCGGGGTCCGGGCCCGCCGCAGCCCTTCACCGAGTCGGGATGTGACGGACCCCACCGGGAAAGGGTGACAGGGTGTTGTCGCGGGAGGTTGCCACTGTCGACGGCATGACGATCACAGATGAGGACTGTCTCGCCGAGACCTTGGCGTTCAACGAAGAGTTCGCTGCCAATGCCGCGAGCCGCCCGGCTCGCGGCAGCACACCGGATGCAGCCCTGCTGGCAGCCCTGCGGCGCAACCGGCTCGGTGGCGACGTGCCGCCGGTCAGACTGCCGCAGGGCCAAGACCGCGTCGTCGAGGGCGGGGTGAAGGTACGAGTCTTCCTGCCGGACGACGTCGACGGCGTGTACCTCCACATGCACGGAGGTGGCTGGGCTTTCGGCTCCGCGGACGGGCAGGACGAGAGGCTCTGGCAGCTCGCCGAGCAGGCGCGGCTGGCCGTGGTGAGCGTTGAGTACCGCCTCGCGCCCGAGCATCCGTTCCCCGCCGGACCTGACGACTGCGAGGCGGCCGCCCGGTGGCTGGTGGGAAGCGCCGCCGCGGAGTTCGGCACCGAACGGCTGCTGATCGGTGGTGAATCGGCCGGTGCCCATCTGAGCGCCGTGACCCTGCTGCGCCTTCGCGACCGGCACGGCATCACCGGCGCGTTCCGGGCGGCCAACCTGCGCTTCGGCGCGTACGACCTGTCGATGACGCCGAGCCAGCGATCGTTCGGGTCGAAGGGGCTGTTGAGCAGCACTGAAACGCTGCGGGGCAGCTATGGGCTGTTCACGCCGGGGATGGGGGCGGAGCAGCGCCGCGACCCCGAGATCTCACCGCTGTTCGCCGATCTGACCGGCGTTCCGCCCGCCCGGATCGTCGTCGGTTCCGAGGATCCGCTGCTGGACGACTCGCTCTTCCTGGCCGCGCGGTGGCAGGCTGCAGGTGCGCGTGTGCAGCTCGGTCTCGTCGCCGGCGCGATGCACGGCTTCACCTTGTTCCCGTTGACCATCACCGAGCGGGAACTGCGCCGGGAGCGGGACTTCCTGTCCGCTGCGTGCCGGTAGCGTCAGCAGCGTGAACCGCACTGCTCGGCTCTACGCGCTCGTGGAGGAGCTGCGCTCGGCGGCACCGCGGCCACTAACGGTCGCTGCGCTCGCCGCGCGATTCGAGGTCAGCACGCGCACGGTTCAGCGCGACCTCCAAGCGCTGATGGAAGCCGGTGTCCCGGTGCGAACCACACCCGGACGAGGCGGGGGTTGGTCGATCGATCCGGGAATGACCTTGCCCCCGATCCGCTTCACCGCCGATGAAGCCTCGGCACTGGCCGTGGCGCTCGCCGCGACCGACACCTGCGCCCCGTACGCAGGCGCGGCCCGAACCGCGGCCCAGAAGATCGCAGCCTCGATGACCGGGTCCGCCTCGGCGGCGGCGCAGGATCTAGCCGCACGGATCGTCGCGCTGCCGTCGCCAGGTGACTCCGCGGTCCGCGCTGCAGTGGAACAGGCCCTCACCGCGAACGCGGTGCTGCGGCTCTCCTACATCGACGCGGCAGGACGCGAGAGCGACCGAGTGGTGGAACCGGCCGGACTGCTGACGGCCAACGGCAACTGGTACCTCATCGCCTGGTGCCGAACTAAGCAGGCCGGTCGAGGCTTCCGGTTGGACAGGATCGGCGCGGCAGCGCCCACGGGTGAGCAAGCGCAACCCCATGATCTGGCGGAACTCCTGCTCGGCTCGGCCGCCGCGGGCGCGGTACAGCCGACAACGCTGGCCGTCCTCACGCCCTCGCGCTGAGAGCCCGAGGGCAGCGTCCTTGCTTTCGGTCCTTTTAGGATAGTTGCGGCTGCTTCCGCAAGGGCGCCATGACCTGGCCGAGCTTCAAGTTCCCGCTACAAGTCGGAACGGAACGGGAACAGCTGCGCAAGTACCACGAACCCCCGAACACGATCCGCTGAGCGTTTTCATCCTGGTCCGCGGTGTCAGGTCAGGTCCCGAACGCACAGGAGTCGTGAGTGCCTGTGGTCGCCACAGCAGCCACAGGCATTCACGACAGTGATGATGTTCGTGGTGACGCTGCTGGCGGGTCTGACCCGACTCACGACTGACGTCTCGACTGTCCTGTTTGGGATTTGTCGGCCC
>NZ_JBWKKU010000096.1:0-29301 GCF_056431445.1 Saccharopolyspora sp. NPDC045941
TCGGACTCCGAATTCGATGTGTCCTGCGTCACGAATGAACCCTTTCTGGGAGGACGGCGCCCTCCCGATCTTGGCTCATCCGCGGCTTACACGGTTGTCATGACAGGGCCCGTGGGACCGGAAGAAGAGGCCACGACACCGTCACCGTTGCCGCAATCCGGCTCTGGCTCCACCCATGAGATGCGCTCTGCACCTGGTTACGTCCGAAACTCCGCAGCCGCAGCAGCGTCGTTCCCTTACAGTGCCGAAGGTATGACGGCACTCGCATCCTTCGCTTTCGTCCGCCACATCGACGGGCTCCGCTACTACTTCGAACGCGACGGCGAGCACCACGGCCGCCCCGCCTACCGCCGCACGGACGGGAACGTGTGGTGTGTCTGGTCGCCGACCGACGGCTGGCACTGCAAGATCGCTGACGGCCTCGTGACCGCCCATCCCCTCAACAGCCACATCGATGAGCCCGAACCCCCGGCCAACGTCTGGCGCAGCTTCAAGAATGGCCGCTCCTACCTCTACGACCTCAGGCCCTTCACCCCCGAAGCCTGATCCGCCGGACAGTGCCTAGAGCGGTTCCTGGTCGCGCGGGCAGGAGAGAACGCTCGTCGTTGGCCCTCATGCGCTTAGCCCCACTCGCAGTCGCCTACATGCAACGGCGCCGCGCTGAAGGGGCTGTCGAAGAAGGACGTCATGCGTTCATCGTCCGCGAGGGCTACTACGACCTCCGCGTCGGCAGTCAGCAGCGACCGTGCATCTACGAGGAGCGATGTTGCTTTTCTTCCGCCTTATTATCTCGTCATGCGCGCAGTCACCATCGTCGATGGCCGGTTCGAACTTCGGAAGTGCCCGGATCCCGTTCTCCAACCGGATCAGGTGCTCATCGGCATCCGTGGCGCCGGGCTCAACGCCGCAGACCTGCAGCAGGCACGCGGAGATTACCCGGCACCCGTCGGCTGGCCGGCCGACATCCCCGGCTTGGAAGTCTCCGGCGAAGTCCTCGAACTGGGTTCGACGGTGCGCGATGCCCGCGTCGGAGACCGCGTGATGGCGCTGGTCGGTGGGGGTGGACACGCAGAACGCATCGCCGTCCCCGCGGATCTGCTCCTCCCGGTTCCGGGCAACATCCCGTGGGAGCAGGCCGGCGGATTCCCGGAAGCCTTCAGCACCGCGTGGGATGCGCTCGTCACCCAGGCCGGTATCGCGGCCGGAGACCGGGTTCTGGTCACCGGCGCCGCCGGCGGGATCGGCACAGCGATGGTGCAGATCGCCGCGGTCTCCGGCGCCGATGTGGTTGCGAGCGTGCGCCGCACCGAACTCCACGGCAAAGTCGCCTCGCTGCCGGTTGCGAACGGTCGGCTCGACGTCGTCACGCCCGAACACGAAATCGACCACGGACCGTTCGACATCATCGTCGAACTGGTCGGTGGCGACAGCTGCTTGGACCGCGTCGAGTTGCTGCGGACCGGTGGACGTTTCCTCATCGTCGGGGTTCAGGGCGGAATGACCGCCTCCTTGAAGATGTTCGACCTCATGCTCAAACGCGCCCGCCTCATCGGAACGACCATTCGCGGGCGCAGCCCCGCGGAGAAGGCACTGCTGGCACACGGCATCCGCACCCATGTCGTCCCGCTCCTGGCGCAGGAACGAATTCAGGTACCAATCGAGGCGACCTACGAGATCCAGGCCTACGACGAGGCGTACGCGCGCCTGTCCGGACCCGGAAATTCGGGAAGATAGTCCTCAATCCCTGACCCGGGCAGACCGTTGTCTCGTCCACGAGAACACCGACGAGGGCGTCGAAGCAGCGCACGCGGCGGACATGACCGGTGCCGCGGGAACCTGCAGAAACGCGGGTACGACCAGATCCTGTCCTGAAGGTTGGCCTGAACTGCGTGGACGGTGAACCCCGTGGATTCACCGGAAAGCCGGTTTCCCTAGTCTGTCGCCGACCACTTCTACTGTGGACGAAAGGATGCACGGTGATACCTGCGTCCTGCCTCGGGTCGCGGGGGAGGGGCGGATCAGGCCGGCGCTGCGGAGGAATGCTGGGCAGGTGTTCGCGGACCAGGTAGCCGCCGAGCACCGGCACCTGCGGTCGGCAGGCGTGTTGTCATGGGGCCGGAGGTCCTTCGTTCACCGCGGTCGGTCGCGTTGCGCGGGCGCGATGCGCACCGCGGTGACCTTGTACTCGGGGCAGCCGGTGATCGCGTCGGTGTGCGGCGAGGTGAGGTCGTTGACGGTCGCGCCGGGGAAGTGGAAGGCGGCGAACGCCTGGCCCGGCGCGATGTCGCGGCTGCGGTGGGCGGTCAGGGTGGCTCGGCCCCAGCGGCTGGTCACGGTCACCTCGGCGCCTTCCCGCACGCCGAGGTGGGCGGCGTCGGCGGGATGGAGTTCGAGGGTCTCGGCGGGCCGGAGTTCGGTGTTGGGGGTGCGGCGGGTCATGGATCCGGTGTTGTAGTGCACCAGCCGCCGGCCGGTGACCAGCAGGAAGGGGAACTCTGCGTCCGGTTGTTCGCCAGGTGGCAGGTAGGGGAGGGCGGCCAGTGCCGCTCGGCCGTCCGGAGTGGAGAACCTCTCTAGGTGGAGCACGGCTTCGCCGGGTTGGCCGGGTGCCCGGCAGGGCCAGTGCAGCGGTCCTTCGGCGTCGAGCCTGCGGTGCGAGATCCCGGCGAAGACCGGTGTGAGGGCGGCGCATTCGGCGAGCGCTTCGGCGGGTGCGCGGCACCCGAGGTCGGAGCCCAGCGCGCGGGCGAGGCGGTGCAGGATGCCGAAGTCGGTGTCCGCTCGTCCCGGTGGGATCAGTGCGGGGCGCACGCGTTGGAAGCGGCGGTCGAAGTTGACGAAGGTCCCGTCCTTCTCCAGGAAGGACGCGGCGGGCAGGACGACGTCGGCGTGCTCGGCCGTGCGCGACAGGAAGAGGTCGTGGCAGACCACCAAGTCGCACGCCCGCAGGGCGTCGCGGACGTGGCCGCTGGTCGGGTCGCTCTGGGCGATGTCCTCGCCGATGACGTACAGCGCCCGCACGTCTCCGGCGATGGCGGCGTCGAACATCTGCGGGATGCGCAGGCCGGGTCGTCCGGGAACCGGATGGCCCCAGGCGGCTGCGAAGCGGTCGCGGACTCCTGCGTCGCGGATCGGCTGGTAGCCGGGCAGGACGTCCGGCAGCGCGCCCATGTCGGATGCGCCTTGGACGTTGTTCTGGCCGCGTAGCGGGAGGATTCCGCAGCAGCCCGGTGTGCCGACCGAGCCGCGCAGGATGGCGAGATTGGTCAGGGTGCGCACGCCGTCGGTGCCGTGAGCGTGCTCGGTGATGCCGAGCCCGTAGATGATGATCGGGTGCTGCGACTGTCCGAAGAGCCGCGCCGCCGCGATCAGATCCGCCGGTGGCATCTCGGCGATACCGGCGACGGTGTCGGGTCCGCAGTCGCGGACCAGCGTCGCGAGCTCGTCGAACCCCGTCGTCCGCTCTTCGAGGAAGTCGTGGGCGACGAGGTCCTCCTCGATCAGCTGGTGCGCGAGGCCGTTGAAGACGGCGACGTTGGAGCCAGGCCGGTTCTGCAGGTGGATGTCGGCGAGCGCGGCGAGTTCGGTGCGCCGGGGGTCGACGACGACGAGGCCGGCTCCGGCTAGGACTCGTTGCTTGATGCGGGCTCCGACGACCGGGTGAGCCTCGGTGGGGTTGGCGCCGGCGAGCAGGATGCAGTCCGCGTGGTCGAGGTCGTCGAGGGGGTTGGTGCCGCCGGCGAGACCGAGGGAGGCGGCGAGCCCGGCGGCGGAGGGCGCGTGGCACAGGCGGGAGCAGTTGTCGATGTTGTTGGTGCCGATGGTGGTGCGGATGAACTTCTGGGCCAGGTAGTTCTCCTCGTTGGTGGCGCGGGCGGAGGAGATCATGGCGATCGCGTCCGGGCCGTGCCGGTCGCGGATGTCCGCGAGCCGCCGGGCGACCGTCGCGAGGGCTTCGGGCCAGGTCGATTCGACCAGTTGGCCGTCGCGTCGCAGCAGCGGTGTGGTGAGGCGGTCGTCGGCGCGGGCGAAGGAATGCGCGAAGCGGCCTTTGATGCAGGCGTGCCCGCGGTTGACCGGCGCGCCGTGCGTCGGGGTGATCGCGGCGATGGTGTCGTCGCGGACGTGGACGTCGAGGGTGCAGCCGACCCCGCAGTAGCCGCACGTGGTCGTGGTCGTCGCGGTGGTGGGCCGGAGGTCCAGCAGGCCGGGCTCGGACAACGCGCCGGTGGGGCAGCTGTCGACGCATCCGCCGCATCCGACGCAGGGCGAGGAGACCCACGGCCCGCCGTCACCCGGCGTGACGACGGTGTCGAATCCGCGGCCGGTGAGTTCGAGGGCGAAGGTGCCCTGGACCTCGGCGCACATGGCCACGCACCGTCCGCAGGCGATGCACAGGTCGCGGTCGAGCTTGACGTAGGGGTGCGAACGATCGGTCCCGCGATCGTGCCTGGCGCCGGCGAAACCGCTGGTGGTGATGCCGAAATACGCGCATGCCCGGACGAGCTCGCTGCGCTCGGCGGGAACGTCCAGCGCCCGTTCGGGAAGTTCGGAGACGATCAGCTCGACCGCGCCTCTGGCCGCCTGCCGAGCAGCGGGGTCGTCGAGGTCGACGTGCATGCCGTCCGTTGCGGGGGTGGTGCAGGCGGCGACGACCCGATCTGCCGCGCGGACCAGGCAGGCGCGGCAAGAACCGCGCGGGGACAGCCGGTCGTCGTGGCAGAGCGCCGGAAGGTCTGTGCCACTGGCACGGACGGCATCGAGAACCGTGGCGTCGTCCGCGACGTCCACCGCGGTGTGCCTGATGGTCACGCGCATCAGCGCTCTCCTGGCAGGAGCTCGTCGCGGTAGACGCGCAGCAGACTTCGCACCGCTTCCGGCACCCCCCGGCCGAAGGCGCACAGGCTGCCGGTCCTCATCACGTCGAGGAGTTCGTCCTGCTGTGAAAGGACTTCCTCCGACCCGGTCGGGAAGTGCGTTGCCAGCTCCACCCCGCGCTGCGTGCCGACGCGGCACGGGATGCAGGCGCCGCAGCTCTCGGCGGCGGCGAAGCTCCACACGTGCCGGAGCAGCTCCCGCGCGGTGATGCGGTCGTCGATGGCGACGAGGCTGCCGTGCCCGAGTGCCACCCCGGCGTCGGCGAGCGCTTCGGCGAGCAGCGGGATGTCCAGGTCGTCGGGCGAGAGGAAGCCGCCGAGCGGGCCTCCGACCTGCAGGGCCCGCAGCGCGTAGCCGGGTTTGAGGCCGCCGCCGAGGGTTTCGGCGATGTAGCGCAGCGGCACGCCGAACTCGACCTCGTAGACGCCGGGATGCCGGAACCGCTGGCTCAGGCACACGAGCTTGGTGCCGGTCTCGACCCGGTCGCCGAGCTGCGCGTAAGCGGCGCCGCCGTGCCGCAACACCCACGGCACCGCCGCGAGCGTTTCGACGTTGTTCACCGCGGTGGGCCGCCCGGCCAGGCCGTACTCGGTCGGGTACGGCGGCCGGGGCCGGACGCTGCCGCGAAATCCTTGCAAGGCGTGCAGGAGCGCGGTTTCCTCCCCGGCGACGTAGGACCCCGCGCCTTCCACGACCTCGACGTCGAAGTCGAAGGACGAGCCGTGCACGCCGGACCCGAAGTGCCCCGCGGCCCGTGCCTCCGCCACCGCGGCCCGCATTCTTCCCACCGCTGCGGGATATTCCGAACGCACGAACACCACGCCCCGGTTCGCGCCGACGGCGAACCCGGCGAGGGCCAGTCCCTCCAGCACCCGGTGCGGGTCGCCCTCCATCAGCAGCCGGTCGCAGAACGAGCCGGGATCGCCTTCGTCACCGTTGGCCACCACGAACCTGGGCGCCGCGCCGCGCGCCGCCTCCCACTTCTGCGCCGGCGGGAACTCGGCGCCGCCGCGGCCGCGCAGGCCGGCGACCGAGACCTCGGCGCGGACCGCGGCCGGTGACCCGTCCTCGACGACCTGCGGCCACACCTGCCAGGAGCCCTCGGCTCCGGTCAGCCCGGCGAGCGTCACGGCCCGGCGGCTGATGACCCGGTAGGGGATCGCCGGGGCGACCGGGTGGTCGGCGGTGAGCAATCGATCGCCGAGCTCGGGACCGGTGATGGGCGTGTGCCCGTCGAGGGCGGCCGGTGAGGCGTAGCAGAAGCCCAGGCAGTACGCGCCGGCCAACGACACCGAACCATCGGCACTGGCGCGTCCGGGTTCGACGGCGAGCGCCGCTTCGGCCAGCGGGACGGTGTGGTCGCCGGCCGAGACGAAGCACGAGGTCCCCACGCATACGCGGACGTGGCGGATTCCTTGTGCACCGGCGAAATCGGCGTAGTAGCCCGCCGCCCCGGCGAGCGCGGCCACCGGCCGCCGGACCTCCTCGGCGATGTCGTGCAGGTCGTTCGCGCCGATCCGCCCCCGCCGCGCCGCGACGGCGCGCAGTCGCCCGAGGACTCCGGTCCCACCCCGCCCGAACCGCTGTTCCCATTCGACGAACGCGTCCCGCCGCACGAATGCCCCCTCGGCGATGGAGCCGTCAGCCCGGGACCACCGCGACCGGGCACGGTGGGTGGTGCAACACGCCCCTGGTCACGGAACCCACCAGCAGACCGGGAAATCCCCCGAGTCCGCGGTGGCCGACCACCAGCAGCTGCGCATGCTGCGCGGCCTCGCGCAGCGCTTGCACCGGCGGGATGTTCGACACGACCTGGCGAACGACCACTTCCGGGTAGGGGGTGGTCCCGGCGGACACCTGTTCGGCGAGGCGTTTTTCTGCGCCGGCCAGGAGTTCGTCGCGATCCGGGTGGTCGTAGGGGCCTGGAATGAAGTAGGCGTTCGGCAGCGCCTGCACCGCGACGAGAGTGCTGCCGCGTCGGTCGGCCGCGTCGACGGCGTAGTGCAACGCCTTCCGGCTGCCCGTCGAGTCGTCGACCCCGACGACGACCGGCCCGGACGCGGCGGTGCCGTGGCCCGGGACGACGACCACCGGCGACGAAGCGTGCGTGGCCACCGCCGCGCTGATCGAACCGAGCAACGTCTCCCGGAACGCGCCTTGCCCGCGCGAGCCGACCACGACCAGCCGCGCGGAGGCCGACCGGTGCACCAGTTCCTCGGCGGGATGCCCGGCGGAGACCTCCTCGGTGATCTCCAGTTCGCCCACCGCCCGGCGGCAGCGCCTCGGCGGCCGCCCACAGCGCCGCTTGCGACGAGGACTCAGAGCCGTCCACGCCGACCACGACGGACTGCTTCGCGCGTGTCATGCTCGCGCCCTCCCGCGATGCTCGGACCGCAACCTCGCTCACGTTGCCAACCGCGACCGCCGCGCTGGTAGGGCCGATGGGCTCTATCGCCGCCGGCGAGGTGGGGTGGTCTTCTCACGAGCACGGGAATCGCGGGGGAGGGCCGAGGACCGCTACTTCCGGTCCTTCGGAGCACCTTCGGATTCGGCCGTCACCGCTTGGAGCCGGGCGAACCCGAGGATCCCTTCATCCGCGAGCCCCGCGTCTGACGGCGCCGAACTCCAGTGACCATCTCCCCTTGCCGGACCGCGGCGGGCGCGCGACGGTCGAGCCGGGTTAGGGCCTTCCGGAGTGGAACATGAGCGTTCAGGCAAGCGCACTCGATCTCGCCAGCACTCCTGTGGTCGCCGTCCGGCCCGAGCTGGACGCGATGAGCGCGCTGTACGAGATGTACCGGCGCGACGTCCACCACCCCGCCGTGGTCGTCGACGACGACGCATTGGGGCTGGTGAGCGCGGCGGACCTGCTGCAGGGCATCGCGGCCCAGTACCCGAAGACGACCGCTGCGGTCGGCTCGCTGTGCCCGGTGCCGGGGCCCCGGGTGGACGCCACCGACGACATCGGCGTCGCCGCGCAACGCATGATCGACGCCCACACCGATGCCGTCCTGGTCATGCGGGACGGGCGGGTGTGCGGCGTGCTCACCGCGGTCGACCTCGTCCGCAGCATCGCCCGAACCCCCGTCGCACAGCCCGAGGAGGAGGGTTCGCGATGAGCGTCACCAGGGCCTTGGCGGACGGCGGCCACGGGCAGGACTCGTGGTCGGCAGCCGAGTCCGCCGTCCTCGGTGAAGCCGTCCACTGTGCACCGTCGGTGCACAACACCCGCCCGTGGGAACTGACGGTTCACGGGCGGACCGCCGAGCTCCGAGAACGACCGGGCCTGCCGGCCCAGCACGACCCCGAAGGGCGCGACCCGCGCATCTCCTTCGGCGCGGCACTGGCGAACCTGGTGCTGGCGATCCGCGGGCTGGGATGGGCGGCCGAGGTGGCGAGCGGCCTCGCCGGTGACCTGGTGACCGCCACCGTCACCGGCACCCACCGATCCCGGCCGACCGATGCGGAAGACCGCCGACGCCGCGCCCTGGCCGACCGCTGGAGCCACCGGCACGCCTTCGACCGGCGCGAACTCCCCGAAGGCACCCGCGATGTCCTGCTGGATGCGCTCGCGGCGCCGGGCGCGACCGGCCGGTGGATCTCCGGTCCCGACGAGGCGTTGGCCGTCGCGCGGTCGCTGGACTACGCGGCCCGTGTCTTCCGCGGCAACGCCGAGTACCAACGCGAACTGACCCTGTGGACCAACCCGCGCGGCCATGGCGTGCGACCGGACGCGTTCGGGGCGGTCGGACTGGCGGCGGTCGGCTTGACCACGTCCCGCACGCGGCTGCCCGACGAGTCCCTGCTCGCCGACCGGATCCAACAGGAGGCGGTGCTCGTCGTCACGACGAGCACCGATACCCCGCAGGACCACGTCCGGGCCGGAGCGGCAATGGAGCAGGCGTGGCTGGAAGCGACGAGCCGAGACCTGGCCGCCTCCGTCATGACCCAACCGCTGCACCTGGAGGAGGTGCGCACCGACCTGGCGGTGCGGCTCGGCCTCACCGCGGTGCCGCAGGTGCTGATGCGATTCGGCCTTCCCGCGGAACCGGAGGTCGGGGAACGATGACCGCGGCACAGGAGAAACCAGTCGTCGTGGGCATCGACGGGTCCGCGGCGGCGCTGGACGCCGTGCGCTGGGCCGCCAGGGAGGCCCACCGCCGAGGCACCTGGCTGCGGGTGGTCTTCGCGGACGTCCTCGCCCAGACGTACCTGCCGGACCTGCCGACGACACCGGTGCCCGAAACGTACGCGAGCGCCATGGCGAGGCAAGCCCAGCAATGGCTGCACCGGGCCAAGGGAGAAGCGACCGAAGCGGCCCCGGGGCTGGAGGTGCAGACCTTCGTGGTCGCCGGCGGCGCCATACCCGTGCTCGTCGCCGAGTCGCGGCACGCGCAGCTCGCCGTCGTCGGCAGCAGCGGACTCGGCGGCTTCGCCGAACTCCTCGTCGGGTCGGTCGCGATCGGCCTGTGCGCGCACGGCCATTCTTCGGTCGCAGTGGTGCGACGGTCGCGCGTGGAAGCCCCCGACGCGCCCGTCGTCGTCGGCGTGGACGGCACACCAGCCGGGGAAATCGTGCTGAAGACGGCATTCGAGGAAGCGGCGATGCGCGGTGCCGCTCTTGAAGCCGTGCACGCCTGGCACGCCGCCGGCACCGAGCAAGCTTGGTACGGCTTCCACGCCGAGGGCCGCGCAGCAGCGGTCCAGCAGGAGGAGGAGCGCATCCTCGCGGAGCGCCTCGTGAGCTGGCACGAGAAGTACCCCCAGGTCGAAGTCCGGCGCATCGTGGCGAACGGCAAACCGGCACGCGTCCTGCTCGAACACGCGCAGCACGCGCAGGTGGTGGTCGTGGGAGCACGCGGGCGCGGGGCGTTCACCGGCTTGGTGCTGGGCTCGACGAGCCAGCAGTTGGTGCACCAAGCGCCGTGCCCGCTCATCGTGGCGCGCTGAACGAGCAGAGGAGGCGAGCGTGATGCCTTACGGCTACGGCTGGGGCATGTGGGGCCTGACGATGATGACGGTGAGCATGGTCCTGTTCTGGGCGCTCGTCATCGCGGCGATCATCGCGCTGGTCCGCTACCTGCAGCGCACCGGGCAGGGCGACCGCGACACCGGCACGGCCGAAGAGCTGCTGGCGGAGCGCTTCGCCCGCGGGGAGATCGACGAGGAGGAGTACCGGCGCCGGAGGACGGCGCTGGCCGAACGCAGACGCCGGACGTGACGGGTGCTCCGCTTTCTTCGACGAGAGGAGGAGGGCCGATGAACGACAAGACCGACAGGACGCGGATCCAGCCCCCTGACACCGCTTCGGCGGAGTGGGAGGTCACGGAGCGCTCGGTGAACGTCGACGACTTCGCGGCCCGCTACGACGTGCGCGCGGTCGAGCACCTGGTCGTCGACGCGCCGCCGGAGGCGGTGTACCGCGCGCTGCGCCATCTCGACCTGCTCACCATCGGGTCGCGAACCGCGGATCTGGCCATGTGGGTGCGGGGACTGCCGGAGCGGCGCAAACGCCGCGGTCCGCCTCGGGTTCCGACCCGCCTGACCTACGACGACCTGTGCGCGAGAGGCGACTGGGTGCTGCTCGGCGAGCGGCCGGGCCAGGAAGTCGTCTTCGGTGCGGTGGGCAGGTTCTGGACGCCGATCGTGCGCATGGAGGAGGTGACCGCCGAGGAGTTCGCCAAGTACGGCAAGCCCGGCCAGGGAAAGATCGTGGCGTCGTTCTCGGTGCGCCCCTACGGCCGCCGCAGCAGCCTGGCCACCTACGACATCCGCGTCACGCTCGACGCCCCGATCACGCGGCGGATCTTCACGCTGTACTGGCGGACGGTGTCGCCGTTCGTCAAGTCCATCATGCGGGCCACCCTGCGCACCGCGGCCGAGCATGCGCGTCCGTGAGCGTTGTTCCCCGCGGAAACCGGGCGCGTGGCACCGGGAATGGGCTCTTGTCGAACCGAAGTGGACTCGCTCGTGCTGGGGCAGGAGACGAGGTGGGAACCGTGACCGGTCACGGGATTCTCGTGGTGGGAGTGGACGGATCGGATGCGAGCGCGCGGGCGCTGCGCTGGGCCCTCGCCGAGGGACGCCGGCGGTGCGTGCCGGTGCACGCGGTCATGGCCTGGACGCCGCATGCCGTGCTCGCCGGGCCGGGCCCGATGCTGATGAGTCCCGGGCTGGCTCCGCACCACGTGCGGGAACAGCACTGGGAGGACTTGAAGAGCTTGGTGCGCGGCTGCATGGGCGGAACCACGACGCCGGAAGTGCACGCCGAGCTGGTCGAAGGCGATGCCGCTGACGTGCTGGCCGAACGGTCCGCCCACGCCGCGATGCTGGTGCTGGGCGATCGTGGTCATGGACGGATCGCCGACGCGATCCTGGGCAGCACGGCGCTGCGGTGCATCCACCAGGCCCGATGCCCGGTGCTGGTCGTCCCCGAGGGAATGCCGGAGCAGACCGGGGAAGACGCGCAGCCCGGCGTGGTCTCCTTCGATCCCGCGCTCGATTAGGCGTTCTTTCAGAATGCGGCGTCAGCCGCATGCGGTGGGGACTCAGCTTGCACCGCCGCGGGTTCACGGTGCCCACTCCTCTGGAGTTCCTCCGGCGAGGACAGTCGTGACGCCGTGTATTGGTCATACATAAGTCACGGCTCCCGCAGTCCAGGCGGACGCTGTCACTCCCGCAGGGGGGCCGCCACCCGCACCGCCACGCAAGCCATTCTGCAACCACATCCTTAGGCCGAAGGGGGAGAACGGATGACCGAGACCAGTCGCAAGGCGGTGGTGGCGGGGTTCGACCTGACGGAGTCCTCCCGCCGGGCTGTGTGGTGGGCAGCGCGCGAGGCGTCCAGCCGACGTCGGCCGCTGCTGCTCGTGCACGTGCTCACGTGGCCGTTCGAGGAGCACACGTCGATCAAGGTGCCGGGCGAAGGTGACGTGCTGGAGCCGCTGCAGAAGATCCTGCGGCACGAACTCGCGCAGCTGGTCGCCGGCTGCCAGGAGATCGACGCGGAACTGGAAGTGCACAGCAGCATGCCGTTCGGGGATCCGGCCGAGGTGCTGGAGGACATGGCGGGGGAGGCCGAGGTGCTGGTGCTCGGCGGGCCGCGCATCGAGGTGGAGCTCGGGGTGCTGGGCTCGATGTCGGCGGAACTGCTGACCCGGCGCACCGGGGCTCCCGTCGTCGTGGTCCGCGGTGACCGGGAGCAGCCCGGCACGGGACCGGTCGTCGTCGGCGTCGACGGCTCCGCGGCCAGCCGCCTGGCCATCGATTTCGCCTACGACTTCGCCTCCCGCCACGGCGGCGAACTCGTCGCGGTGCACGCCTGGAGCGATCTGCCGCTGGACCCCTTCGCCCGCGTCCAGCAGTGGGAGCTGCCCTGGCGCGAGGTGCGCGAGGTAGCCGAGGAAGTGCTCGCCACTTCCCTGGCGGGACGGGGCGAACGGTATCCCGATGTCGGCGTCCGGCGGGTGGTGACGCCGGAAAAGCCCGCCGAGGCCTTGATGGGCGAGGCCCAGGAGGCGAGCCTGCTGGTCGTGGGGAGTCATGGGCGGGGGCGCATCCGGCGCAGCCTGCTCGGCTCGGTGAGCCACGCGGTCGTCAACCGAGCGCACTGCCCGGTCGCGGTCCTGCGCGCCGGATGACGCCGCTCACGACGCCCCGCCTCCGCCCCGGACGACGGCGACCGGGCAGGAGGCGTGGTGCAGCACGCCGGCGGCGACGGATCCGAGCAGCAGTCCGGTGAATCCGCCGCGCCCCCGGTGCCCGACGACGAGCAGCCGGGCATCTTCGGTCGCGGCGGCGAGCTCGGCCACCGGGTGCCCCCGCTGGGCCACCTTGCGAACGGGCACGTCCGGATAGGACTCGGTCCACCCGGCGAGTTGCTCGGCCACTCCGCGCAGCGCTTCGTCGCGCAGGTCGGCCAGTTCGTACTCCATGCGAGGCACGACCGGCGCGTACTCGATGTCCTGCCACACCTGCACGGCCACCAGCTCGGATCCGTACCGGGAGGCGGCGTCGAACGCGTACCGCAGGGCGGCGCCGCTGTGCGGGGAGTTGTCCACGCCGACGACCACCGCGCCGCTGTCCCGGTGGTCCCGGACCACGACGACCGGACATTGCGCGTGGGCGGCGACTTTGGCGCTGACCGAGCCCAGCAGGGTCGCGGCCAGCGTGCTGCGCCCGCGTGAACCGACCACGACCAGCTCGGCCGCGTCGGAGAGCTGCAGCAGGACGTCCGCGGGTTCGCCGGGCTCGACGCCCGAGGAGACCGCCAGCCCCGGATGCCGGTCCGCGGTACGCTCCGCCGCGGGCCCGACGATCTCCCATGCCTCGTCGTCCCGCGACGGATCACCGGAAACCATCACGAGGTGCACGAGCTCGGCGTGCCTCAGGTCGGCTTCTCCGGCGGCCCACGCGGCGGCCGTCAGCGACGATTCGGAGCCGTCCACCCCGACGACCACCCGCCCACTCGATGCCATGCCAGACCTCCCCGCCGTCCGACCCACGAGTACCCCGGATCAGCGCCGACGTCGCGACCGCTTTCCGGCGGGCCCGCACCCTGCGCATGCCGTCCCGCCGGAGGCCCTTCGATCGGCAGTGGCTCATTCGCCGCCCTTCTGGATGTAGGAGCGAACGAACTCGGCGGCGTTCTCCTCCAGGACGTCGTCGATCTCCTCCAGGAGGGAATCGGTCGAATCGTCGAGCTCGTCACGCCTGTCCGCACCGCGGGTTCGCGGTTCTGGCAGCTCTTCGTCGTGGTGGGTGTGTCGGCGAGCCTTCTCCTGGCGCATTCCGCACCTCCTTCGGTCGATGCGTGCCCCAACGCCCGGTTGCTGCCGGCGTCAAGCGGTCGCGAGTCGCGCCCGTCCGACAAGCGTCGCGAAGCACGATCGCCGTCGCTAGAGACCCTCGTCCCGATCCACTCCGGCGGTTTCCGGGTGGATGGGGCCGGACCCGAACCAGCCTCGCGACGAGGTGTCAGGGCGGGGAGTGGGCCGCGGGATCGTCTCCTCGGAGCGAGTTCTCCAGCGAGAACCGGGCGGTTTCCCCAGGGCCGAGGTGGACGGTGCGGGCCCCGCAGGTGCAGGTGACCGGGAGGCGGAGGCGCCCGGGCCCGGTACGCACGGTGGCGGTGCGGCCGGTCACCTCGATGGTGAGCGGCTGGCCCCGGTAGCGGATGGTCAGCTCCAGCGGCCCCAGCTCGGCCGGCCACAGCGGGTTGAGGTGCAGTTCGCCGTCGCGGACCTCGATGCCGGCGAAGCAGCGTTGCAGGAGATCGATGCTGCCCGCCATGGCGGCCAGGTGGATGCCTTCGGCGGTGGTGCCGTGCTGGGTGTCGTGGATGTCGCTGGCCAGCACTTCGTCGAAGAACTCCAGCGCGCGGTGCCGGCGGCTGCGGGCGAGGACCCAGGCGTGGACGACGGCGCTGAGGGTCGATCCGTGGCTGGTGCGCTTCAGGTAGTACTCGATGTTGTCGGGGATGCTGGGCATGGGGTAGCCCAGCCCGCCGAGGATCTCCCCGAGTTCTTCGGCCGACAGCAGGTAGAACAGCATCAGCACGTCGGCCTGCTTGGACGCCTGGTAGCGGTTCGGGTCGCCGTCCTCGGCCTCCAGGATGCGGTCGAGGCGCTGGATGTCGCCGTAGCGCTGCCGGTAGGCGTCCCAGTCGAGTTCGGCGAGCCGGTCGTAACCGTCGAACTGGCTGATGATCCCGTTCCCGTGGAAGGGCACGAACATGCGTTGCGCGATGCGCTTCCAGCGGTCGATCTCGTGGTGCCGGATGTCGAGCTGGTCGGTCAGTTCGTGCCGCCGCCGGTCGGGCAGCTCGCGGAGGACGTGCACGGCGGTGCGGCACAGCCAAGCGGTCATGACGTTGGTGTAGGCGTTGTCGTCGATTCCCGGCCGGTCCCGCCCGGGGTACGCGGTGTGGTACTCGTCCGGGCCGACGACGCCGCGGATGACGTAGCGGTCCCGGCCGCGGTCGTACCGGGTGAGCGAGGCGAAGAAGCGGGCGATCTCCAGGATCATCTCGGCGCCGAAGTCGCGGAGGAACTCCTCGTCCCCGCTGGCCTGGTGGTAGTGCCACACGTTGTGGGCGATGGCGAGCCCGATGTGCCGCTGCAGGTGAGTGTGGTCGGGCAGCCAGCGGTTCGAACGGGGGTTGAGGTGCAGGCGTTGGGTTTCCTCGCGGCCGTTGCTGCCGCTCTGCCAGGGGAACATCGCGCCCGCGAATCCGGCGTCGCGAGCGGCTTTGCGGGCGCGGTCCAGCCTGCGGTAGCGGTAGCGCAGCAGCGCCCGGCTCAACTGCGGCATGCGCAGGTCGAGGGTGGGCTGGACGAACAGCTCGTCCCAGAAGACGTGGCCGCGGTAGGCCTCCCCGTGCAGCCCGCGAGCCGGTAGTCCGGCGTCGAGATCGGTGGTGTTCGGCGAAACCGTCTGCAGCAGGTGGAACAGGTGCAGGTGCACGGCCTGCTGCGCGGCGCTGCTCATGGACAGTCCACTGTGGAACTCGTCGTTCAGGCGAGCCCGGGCCGTGCTGTGCGATCGGCGCAGTTCGTCGAAGCCGGCGGCGTCGCGCACCTGCTCCACGGCCTCGGACACGGGCTCGGTGGCGGCGAAATCCCGCGAGGTGTGCAGCGAGACGATCTTCTCCACCCGCACCTCGACGCCCTGTTCGGCGTCGAGGGTGACATCGTGGGCGATCACCTCGCCGCGCTGCAGGAGCGAGCGTGCGTCGAGGAGATCGCCGCCGACGTGCACCCGAGTCCGTTGGGCCACGGCGACGTGGATGTCCGACTGGGACGTCCGCGCGTGCAGCACCACGATGTCCGGGGCGACTTCGGCGGTGCGGTGGTCGACGAGGTGCTGGCCGCCGAGCGCGCGATAGCGGGCGACCCCGCTGTTGGTCACGTCCCCGTCGATCCCGCAGCGCAACGTCAACGCCCCCGACCAGTCCTCGGCGACGAGCGTGGTCTCCAGGCCGGCGAGGTGGGGTGAGGCCAGGTGCACGAAGCGGTGCTGGACGATCCTGGTGGTGCGAGCCCGCCCATCGCGGAAACGCAGCCGCCGGACCAGGAGGCCGCGTTCGAGGTCCAGCTCCTGCTCGTGGCCCAGCACCTCGACCTGCGCCAGGTCGAACCACGGGCCGTCATCGGTGCGGAAGGTCAGCAGCAGCCAGTTCGGCATGTTGACCAGCGACTCGTTCTCCACTTCGCGCCCGGCGACGGTCGTGGTGAGGCGGTTGTAGCAGCCCGCGACGTAGGTGCCGGGGTAGTGCACCCCGTCGGCGTGGGATTCCGGTGCCGCTCCGCGCGTGGCGAAGTACCCGTTCCCCAACGTGCACAACGCCTCTCGGCGGCCTTCGTCCTCCGGGACGAAGTCGTGGAAGCCGAACTGCCACGCGGGCGTGGTCATGGCGCGCCAGGTTCCGCCGTCGGCACGTGGGGCCAGCGGCGCCCGGACAGGCGTGCGCCGTGGGGCCGATCGATCCTCGTGGCAGCCATGGTGACCTTGCGTTCGCTCGCGATGTGCTCGTGGGATACCCGAACTGCCGGGAGATCCACCGGCAGGGTCACAACGCGGGCACGATCCCGGCTGCGGGTGAAAGGCGAGGGTGTCCACGGTCCGTCGCGCGATCGGCGCGGACCAGGGCCGCCCGACTCCGTTCCGGCCGGCCCCGTCCCGGGTACCCGGGCGGCGTTGGGCGGGAAACCCGTGGTGCGGGGGGAGTGCCGTCACGACGTAGGCGGCGGAGCTTCCCCCTGGTCCTGGGCGGAAGCAACTTCCGCAGATGGTGATCCGGCCCCGCGAAGTGACCATTGTGGACGATCGAACCGGCGTTTCCGCGCGCCGCGCGTGTGCGGGCTGGAGGTGATCGGAATGACCGGTGGCGACAGCGAGGCCGGCGGAGCCGGGAAGCGGCTGCCGCGGCCCGTTTACGAACGCGAGCTCTTCCGGTTGCAGAGCGAGTTGGTGAAGCTGCAGGAGTGGGTCCGCGTCGAGAGCGCCCGGCTCGTGGTGGTCTTCGAGGGGCGTGACGCGGCCGGGAAGGGCAGCACGATCAAGCGGGTGGCCGAGTACCTCAACCCGCGGGTCGCGCGGATCGTGGCGCTTCCGGCGCCGTCGGAGCGGGAGCGCTCGCAGTGGTACTTCCAGCGTTACGTCGAGCGCCTGCCGGCGGCGGGGGAGATCGTGCTGTTCGACCGCAGTTGGTACAACCGCGCGGGCGTCGAACGCGTGATGGGGTTCTGCACGGAGGAAGCGTGCCGCCTGTTCCTGCGGCAGTGCCCGGTGCTGGAGAACTTGCTCGTCGAGGACGGCCTGCTGCTGCGGAAGTACTGGTTCTCGATCAGCCAGGCCGAGCAGGAACGGCGGTTGCGCAAGCGCATGGACGATCCGATGCGCCGGTGGAAGCTGTCGCCCATCGACCTGGAATCGGTGTCCCGCTGGGACGAGTACTCGAAGGCCAGGGACGAGATGCTCGCGGCGACCGACACGCCGGAGGCGCCGTGGTACCTGGTGGAGAGCGAGGACAAGCGGCGGGGCCGCATCAACATGATCGCGCACCTGCTTTCCAGCATCCCGTACCGCGAGATGCCACGCCCTCGGGTGGACCTGCCGGCTCGACCACGGCCCGGCGACTACGAGCGGCCGCCCAAGGAGAACTACACCTACGTACCCGACCACGCCGCCGCGCTCTGATGCGTCGGACGCCCCCCGGTTCGCGAGATGTTCGGGGAAATGATCGATCCACACAGGACGATCGATCATGGTTCGTGCGGTCAGCCCGGCCTGTTCGGATTTGCTCCCCGCACCAGGGATGCGATGCGCGAGAGCAACGCGCACAGCGAACGTGGACCATCGACGGAGTACCGCGCCCATGTCAGGCGATCGCCGTGTTCGGTGCTGAGCACCACGATGCCGATGCCGTCGTCGTGCACTTCGCGCAGGGCGTCCTCGTCGGTGTAATCGTCGCCGGCGAACACCGGCACGACGTCGTGGCCGACCAGCCCGATGCGGTCCAGCAACCAGCGCAGCGCCCTGCCCTTGTTCCAGTCGATGTCCGGCAGCAACTCGACCACGCGTCGGCCGTGCGTCGTCCGCAGCCCGGGCCGTGCGTCACCGACCCGGTGAACGGTGGAGATCACCCGCTCGACCTCGTCTTGCCGGACATTGCGGTAGTGCACGGCGACGGCGAACTGCTTGCGGTCGACCAGCGCGCCGGCCACCGGCCGCAACTCGGCAGACAGCAGCCGTTCGGCCTCGTCGAGGTCGGGGAGCGCGGTCTCGCCCGACTGCTGCGCGACCGACGTGCCATCGGGCCCGGCCAGCTCGAAGCCGTGGCTGCCCGCGCACCACGCGTCCTCGACCCGCACCCGTTCGCGCAAGTCCCGCAGGTCGCGGCCGCTGATCACCGCCACCGGGCAGTGCCGGGCAAGACCCCGCAGCACCTCGCCGGTCCCTGCCGGTAACGCGACCGCGGTCGGCTCCTCCCTGATCGGGGCCAGGGTGCCGTCGAAGTCCAGCAGCACCGCCGGACGGTGGCCTCGCAGGCGATCCGCGATCTCGGCCCACCGGTCGAGCGCGTCGGGCACTTCGGACAGGCGGCGTTCCCCGGAACCGGCGACGGTGACGTCGGCGAGGCTGGACACGACCACGTCCGCTCCCGGCAGCCTGGTCGGGGAACCGGACCGGGCAACGCCGACGACCAGGGCGAAGCCACCGGTCCTGGCGGCTTCGACACCCGACTCGGAGTCCTCGACGACTGCACAGCTCGATGACCGGACGCCGAGCCGGCGGGCGGCCTCGAAGAACACGGCGGGATCGGGCTTGCCGGGCAACCCGAGCTCCTCTGCCACCACGCCGTCGACCCGAACGCCGAACAGGTGCGCGATCCCGGCTCGTTCGAGGACGGCGGCGCAGTTCGTGCTCGCGGAGATGACGGCGGTCCGGACGCCGTGGCGGTGCAACGACTCGATCAGCGCGATCGCGTCGTCGAACACCGCGACGCCCTGGGCGTCCAGGGCGTCGCGGAAGTAGCCGTCCTTGAGCTTGCCCAGCCCGTGGCAGGTTTCCTGCCCGGCCGCGTCGCCTGCGCTGCCCAGCGGCAACCGGATGCCGCGGGAGCGAAGGAAGTCCCGCACGCCATCGACCCCCGGCTTGCCGTCGACGTGGCGGAGGTAGTCGTCGCTGGTGAACGGAAGGTGGTCCTCCGCCGGAGCAGGCGCGCGCTCGGCCAGGTACCCGTCGAACAGGCGCTTCCAAGCGGCGGCGTGCACCGTGGCGGTGTCGGCGAGCACTCCGTCCAGTTCGAAGAGCACCGCGTGGTAGCGGAGCGGATCGATGCTCGTAGCGGCCATGATGGCTCCGTGCGGGTACGACGTCCTCACGGGATACCCAGATCACAGCGCAGTTCCACACAGCCTCCCACGCGGTAGCCAGGCCCCACGTTGGTCGTGTGCGCCTACGCGCGGGCGAAGTCCGCGACCAGAGATTCGTAGGTGACCTGGCCTTCCTTGACGGCGCCGGTCTGCACGGCGACCTCGGTCATCAGGTCGATCGCGTCCTTCGCGACCTTCCACTGCGGGAGCAGCTTCGGTACGACGACGTCGCTGAAGTGCCGGATGTACTGCTTCGAGACGTCCAGGCCCTGTCCGTCGAAGCTGTCGGTGTTGAGCAGGTCGGCGGCCGCGTCCGGGTTGGCCAGGATCCAGTCCTTCGCCTCCCATTGCGCGGCGAGCCATGCCTTGCACGCGTCCGCATTGGACTTCGCGTAGTCCTCGCGGGCGATGAGCACGTCGACCTGCTGCTTGCTGAGCAGGTCCGGGACGCCGTCGGCGGTGAAGTCGATCAGCACCTTGCCGCCGGTCTGCGCGGCCATCAGGCGCGCGGTGGCGAAGGTGATGCCCACGTAGGCGTCGATCTTCCCGGCGCTCATCTGGGCGATCGCCGGAGTGGTCTGCCCGACGGCGAGCGGCGTGACGTCGGCCTCGGAGATTCCCGCCTGCTGCAGGGCCAGCCGGAGTTGCTTGTCGGCCCCGGCACCGATCGCGGTGACGCCGATCGTCCTGCCCTTCAGGGACGCCATCTTGTCCGCGAAGCTCGCCGAGTCGGATGGCCAGTTCCCCTTGTTGACGACGATCGAGTAGGTCGTTTCGGGGATGCGCATGCCGATGATGACGGGCCGCTCGCCCGGCCTGGAGTTGGCGAAGGTCGTCATCACCAGCAGGGTGTCCTGCATCTGCCCGTCGATCTGGCCCGCCGTCTGCAGCTGCATCCCCTGCACGCCGCTGGAGGGGTGCAGGAACTTCGGCACCTCCAGGTTGTACTTGCCGTACTGGTCCTGGTCGAGGTTGACCGCGTCGATGAAGTAGTTGTCGCCGGGCGCCGTGGCGACGCGGAACGGGGTCGGCTTCGGTGCCGCGCCCGGGGCTGTGCCGGTGGCGGGCGAGCCCGACGAACCGTCGCCGCACGCGGCGAGCAGGGTTCCCGCGCCGGCGGCGAGAACCGATGCGCCGGCCATCCGGAGGATGGTGCGGCGGCTGGTCCGGGTCTGCGTCAACTGGGGGACAGTCGATTCAGCGGATCGGATGTGCATGGCTTTCCTCTCTCAGACGACCCGGAAGTCGTTCGCCTCGCGGCTCTTCGTTCGAGGTGCGGAAGGTCGGCTGCCGACGTGCTCACGAGGCGTCGACGGCGGTCGCCGGAGACTTCGGCGGCGCGAGCTCGGCCGCCAACTCCCGGCGCATCTTCACGTGCTCGGCCGGCATCGACACGGTCGTTCCACCGACGAACCGGTCGCCGCGGTAGCGCCGGATCGCGAACTTCCCGCTCGCCGGGCCGGACGTGACTTCGGTGCGGTCGTGCTCGGCCCGCGGCGCGCCGGCCATCTGCACCTTCACCCCGGCCTGGTCGGTCCAGAACCACGGCACGGGCCGGTACGGCGCGTCCTGACCGACGATCTGCCTGGCCACGTGCAGGGCCGAGTCCATGGCGTGCTGGACCGAGGTGAGCCGCTCCAGCCGGTCGTCGAGCGGAAACCGCACGCAATCGCCGATTCCGCTCACGTGCGGGTCGGAGGTCCTCAGCCGGGTGTCGACCACGACCCCGTCGTCCACCGCCAGACCGGCCCGTTCGGCCAGGTCGGTCGACGGCGCGGAGCCGATCCCGACGACCACGACGTCCGCCGGGAGTCGCTCGCCGTCGTCCGTGGTGACCGATTCGAGCCGATCGCCCTCGATGTTGTGGGCGACCACCGACCTGCCGAGGTGGAACCGGACGCCGTGGGCACGGTGCCGCTGCAGGAGAAGATCGCTGACCTGCGGCGGTACCGCGTGAGCCAGGATCGAGGGCATGCGCTCCACGACGGTGACCGAGCAACCGAGTTCGACGGCCGCCGTCGCGATCTCCAGCCCGATGAATCCACCGCCCACCAACAACATCGATCGCGCGCCGCGCAGCCGCGCGCCCAATGCGACTGCGTCGTCGCGGTCGTGCAGGTGAACGACGTTCCGAAGACCGTGGAGGCCGGGGATCGGGCGCGGGCGGGAGCCGGTGGCCAGCACGAGGTGGTCGTACGGCGTCGTCGTGCCGGATGCCAGCGAGATCTCGCGGGCGGCGAGATCCACCCCGGTCACCGGGTCGCCGAGCACGAGCGTCGCGCCGATCGAGTCGTAGTGCGCCGCGTCGTGGAACTCGACGCGTGCCGGGTCGGCGTCCAGGAGGAACGCCTTCGACAGGGGTGGCCGCTGGTACGGCAGGCATGCCTCGGCGCTGACGAGGGTCAGCTCGCCGGCGTAGCCGAGCCGCCGCAGGGTCGAGGCCGCGTGCACCCCGCCCTGGCCCGCTCCGACGATCACGACACGGCGCATCGGGTTGCCGGCCATGGCGGTCAGGGCTCGACGATTTCGATGGCGGCCGTGGGGCAGGAGAACACCGCCTCGTTGACGTCGGCGACCGCCTCGTCGCTGACCTCTTCGGCCAGCAGGATCACGATTCCGTCCTCGTCCTGGTCGAACACCGCCGGCGCGGCCAGGACGCACTGCCCCGACCCGCAGCATTTGCCCGCATCGACCCTGAGCTTCATGGCACGCCCGCCTTCCGTTCGGTGGTCACGTTCCTCATCGGTGTCCTACGGCTCGTCGATGTCGATCAGCGGATCGCCGGCGTTCACCGTCGACCCCTCCGCGACGTGGACGGCCGTGACGGAACCCGTGTGTTCGGCGAGGACGGGGATCTCCATCTTCATCGACTCGAGAACCACGACCGTCGTGTCCGGTTCGACGGTGTCACCTGCGGCGACCAGGACCTTCCAGACGTTCGCGCCCATGTCGGCATTGATCGTTTCCGCCACTGCACTACCTTCCCGTGGATGCCGTCGGGCGACTGGTGACAGCCGCGACGATGTTCGTGTCGTACCCGCCGGCGGCGAACTCGCGGTGATCGACGAGTTCGCGCAGGAACGGCAGGTTGGTGCGCAGCGGCCCGACGGTGAACCCGTCGAGCGCCTCCCGCGCGCGTTCCAGCGCGCGGTCCCGGTCTTCCGCGAACACGCAGATCTTGGCGATCAGCGAGTCGAAGTGCGGCGTGATCGCCAGTCCCGCCCGGTACCCGGCGTCGACCCGGATCCCGTCCCCGCTCGGTTCCTCCCACTGCTCGATCGGACCGGGGCTGGGGAAGAACCGCACCGGATCTTCCGCGCAGAGCCGGAATTCGATCGCGTGCCCGCGCGGCCGGGGCGCGAACCCCGCGGTGACCGAACCGGTGACGGCGATGCTCAGCTGCTGCTCCACCAGATCGACGCCGTGCGTCAGCTCGGTCACCGGGTGCTCGACCTGGATCCGGGTGTTCATCTCCAGGAAGACGAATTCCTGCGTCCGCGCGTCGACGAGGAACTCCACGGTGCCGGCGTTGCGGTAGCCGACCGCGCGGGCCGCGTTCGCCGCCGCGTCGTGCAGCCGTTGCCGAACCTCTGGAGCGAGACCGAGCGCCGGTGATTCCTCGACGAGCTTCTGGTGGCGGCGCTGCACCGAGCAGTCGCGTTCGCCCAAGGTGAGGATCGTCCCGTCCGCCAGGCCGAGGACCTGGACCTCGATGTGCCGCGCCGATTCGACGAACCGCTCCAGGAAGACCCGGTCGGAGCCGAAGCTGCGCGCCGCGATCGCCTGCGTGCGGTCGAATTCCTTCCGCACCGATTCGGCGTCGCGGGCGATCGTCATGCCGATCCCGCCACCGCCGCCGGCGGCCTTCACCATGACCGGGTAGCCGATGCGCTCGGCCTCCGCGACCGCCTCGGCGGCATCGGACAGCGCTGCACCGGCACCGCCGCCGACCGGAACACCGGCGGCCGCGACGCGGTTCCGGGCCTCGACCTTGTCGCCCATCGCGGAGATCGCTTCGGGGGCGGGGCCGACCCACGTCAGGCCCGCATCCACGACCGCGCGGGCGAATCCGGGGTTCTCGGCGAGGAAGCCGTAACCGGGGTGGACCGCGTCGGCTCCGGTTCCCACCGCGATGCGGACGATCTGGTCGATGTCGAGATAGGCGCCGACGGGCTGGTCGCCGGTGATCTCACGGGCGATGTCCGCCTCGGCGACGTAGGGCAGGCCGGCGTCGACGCGGTGGTGGATCGCGACGGTGCCGACGCCGAGGCGCCGGGCGGTCGCGATGATCCTGCGGGCGATCTCGCCCCGGTTGGCGACCAGCAGTCGCCGGGGGAATTGCTGCGACATCCTCATCCGCCTAGGGTCTGTTTCACAAGCGGCGTGAGCCGCTTGCTCTTTTGGTGAGTGGGCCGTCAACTCGCACCGCCGCGGGTTCTCGGACGTCGCCTGGCGAGGACAGCCCCGACGCCGTGGACGTACATGAATCGGGGATCCCGGAGTGCAGGCGGGCGTTCGAGGTTCCGCTACCTGCACCGCGACGCAAGCACTTGCGAACACTTCCTAGTAACTCGTGGGCCAATTGCTGAGCTGGTGCTCACCCACCCCGCCGGTGCGGTTCAGCGCGTTGTCCTCGAGGGCGCCGAGGATGAACTCGCGGGTGTCCGCGGGGTCGATCACGTCCTGCACGCCGTAGACCCGGGCGACGTCGTAGCCGGTCGATTCCTTCGCCATCTCGGCCAGCCGCCGCTCGTAGAGCTCGGGATCCGCGGCGGCGTCGATCCCGTGCACCACCCCGACCGCCGAGCGCGGGTCCATGAAGCTGACCTCCGCGGTCCACCACGCGGCCATGGCGTCGGTGGTCCAGGCGCCGCCCATGTTGACGTAGCCCTGCCCGTAGTTCTTGCGCATCATGACCGTCACCTTCGGCACGGTCGCCAGCGAGAGCGCGTTCATCCAGTTGATGACCTTCCCGACGATTCCGCCGCGCTCGCCGTCCAGTCCGATGAGGAATCCCGGCTGATCGACGAGGAAGACCAGCGGGATGTTGTACGAGTCGCACAGCACGATGAAGCTGGTCGCCTTCGCGCACGCGGCCGCGTCGATGGCGCCCCCCTTGAACATCGGGTTGTTCGCGATGACCCCGACCGACCGGCCGTTGATCCGGCACAGCGCGGTGACGAGCGATTTGCCGTAGCGCTCCTTGACCGGGAACACGCTCCCGAGGTCGGCGATGACCTCGATGACCTTCCGCACGTCGTACACCTTCGTGCGCTCCGGGGGCACGATCGCGTGCAACTGCGCGCCGCGGCCGGCCGAACCTTCCGGCACCGGTGCGATCGGCGGCGCTTCGCCGTTGTGCGACGGGAGGTAGCTCAGGAACCGGCGCAGGAGGTCGATCGCTTCCTCGTCGGTGTCGGCGACCGCATCTGCGAATCCGGTCACCTCGGAGTGCAGCTTCCAGCCGCCGAGTTCCTGGCCGTCGACCTGCTGGCCGGTCGCCCGCCCGACGAGTCCGGGGCTGGAGACGGCCATGATCGCGCCCTTGCGCATGACCGCGAAGTCCGAGCCGGCGGTGTGCCAGGCGGCGGAACCGAAGGAGTACCCGAACGCCGCCGACACCCACGGGTTGGTCCGCCGGCGCAGGAACCGCGTCCGGTCGTTGGCGTTGCCGAGCCCGGTGCCGCCCATGACGTCGGGCATCCGCACACCGGTCGACTCGGCCAGGTAGACCAGCGGAATCCCGCTGCGCGCGGTCAGGTCCTTCAGGTGCCCCATCTTCTTGTTGCTGACGGCTCCGGAGGACGCCCCCTTGACCGTGAAGTCGTACGCGATGACGCCGGCGCGACGCCCTGCGATGCGTCCGGTGCCGGTGACCTTCCCGTCGGCGGGGGTCACGTGCTGGTCGGCATCGACGTTCGAGGTCGCGAAGAGGCCCATTTCGCGGAAGGAACCGTCGTCGAAGAGCCGGGCGACTCGTTCGCGGGCGTTGAGCTCGCCCTTCTCGGCCCGGGCGGTCAGCTTGCGTTCGCCGCCCATCGCCAGCGCGTGCGCGCGCCGCTCGGCGTGCCGGATTTCGTGATCGGTGGTCATGTCGTGGATTCGCCCTTCCCGGTCGTTCACGCGGTGGCGGTGCAGACGAGCGCGGCTCGACGCTCCTGGAATTCGATGAGGGACCGCGCGACCCGGCCGGCTTCGTCGACCGAGCGGAAGACGGGCAGGCCGAGTCGCTGCGCCTGGAGGGTGTAGTCGGCGACCGCCTGGTCCATGTCCGGTCGGCCGTCCCCCTTGAGGACGAGGTACTGCTGCGTCGCCGCGCCGGCGCGGGCGTGCGCGGCCGCGATGCTCCGGATGATCGTGCTGGTCACATCGCCGTGCCGCTCGGCCAGGTTCCGCTGGATGATGCCGACGTTCAGGTGGGTGATGAGGATGGCCGGCGGCGCCGATTCCAGCACGATGGACAACAGGTCTCCGGCGATGGTGCCGCCGCCCACCGCGAGCGTGCCCGCCGGTGTGTCGATCGGGTTCTCCAGGCCGTTCCCGGGCGGCAGACCGAGCGACTGGATCCGCTCGATCGTCGGCTGCGGCAGGGCTGGGACGGAGAATCCGTGGCGTGCCAGCGCATCCGTGGCCAGCACGCTGGCACCGCCGCCGTTGCCGAAGAGGACGGCATCGCGAGTGGCCGGCGGTGGCCCGTCGAGCCGGACGGTGGCGAAAGCCAGCAGCACGTCGAGGAATTCCTCCAGGGAATCCGTCAGCGCGATACCGGCCTGCCGGCACACCGCCGGCCAGAGCCGGTGGTTGCCCGCGAGCGCGCCGGTGTGGCTCGTCGCCGCACGCGAACCGGCGGCGGTGCGCCCTCCGGCGAGGAGCACGACCGGTTTGCCGGAGCCTCGTCGCGCAAGCAGGTCCAGGATCGCGCGCGCCGCCGCGATCGACTCCAGGTACAGGCCGACGACGGCGACATCCGGATCGTCGAGCATGAACTCGGCGAGTTCGGCGGCGTCCACATCGGAGGAATTGCCGATGCTGGTGACGCTGTGGAAGGCGATCCCACGCGCCGCACCGAGCCGCAGGATGTCGACGCTGAGGCCGCCGCTCTGGGACACGACGGCGACGCCGCCCGCGGTCAGCGGCGGGTCCGGGATGAAGCTGACCCGCGCCGCGGAGCTGTGCATCCCGAGGCAGTTCGGGCCGATGACGCGCGTCCCCTGCGCCGTCATCCGCCGGACGAGATCCCGTTCGAGCTCGATGCCCTCGGCGACCTCGCCGAAGCCGCTGCTGATGATCTGCGCGAACGCGACCTTGCCGGGATCGGCGGTCAGCGCGTCCGCGACCTTCTTGGCCGGGAGCGCGACGTAGGCGTAGTCGACCGGCTCGGTGACTTCCTGGAGCGAGCGCTGCGCCGGGAGCCCCTCGATCTGCTCCGCCGTGGGGTGGATCGGGATCACCGTCCCGGCGAAGCCCGATCGCCGGAGGTCGGCGATGTACCGGTTGGCGATGTTCGACCCGCTCGCGCTCGCACCCAGCACCGCGATCCTGCGGGGCCGGAACAGGCGTCCGAAGGCGCCGTGCGCGGTGTGCTCCCCGGCGGCGCGTTCCGCTTCGGATCCCGCGGCGAGGACCAGCCGCGCATCGACCGCGACCGCTCGTTCGGAGTCGACGATGACCGGGTTGAGGTCGACCTCGACGACCTCCGGCGGGAGTGCCGAGAGCAGCCCGCCCTCGCCGCCGAGCCGCAGGACGAGCGACACCAGCGCATCGAGGTCGGCGCGGATCCCACCGCGCGCCCCGCTCAGCAGCGCGGTTCCCTTGAGCTCGGACAGCATCGAGGTGACGTCCGATGCGGTCAGCGGGGCGACGCCGAACGAGACGTCGGCGAACAGCTCGACGAAGATCCCGCCGAGACCGACCATGACGACCCAGCCGACACCGGGCGTGCGCACCGCGCCGACGATGACTTCGTGGCCGGGGTCGGCCTTGGCCTCGACGAGGAAGCGATCGATCCGATGCCCGTGCGCGGCCAGTGCTGCGGTCATCGCCGCCGCCTCCGTGGCCAGGTCCTCCCGCGCGACACCGACGCGAACCCCGCCCGCATCGGACTTGTGGACCAGCGTCGGCGATACCGCCTTCAGGACCAGGTCGCCGTCGAGCCCGTTCGCCGCGACGGACGGGTCGGCGTGCGCACCGCCAGGCGGGACCGCGATGCCGCTGCTGCGCAGGACTTCCTTGGCCTCGGGCTCCGGCACGACCTGAGCCCCGGAGGCGACGAGGGCGGCGATTGCCGTTCGCAGCTGCTGCGGCAGCCGCGCGGAGTTCTCGATCAAGCGTCTTCCCTTCGTCGGCGCCCGGCACCCGGGTCGGGAGGCGGCTCGTGGCTCCGGCGAGTGTGGCGGGACTCGGAATGTCCGGGGAATACCGCGAATCGTGTACCGGTGATGGCGGATCGCTATCGCGGCTGTCCACTCGCACCGGTCCGGCGGGAGCGATAGCCGGTCCCGATCGGTGCGCAAACCGGTCGGGTCTTCCTCGCGCCGAGGCGGGCACGCATGATGGCCGCAGCCGCGTCGCGGAGGGGTTTCCGCGCCGGCCACATCCAGGAGCCCGGCCCTGCAACGAGGCAGCAAGGAGTCCCCGTGGAAGATCGCACAGCCGTCGAAGCCACGAGCGAGCAGCGGGGGGAGTGCCCGCACCTGAGGCAGTTGTCGCTGGATCCGGCGCCGGAACGCCCGCTGGACGATCCACCGTATTTCAGCGAACTGCGTGCCACCTGCCCGATCAGCCAGGTCGACCTGGGCGGTGGGAAGACCTCGTGGCTGGCGACGAGGTTCGACGATGTGAAGGCGATCCTCTCCGACAACAGGTTCAGCGCCAACCCGATGACGCCGGGTTTCCCGGTCCGCGGGCTGCCCGGATCGAACCACCCCATGGTCGCCGACAGCATGATCCGGCAGGATGCGCCGCTGCACACGACGCTGCGCCGGTGCGTGGTCAAGTACTTCACGCCGCGGGCCGTCGAAGGTTACCGGGAGCAGGTCGAAACCATCGTCGACGACCACCTGGACGCGCTCGCGGCGCAGCCCGGGCGGGCCGACCTCGTTTCCCGGTTCGCCCTCGCGATCCCGACCACGGTGATCACCCGGCTGCTCGGCATCCCGATCGAGGACGCCCCGCGGTTCTTCGACCTCACCGAGCGGCAGACGACGCTGTCGCTGTCGCAGGAGGACATGTACCGGACGGTCGAGGAATTCCGCGCCCTCGGGCTGGAGTACGCGGCGCTGAAAGAGGCGAACCTGTCCGACGACCTGCTCAGCAACATCATCCGGGAGCAGTACGAAGTCGGCGGGATCACCCGCGATCAGCTTGCGGCGCTGATCACGATCCTCATCATCGGCGGGCACGACACGACCGCCGGCATGATCGGGCTGTCGATCTTCACCCTGCTGAAGCGGCCGGATCAGCTCGCGCTGCTGCTCTCCGGGGAACGCCGGTGGGACGTCGCGATCGAGGAGCTGCTGCGCGTGCACTCGGTCGCGCGGATGGGGCCGCGCCGTGCCGCCACGGAGGACATCACGATCGGCGAGCACACCTTCCGGCAGGGCGAAGGCGTTGTCGCGTCCATCTGGTCGGCCAACCACGACGAGAGCAAGTACGCCCGCACCACGTGGGAGGACTTCGAGATTCCCGCCGAGAAACCGCAGCACCTCGCCTTCAGCTTCGGCTCGCACCAGTGCGTCGGGCAGAACCTCGCCCGGATGGAGCTGATGGTCGCGGTGCCCAGGATCTTCGCGCGGTTCCCCGGCATGAAGCTCGTCGACCCCGAGGTCACGCATCTGTCCTATCGGGACGATCGGGCGTTCTTCAGCCTCAAAGAACTCAACGTCACGCTCTGACCGAAGCCGGAAAGCTCGCTCGATTCAGGGAATCGAGCGAGCTTTCTCGTGCGCGGCGCTAGTAGTACTTCGTTAAGTTTGTCTTCGTTTGGGGAGTTTTCTTTGGCATGTGGGGCAAACGCCGGTCCAGCACAGTAAGACGCTTTGGAGCA
>NZ_JBWKKU010000097.1:0-17655 GCF_056431445.1 Saccharopolyspora sp. NPDC045941
CGCGGTCAACGAACTCGGCCCAGCCATACACCTGCTCCCCGGAAGCCAGAACTGAATTTCTCAGTCCAACTTCCGGGGACCAGTTCAGGCGGCGGTGCCCTTCACGCGGAAAGCGTCAGCGGTTGAGGAGGCTGGTGGCCTCCTGGGCCGCGGTGCCGACCTTGGCCAGGTGGGACAGGTTCTCCGGCAGCGGCATGCCGCGGTGCACCGTGGCCTTGGCGTACAGGCGGCCGGCGCGGTAGCTGGACCGCACCAGCGGGCCCGCCATGACACCGGGGAAGCCGATCTCCTCGGCGGCCTTGGTGTGCTCGACGAACTCCTCCGGCTTGACCCAGCGGTCCACCGGGTGGTGCCGCGGGCTGGGGCGCAGGTACTGGGTGATGGTGATGATGTCGCAACCCGCGTCGTGCAGGTCCTGCAGCGCCGGGCGCACCTCTTCCGGCGTCTCGCCCATGCCGAGGATCAGGTTCGACTTGGTCACCAGGCCGGCGTCGCGGGCCATGGTGATCACCTTCAGCGACCGCTCGTAGCGGAAGCCCGGCCGGATCCGCCGGAACACGCTCGGCACCGTCTCCAGGTTGTGTGCGAGCACCTCCGGGCGGGAACCGAACACCTCGGCCAGCTGGTCCGGGTCGGCGTTGAAGTCCGGGATCAGCAGCTCGACGCCGGTGCCCGGGTTCATCGCGTGGATCTGCCGGACCGTCTCGGCGTACAGCCAGGCACCGCCGTCGGGCAGGTCGTCGCGGGCGACACCGGTGACCGTCGAGTAGCGCAGGCCCATCGCCTGCACCGACTCCGCCACCCGGCGCGGCTCCTCGACGTCCAGCTCGGCCGGCTTGCCGGTGTCGATCTGGCAGAAGTCGCATCGGCGGGTGCACTGGTCCCCGCCGATGAGGAACGTCGCCTCGCGGTCCTCCCAACACTCGAAGATGTTGGGGCACCCTGCTTCCTCGCAGACGGTGTGCAGGCCCTCGCGGCGGACGAGGCCCTTCAGCTCCTGGTACTCGGGGCCCATCCGTGCGCGGGTCTTGATCCACGACGGCTTCTTCTCGATCGGCGTCTGGCTGTTGCGGGCTTCCAGCCGCAGCAGCTTCCGGCCCTCCGGCGCGACAGTCACGACGACAGGCTACGCCCCTGACACAACCGGTTCGAGAAGGTGGGAGGGGTCACTACCAGGCGCTTCGGTTTCGCGTGATCTCGCGCGTCATACTGCACAGTCGTGTCGACAACCTCTTGGGCAGTTCGCCTCAGATGGGCGCCGTGGTCCCGCGTCGTGCGGCTGCACCTCGCCGGGGATCGCTGGCCGCGGCTGAGCGAAGGACCGATCTCGGTGGCGCTCCGGCTGGCCTGGCTCCTGCTGCTCGTGCCCGTGCTGCTGGGCTGCTGGCTGGAGCTGCTGCTCGTCCTGGTGCTGCTGCCGTTCGCGTTGATCGTGCGGGTCGCCGGGACGGGGTGGCGGCTGGAAGTCAGCAGCCGGGGTTGCCGCGCGGGCGTGATCCGGGTGGGCAGCCTGGCCACGGCTCGCCGGCTGCGCCGGTCCTTGCGCGAGCATCTGGGCACCAGTCCGGGGCTGGACGACGCGCGCGCCCTGCTGGCGGCCGAGCAGGCCGAGCTCCAGCCGGTGGAGATCAGCGCGCGGCGGTGGCGGCTGGTTTCCCGCCAGCTCAGCCCCTACGGACGCCGCCGCTGGTTCCTGTGGCGCCGCAGGCTTTCGTTCGAGGACGCGATGGACAGCCTGCCCAGCGGTCTCGGCGACGACCCGATCTCGGCGATCATCGCCATCCCGTTCGTGCTCTGGTTCGCGGTGCTGTTCACCGGCGCGACGCTGGAGCTGCTCGCGGAGATCGCGGTGCTGCCGGTGGTGTTCCTGCTCAAGCTCTGCCACGTGCTGGCGTGGCCGGTGGAGCTCGTGCGGCAGGACTCGGTCGAGCCGCAGGCCCAGGTGCGGGGCATGATCGCGTCGGTGCGTGCCCGGCGGGCGCTGACCGCCGGGCACGCGGTCCGGTTGCCGCTGCCCAGCCTGGTGCGACGGGTGCCGCAGCCGGTCAGCTGAGCTCGTGGGCGGCGGGCCGGTGGTGGACGTACTCGATCACCGCGCCGTCCGGGTGGCGGACCGTGAAGCCCTCGCCGATCGGGGCGCGGAACCGCTGCTGGACGAATTCCAGCCCGTCTTCCCGGAACCGCTCCTCGTACGGGTCGATGTCGGGGACCAGCAGGGTGCCGACGGTCCGGCGGAAGGGGGCCAGCGACTCGTCGGTGCCCGCGATGATCAGGAAACCGCCGACCGCGGTGAGCGCGAGGTCCTTCTCCGGGTACGGCATGACCATGTCGCGTTCGACGCCGAGCAGCCGCTCGTACCAGGCCGTGGTCGGTTCGAGCTGTTCCGCGGTGACGAACACCCGCACGAACGTCCGGGGCGCCGGCAGGTTCGAGGAGTCGGGGTCGCGGCGCCAGAGTTGTTGGGGCACGGGCTGTTCCTTTCGGTTCCGGGTGGACGCGCCCCAGCCTGTCCGGCTGCCGGGATCTCATCCAGGAGCCGGTTCATGCGGTGATCCCAGGTCATAGGCTGGCGACGTGAGCACCGCAGCGGACCCCCGGCGCCGGGAGCTCGGCGCGTTCTTGCGCGCGAGCCGGGAGCGGCTCGATCCGGCCGATTTCGGGCTCCCCGCGACCGGGCGGCGGCGGACGCCGGGGCTGCGTCGCGAGGAGGTCGCGGCGGCCTCCGGGGTCGGCCTGGCCTGGTACACGTGGCTGGAGCAGGGGAGGGTGCGGACTTCGCGCGAGGTGCTGCAGGCCCTCGCCGGACCCTGCGGATGGGGCTCGACGAGCGGCGGCACCTGTTGGCGCTGGGCGGTTTCGTGTCCGACGACGCCGGCGATGACGGGGTGGTCGAGCGGCTGCGGCCGATGCTGGACAGCTGGCCGCTGACGCCGGCGCTCGTGCTGAACCACCGGTTCGACGTCCTGGCGGGCAACGAGGCGTACGCGGCGGTGTGGCCGGAACCGGAGTTGTCCGGCCGCCCGAACCTGCTGCTGGCCTTCGCCGGGAGCGGGCGGTTGCAGGACCTGCTGGTGCCGGAGGAGCGGTTCCTCTACGAGCTCTTCCTCCGGTTCCGGGCGCGCGCCGACCGGTTCCCGGGCGACGACGTCGTGGACCGGTTGCAGGAGCTCCCGGTGACCGGCTCCGGGGCGGTCAGAAGCTGGGGATCAGCTTCCGGAGCCGGCCGCCGATGCACTGCGGGGACGGCTCCGGGGTGATGCGCACCAGCTGCAGGAACGCGCGGCCGACGCGGGCCACGTCATCGGCCGGTTCGGTGTGCTCGGCGAGCCCGGCGGCGATGGCGAGCAGCCGGTGCTCGCGGGCCATGTCGCCGCGCAGCACCGGATCCGATTCGTGCCGGTCCAGGAGGTCGCGGAGCACCGGATTGGCCTCCGCGGTGCGCCGCCACGCGGCGGTGACGGCCTGGACCCGGTCGGCGTGCGGGGCGTCACCGGTTTCGGCGAGCGCGACGCCGATGCGGCCGGTCAGCTGCTGGGTCCACTTGTACTGCAGGGCGCGCAGCGCATCGGTGGCGTCGAGGAAGGGCGCGGGCACCTGGGTGAGGGCCTCGGACGGGTTTCGGCTCGCGTCGTCGAGCACCGTCTGGATCGCCTGTTGCCGCCGGCGGAAGTCGTTCCAACTCATCTTCGCTCTCCGGGATCGGGCCCGGGGTGATACCCCAGGTGTGCGGCATACCGAGAGTATGTTGGTGTACCGACGGTACCACGAGTCCGTACCGCCGGTATGTCATAGGGTTGTGAGCATGGCGACAGCTCGACCACGGCGCGTGGAGTACTCGGAAAGCACCAGGCAGGCGCTGGTGGACTCCGCCGTCGAGCTGTTCACCGAGCACGGCTACGCGGGTGCCTCGCTGGACGAGATCGCCAAACGAGCCCGGGTCACCAAGGGCGCGCTCTACCACCACTTCGGCGGGAAGCAGGCGCTGTTCGAGGCGGCCTTCGACGCGGTGGAGACGAGCGTGGTGGCCCGCCTCGCCGAGGTCATCTCCACCGGCAGTCCCTGGGAGGCCACCCGGTCCGGGCTGCGGGCCTTCCTGGAGGTCTGCCTGGAGCCGTCCTACCAGCGCATCGTCGTGCAGGACGGGCCCGCGGTGATGGGCTGGGAGCGGTGGCGGGCGGCGGAGGAGGCCTACACCTTCGGCGTCGTCCGGGGCGTGGTCGGAACGCTGGTCGAGTCGGGGGACATCGTCCCGCTGCCGGTCGAGGCCCTGGCCCGCGTGGTGTTCGGCTCGCTGTCGGCGGGCGCCACCGCGATCGCCGGGTCGATGTCGCCCAAGCAGGCCCGAGCCGACATCGGCGAGTGCGTCGAGCGGGTCCTCGACGGGCTGCGGAACACGTGATCGGGCGGCGGTCGGCGCGGGCAGAACCCCGCTACTAGCCTCGGGGACCGTGAGCGAACACTTCAAGTTGCGGATCTTCACCGAGCCCCAGCAGGGCGCGACCTACGACGACTTGCTGCGCGTGGCCAAGCACGCGGAAGACACCGGCTACGACGCGTTCTTCCGCTCCGACCACTACCTGAAGATGGGGGCGGTGTCCGGTGAGCCCGGCCCGACCGACGCCTGGGTGACGTTGGCCGGGCTGGCCCGCGAGACCAGCCGGGTGCGGCTCGGCACGCTGATGACGGCCGGCACCTTCCGGCTGCCCGGGCCGTTGGCGATCTCGGTCGCGCAGGTCGACCAGATGTCCGGCGGGCGCATCGAATTCGGCCTCGGCACCGGCTGGTACGAGGAGGAGCACACCGCCTACGGCATCCCGTTCCCGCCGCTGAAGGAGCGGTTCGACCGCTACGCCGAGCAGCTGGAGATCATCACCGGGCTGTGGGGCACCCCGGCCGGCGAGCACTTCAACTACGACGGCCGGTACTACCGGATCGAGGAGTCGCCGGGGCTGCCCAAGCCGGTGCAGCAGCCGCGGCCGCCGCTGCTGATCGGCGGGCAGGGCAAGAAGCGGACGCCGGAACTGGCCGCCCGGTTCGCCGACGAGTTCAACCTGCCGTTCGTCGGCCTGGACGCGGCGGCGGAGCAGTTCGAGCGGGTGGCAGCGGCGTGCGCCGCGATCGGCAGGCCGCAGGAGGAGATCGTGCGGTCCGCGGCGCTGGTGCTGTGCGTCGGCAAGAACGACGCGGAGGTCTCGCGCCGGGCCGACGTCATCGGCCGGGAGCCCGAGGAGCTGCGCCTCAACGGCCTGGCCGGGACGCCCGACGAGGTCGTCGACAAGATCGGGGCCTGGCGGGAGCGAACCGGCATCACCCGCCTCTACCTCCAGGTCCTCGACCTCGCCGACCTGGACCACCTCGACGTGGTCGCCGCCGAGGTCGCCACCCGGCTCTGACCTCCGGACCGGGCCCACCCCCACGGGTGGGTTCTTCCGCAATTTCAATTGAGGTTTTTCCAACCTCGTTCTGCGTGGCGGTGCGGGTGGCGGAACCTCAGAGGCTCCCTGGTCTGTGGGTGCCCTGACTTGTGTATGCCCAATACACGGCGTCAGGGCCGTCCTCGGCGAGGGAACCCCGGAGGGGTGGGCACCGTGAACCCGCGGCGGTGCCAGTGTCGTAGGTGGGCTATGCGCCTGCGGCGCGTGCGACACCTCATCGACGTGCAGCTTTGCGATCCGCTGCTGCGGGCCGACCAGGATGAAAAACGCTCAATGGAAATCGGACCTTCGATTTCCATTGAAATTGCGGACCCCAGATCGGATCGGAGCCCGGAGCGGATCGGGCCGGGGCGGGGCGGATGGCGAGTAGTGGGTGCCTACGCGCGGCGCGGCCAGGCGGAGGCGCCCTTCGGGTCAGCGCGCGAGTTGGCCCGCGATGTCGGATGCCGCGGTGAGCAGGATCAGGGCCGGGATCGTCGCCTGGGCGCGCAGCCGGTAGGTGCCGCGTTTGTCCTGCTCCACCAGGCCGCACGCGGTCAGGCTCTTCAGGTGGTGGTAGAGCTGCCCGGTGGAGCCCAGGCCCGCCGCTTCCTGCAGGGCGGCGGCGGGCTGGGCGCCCTGCTGGGCCAGCAGGCGCACGATCGCGGCCCGGGCCGGGTGGCCGAGCGCGGCCAGCACGTCCGTGCGCGGGCCGTCATCCATGCCGAGCACCCAGGCCGGGTCGACGTGGATGCGCCACTCCAGCTCGACCGGTTCGGCCAGGCTGCCCTGGTACTGGACGACGCCGCCGCTGGGCTCGACCTCGTCGGCCCGCCGCCCTCCTTCGAGGGCGGCGACGCGCTCTTCCAGCGCGGCGATCCGCTGGTGCAAGTCCTCCGATGTCACCGGACGAGCTTGCCTCAGCCGGCCAGCGCCCGTGCAAGCCGGTCCCGCCACTCCGGCTGCTGCATCGCGAGCAGCAGCGGCAGGCCCGGATCGCCGGTGCCGACTTGTTCCAGCGTGATGTCGCCGTGCGCGAGCAGGGCGCCCCACGCGACCGTGCCGTCCTGACGGCGCACCGACATCCCGCAGGTCAGGACTCCGGGCAAGCTGCCGCCCTTCATGCCGATCCCGAGCACGCCCGGCGGCAGGTGGCCGCTGAGCGGGCGTTCCAGGTGGGTGCGGGCGGCCTCGGCCGGGACGCCGCCGGTGGCGATGGCGCGGTGCAGCGAGGCCAGCTGACTCGCGGTCGACGACATCGTCTTCGACCCCCACCTGAGCTGCTGCTCGTACGGCGGCAGGCCGTTGCGCATCAGCCGGTCCAGCACGCGTTTGCGCAGGTCGGCGTCGTTGCTGTAGCGCTGTTCCAAGGCGTAGCCGAAGATTCGCCGGGCCGGGGTGGGCAGCTGCGCCGGTGGCGCGAACTCGGGCAGCAGGAACAGGTACTCCGCGCACATGGACCGGATGTCCGGCCGCGCCCATCCGCCGGCCGCCGCGGCCTTGCGCAGCGCGGCGTCGCCGAGCCGGTTGCGCAGGAAGTCGGGGACCGCGCTGTCGCTGAACATGATCATGGCCGAGGCCATGTCGTCGAGCCTGACCCGGTGATCGGGGTCCGCCGCGTGCAGGCCGGTCGGATCGGTGGGGATGCCGAGGTGCTTGAGCGTGGTCGCGTGCGCGTTGCCGTCGGTCGGCACGTAGAAGCGTTCCCAGTCGCCGAGGCGGATCTGCTCCTCCGGGTCCAGCCTGCCTTCGGCGACGGCGGCGGAGTAGGCGGCCAGGTGCACGACCTTGACGGCCGAGGCGAGCGGCTGCGCGGCGTCCGCGCGGTGCAGCAGCCGGTTGCCGTGCCCGTCGTCGACCACGAGGCCGAACCCGTCGCGGTTCGCGCTGATCCAGGTCAGCCAGCCCTCGGGCGTCGCCAGGTCGGGCGGGGCGGCCGGTTGCGCGACGGCCGAGGGTGCGGCGAGCAGCAGCGGCACGGCGGCCCCGGTGGCGGCGAGCAGGCGGCGGCGGGACAGCGGCATGACATCCACTCCTCTAGTAGTCCGTAATTACGGAATTCTAGAGGAGTGGATTCCCGTTCGTCGGTCGACCCCGATCAGCGCAGGCTCGGGTCCAGCGAGAGCGTCACCCCGGCCGCGGTCGGCTGCTCGCGCGGGATGTTGCGCTCGCTGACCGGCAGCGTGCCGTCCAGCGCGTCCCGCACGCCCTTCTCGACCAGTGGCATCGCCTCGGTCACCTCGACCGTCCGGCCGAGCTCCGTGCTCAGCGAGGTGGTGCCCGCGTCGGCGATGCCGCACGGCACGATCCGGTCGAAGCTGGTCAGGTCGGCGTTGCAGTTCAGTTCCAGCCCGTGCATCGTGATGCCGCGCTGCACCCGGATGCCGATCGCCGCGATCTTGCGCTCCTGGCGGCCGTCGTCGGCCGGGAACCAGACACCGCTGCGGCCCTCGACCCGGCCCGCCTCCAGCCCGAACTGGTCGCACACCCAGATCAGCGCCTGCTCCAGGCGGCGGACGTAGTCGACCACGTCGATCGGGTCCGCCAGCTGCACGATCGGGTAGCCGACGATCTGCCCCGGGCCGTGCCAGGTGATCTTGCCGCCGCGGTCGACGTCGATGACCGGCGTCCCGTCCGTCGGGCGGTCCTCCGGCGAGGTGCGCTTGCCCGCGGTGTAGACCGACGGGTGCTCCAGCAGCAGCAGGGTGTCCGGGTTCAGCCCCTCGGCGCGGCCGTTGACCAGCTCGCGCTGCAGGTCCCAGGCGGAGAGGTAATCGATGGTTCCCAGGTTGCGCACGGCCATCGGATCGGCGGATGCGCGGCACGAAGTGTTGGCACGACTCACGCGGCCAGGCTACGCCCCGGGTCCAGCGGCGACGCTCGAAGGCTCACGACGAGACGGCCGCCGCCAGCGCCGCCCCGACCGACGGGTGCTGGAACGCGAAACCCTCCGACTCCAGCACCGTCGGCAACGCGCGCTGCCCGGTCAGCGCCTGGTCGGCGAGCTCGCCGAGGGCGATCCGGAGCGCGAAGCCCGGCACGATCCACGGCGCCGGCCGGCCCAGCGCCTCGCCCAGCGCGCGGGTGAACTCCGCGTTGGTGACCGGCGCGGGGCCGGTGAGGTTGACCGGGCCGGACACCTCGGGCCGCTCCAGCGCGAACCGGATGGCGCTGACCTCGTCGTCCAGCGAGATCCACGACATGTACTGGGTGCCGTCGCCGAGGCGGCCGCCGAGCAGCATCGAGAACAGCGGCCGGAGCTGGCCGAGCAGCCCGCCGGAAGGGGCGAGCACCAGGCCGGAGCGCAGTCGCACCACCCGCACGCCGGCGTCCGTGGCCGGCTTGGTCGCCGCCTCCCAGCGCTGGCACAGGCGGGCGAGGAAGTCGGAGCCCGGCTCGGACGCCTCGGTCACCGGCTTCGAACCGCTGTCGCCGTAGAACCCGACCGCGGACCCGTTCGCCAGCACCGGGACGCCCCGCTCGGCGACGGCCTCGGCGAGCACTTCGGTCGGCCGCACCCGGGTGTGCACCAGCTGCCGCTTGCGCTCCGGGCTCCAGCGCCTTTCGCCGATGCCCGCACCGCAGAGGTTCACGACCGCGTCGGCGCGGTCCAGCGCGTCCGCGTCGAGCTGGCCGCCCTCCGGATCCCAGCCCCGCTCGTCGGGGGCGGTCGGGAGCCGGCGAACCAGCCGGACCACTTCGTGCCCGGCCTGCCGCAACGCGGCTACCAGGGACGTGCCGATCAACCCGGATGAACCGGCGACAACCACGCGCATGCCAGGAATCGTCCCGCACCGGCGGGCGCGGTGCGAGCGATTCCGCCGGGATCGAAGCGAAAGGGCCGCCCACCGTGGAGGTGAGCGGCCCTTGCCGCTATCGCCGGATCATAGGCTCTGCTTCATAAGCGGCGGTAGCCGCTTGCGGTGTGGGACTCAGCCCGCACCGCCGCGGGTTCTCAGGTGTCCAAACCGCCTTCGAAACAGCTTTTAGAGGCCCAGGTCGGCCTCGAAGGCGCCTTCTTCCAGACGCTGCTTGAGCGTGGCGAGGAAGCGGGCGGCGTCCGCGCCGTCGACCAGCCGGTGGTCGTAGGTCAGCGCCAGGTAGACCATCGAGCGGATCGCGATGGTGTCGCCACCGTTCTCGTCGGCGACCACCACCGGGCGCTTCACCACCGCGCCGGTGCCGAGCATGCCCACCTGCGGCGGGTTCAGGATCGGCGTGTCGAACAACGCGCCGCGGCTACCGGTGTTGGTGATGGTGAAGGTGCCGCCGGAGAGCTCGTCCGGCTTGATCTTGTTGTTCCGGGTCCGCGCCGCCAGGTCGGCGATCTTGCGGGCCAGCCCACCGAGGTTGAGGTCCCCGGCGTCGTGGATCACCGGCGAGACCAGGCCGCGCTCGGTGTCCACCGCGATCGACAGGTGCTCGGCACCGTGGTAGGTGACCTGCTTGTTCTCGTCGTCGATCGAGGCGTTCAGCTTCGGGTGCAGCTTCAGCGCCTCGGCCGCGGCCTTGCCGAAGAACGGCAGGAACGACAGCTTGACGCCCTCGGCGGCCTCGAAGTTCGCCTTGGCGCGGTCCCGCAGCCGGGCGATGCGGGTCACGTCGACCTCGATCACCGTGGTCAGCTGCGCCGCGGTCTGCAGCGACTCGACCATCCGGCGGGCCAGCAGCTGGCGCAGGCGGGACATCTTCTGCGTCGTGCCGCGCAGCGCCTTGGCCTCCGCCGACGGCTCCGCGACCGGTGCCGGAGCGGCCGGTGCAACGGCGGCCGGGGCAGCCGCGGCGGCGGGCGCCGGGGCCTGCTTGGCGTCGATCGCGGCCTGCACGTCCTGCTTGCGGATCCGGCCGCCGACACCGCTGCCCTTGATCGCGGACAGGTCGATGCCGTGCTCGTTGGCCAGCTTCCGGACCAGCGGCGTCACGTACGGCGCACCGGCGGCCGACGCCGGCTCGGCCGGAGCGGCCGGGGCCGGAGGCGCGGGCGGCGCAGCCGGAGCGGGAGCCGGGGGAGCCGGCGGGGCCGGGGGAGCGGCGGGAGCCGGAGCGGCAGCAGCCGGAGCCGGCGGAGCGGCAGCAGCCGGAGCCGGAGCCGGCGGAGCGGGCGGTGCAGCCGGGGCCGGAGCCGCGCCGGCGGCGCCGATCACGGCGAGCTTGGCACCGACCTCGACGGTGTCGTCCTCATCGGCGGCGACCTCCAGCAGCGTGCCGGCCACCGGCGACGGGATCTCGGTGTCGACCTTGTCGGTGGAGACCTCCAGCAGCGGCTCGTCGACCTCGACGGTGTCGCCGACCTGCTTGAGCCACCGGGTCACGGTGCCTTCGGTGACGCTCTCGCCGAGCGCCGGCATGTTGACGTCCGTGCCCGTCGCGCCACCGGTCGGAGCCGGGGCGGCAGCGGGAGCCGGGGCCTCCGGCTGCGGCGGGGCGGGCTGCTCCGCGGCGGGTGCCGGGGCTGCGGGTTCGGCCGGGGCGGCCGGAGCGGGCGCCGCTGCTTCGCCGCTGTCGGCGATCACGGCGAGCTCGGCGCCGATCTCGACGGTGTCGTCTTCCTGGGCGACGATGCGCTGGAGCACGCCGGCGGCGGGCGACGGGATCTCGGTGTCGACCTTGTCGGTGGAGACTTCCAGGAGGGGCTCGTCGACCTCGACGGTCTCGCCCTCCTGCTTGAGCCACCGGGTGATCGTTCCCTCGGTGACGCTCTCGCCGAGTGCCGGCATCTGAACGGAGAAGGCCATCTGTTGCTGACTCCTCGTGGTGTGGCGGGGTGCTGGCTGACTGCGGAGCCGACGTCAGCCGTGCACGTGCAGCGGCTTGCCGGCCAGGGCGAGGTGCGCCTCGCCCAGGGCTTCGGTCTGGGTGGGGTGGGCGTGCACCAGGGGAGCGACGTCCTCCGGCAGTGCTTCCCAGTTGTAGATCAGCTGCGCCTCGCCGATGAGCTCACCGACGCGGTCGCCGACCAGGTGCAGGCCGACCACCGGGCCGTCCGTGGCGCGGACCAGCTTGACCGCGCCCTGGGTCTTGAGGATCTGGCTCTTGCCGTTGCCGGCCAGGTCGTAGGTGAACGTCTCGACCGAGCCGTACTGCTCCTTCGCCGCGGCCTCCGTCAGACCCACCGAGGCGACCTCGGGGTGGCAGTAGGTCACCCGCGGGATGCCGGCCTCGTCGATCGGCTGCGGGTCGAGCCCCGCGATGTCCTCGGCGATGAAGATGCCCTGCTGGAAACCGCGGTGCGCCAGCTGCAGGCCGGGCACGATGTCGCCGACGGCGTAGACGCCCGGCAGGTTGGTGCGCAGTCGCTCGTCGGTGCGGACGAAGCCGCGCTCCATGTGCACGCCGGCGGCGTCGAAACCGTGCCCGGCGGTGTTCGGGCCGCGGCCGACCGCGACGAGCAGCAGGTCGGCGTCGTAGGTCTCGCCGTTCTCCAGGCTCACCGAGACGCCGGCGGCGGTCGGGGTCGCGCCGGTGAACTTCACGCCGGTCTTGAACTTGATGCCGCGCTTGCGGAAGGCGCGCTCCAGGCGCTTGGAGACGAATTCGTCCTCGTTGGGCACCAGGTGCGGGAGGGCTTCGACGATGGTCACGTCGGCGCCGAAGGAGCGCCACACGCTGGCGAACTCGACGCCGATCACGCCGCCGCCGAGCACGACGACCTTCTCCGGGATGAAGTCGAGGTTCAGGGCCTGCTCGCTGGCGATGACCCTGCCGCCCAGTTCCAGGCCCGGCAGCGTCTTGGAGTAGGAGCCGGTGGCCAGGACCACGTTCTTGCCGGTGTACCGGGTGCCGTTGACCTCGACGGTCTTCGCGTCGACCAGCGTCCCGGCGCCCTCGACCAGGGTCACCTTGTGGGCCTTGGCCAGGCCCTGCAGGCCCTTGTACAGGCCGGCGACGACGCCGTCCTTGTACTTGTTGACGCCGTCGATGTCGATGCCCTCGAGGGCGGCGCGGACGCCGAACTGGTCGGCGTCGCGGGCGGAGTCGGCTACCTCGGCTGCGTGCAGCAGTGCCTTGGTCGGGATGCAGCCGCGGTGCAGGCACGTCCCACCGAGCTTGTCCTTTTCGATAAGGACGACGGACAGGCCTAGCTCGGCCGCGCGGAAGGCGCAGGCGTAGCCGCCCGAACCGCCGCCGAGAATGACCAGATCGGCGGACGTGTCGGTCACTTCGCACTCCTCGACAGGCATCGTTGACTAGCTGATGGCGCCGCCGGAACAGGACGTTCACGGGCGCCTGAGAGCCATCTTGTCACCACACGACGGGCGTACGCGACGTGGGCCGGGTGATCTGTGCTGCACTGCCGCGGATCACAACTGCGAGGTCGGCGCCGATCAACCGGGAGTGAACGGTTTTCACACACGCCCCATGTGGGCGGTGGCATCATCGGAAGCGTCTGCTGTTTCACATCCCCAGCGACGGGAGGCGAGTCCGGTGGGCCTGTTCGACCGGTTCCGCGGGAGGCGTTCCGGCAGGATGCGCGGCGCGAGCTCGGCGGACACCGAGCACCTGATCGGCTGGGCGGCGCAGCGCCGCGGCGTCGAGGGATACCTGGAGCCGCGCACGACGGTTACCGAGACGACGCTGATGCTCATCGCGCACGACGGCGAGTGGACCCGGCGGCGGGTGGACGGCCCGGCGGCGGCGCACCGGCTGACCCGCAAGATCGGCATCCCGCTCTACGAGGTGGCCAAGGTCGGCTACCCGCAGCGGATGCGGGACTACCAGGCCCGCCAGCGCATCCTCCGCGACCGCGACCGCAAGGCGGCCGACGGCTAGGGCCGTTCGCAGCGGATCTTCGAAGCGGCGCAGCCGCTCAGCCCATTCCGGCAACTCGCACCGCGATGCGGGGCGAGTCTGGAACGGCTTCGACCGTCAGTTCGCGATTCGGGTGGTCGGGGTGCAGTTGACCGGGAAGGTCACCGACTTCGCGATGTAGCAGAGCTCGTGCGCGCGCTCGTGCAGCGCCTCCGCCACGTCCACGCTCGCCCGGTCGGCCACCGTGACCTGGGGCGCGAGCCGCACCTCTTCGAACTGGCCGGAGCCGTCGGGGTTCTCGGCGAGGATCCCGCGCGCCTGGTCGTGGTAGCCGGTGACCACCACGCCGCAGTCCGCGGCCAGGTGCAGGAACCAGAGCATGTGGCACTGCGACAGCGATGCGACCAGCAGTTCTTCCGGGTTGTACCGGTCCGCGTCGCCGAGGAAGACCGGATCCGCGGATGCGTCGATGGCGTCCTTGCCTGCCGCGCGCACCTCGTGGGTGCGTTCGTAGCTGCGGTAGGAGCTGGTGCCCTGTCCGGTGTTGCCCGTCCACACCACGTCGACCTGGTAGCCGTGCCGGGCCGTGCTGGGCGCGGCCGGTTTCGTATCGGTCATCGACCCATCGTGACACCGCGGTGCGGGGCAGTGGTGATCCTTTTGAGTTTCACGTCACAAATACGCCACCTCGGCGGCGTAGAACTACTGGCCGTGACGGGGTCGTGGATCCGGCGGACCCACGACCCCGTCGGGACCGGTCAGCCCCGGTCGGCGATGTCGGCGAGGACCGCCGCGATGGTGCGGACCGGGACGCCCGTGCCGCCCTTGGGCGTGTAGCCCCACGGCGAGTTCGTGTTGTAGGACGGGCCCGCGATGTCCAGGTGCGTCCACTGCACGCCGTCGGCGACGAACTCCTCGAGGAAGATGCCCGCGGCGAGCATGCCGCCCCAGCGGTGCCCGGTGATGTTCGCCAGGTCGGCGAGCTTGGAATCCAGGTCGCCGCGCAGCTCCTCCGGCAGCGGCATCGGCCAGCCGCCCTCGCCGACGGCCTGCGACAGCCGCGCCACCCGGTCCCGGAAGTCCTCGCTGCCCATCACGCCGGGCGTGCGCTTGCCCAGCGCCACCACCTGCGCGCCGGTCAGGGTGGACGTCTCGATCAGGTAGTCCGGCTCGTCCTCGCAGGCGCGAGTGATGGCGTCGACCAGGATCAGCCGGCCCTCGGCGTCGGTGTTGAGCACCTCGACGGTCTTGCCGCCGTACATGGTCAGCACGTCGCCCGGGCGGTACGCCGTGCCCGACGGCATGTTCTCGGCCATCGGCACGGTCGCGGTGATGTCCAGCGGGTAGTTGAGCCGGGCGGCCAGCAGCATGGTGGCGATCACCGCGGCGGCCCCGGACATGTCCGAGGTCATCTCCTCCATGTTCGCGGCGGGCTTCAGCGAGATGCCGCCGGTGTCGAAGGTGATGCCCTTGCCGATCAGCGCGACCTTCTTGGCGGCCTTCGGGCCCTTGTGCCGCAGCCGCACCAGGCGCGGCGCGCGGGAGGAACCTGCGCCGACGCCGACGATGCCGCCGAAGCCCTGCTTGCGCAGCGCGTTGTCGTCGAGCACCTCGACCTCGAGACCGGCGGAGCGCCCCAGCTCGGCGGCGCGCTCGGCGAAGGACGCCGGGAACAGGTCGTTGGGCGGGGTGTTGATGAAGTCGCGGGCGGTGTTGACGGCCTCGCCGATCGCGGTGGCGCCCTTCAGCGCGTGCGCGTTCCCGTCCGCCTTGGCGTCGGCGACCAGGAAGTCCACCTTGGACACCGGGGCGTCGCCTGACTGCGACTTGTACTCGGTGTAGCCGTAGGCGCCCATCACCGTGCCCTGCACGGCGGCCGAGAGGTCCACAGCGGACAGCGTGCTGGCGGCATGCTCGACGCCGCCGAGCGCGCGGGCCGCGGCACCGGACGCCCGGCGCACCGCCTCGCCGGAAACCCCGCCGTTGGCCGCGGGCTTGCCCAGCCCGACCGCGACCAGGATGCCGGCGCGCAGCTTGCCGCCCGCGGGCAGCTTGACGACCTCGTCCGCCTTGCCGGTCGCGCCCAGCGAAACGAGGACCTTCGCCAGGTCTCCGTCGTACGCGGCGGCGACCTGATCGGTGCCGGGCGCGAGCCGCAGGCCGTCGGTGCCCTGGACGGTTCCGACGACGAGCGCGTCCGCGGTCAGCTTGGCCACCGCCGTGTCGGTGAGGGCGAGTTTCGGGGTCGTCACGTGGTCATCCTCCGGGTAACGCATCAACGCTGCGGTGTCAGCAAAGCTCTTCGCACTCTAGAACGCTCGGCAACCGGGAATCAGACCAGGACATCGGTCGGCGCTCGGGCACTCGGTCGTGACTACTCTCGCGTCAGCCGACAGGCGGCTGCACGCATCGGTGTTCGTCTGTAAGGGTGGTCCCGTGGCCCAACAGGTTGAATCGGCCGGCCGGCTCGCATCCGGTGCCGGTGCGGTCCCGCTCGCGCTCGGCGGGATGCTCGGCGCCGGGGTGTTCGTGGCACCGGCGCCTGCGGCCGCCGCGGCCGGGCCGTGGCTACCGTTCGGGCTGCTGATCGCGCTGGCGGCCGTCGTGTGTTCGGCATCGTCGACCGCGTACCAGTCCGAGGCCTACCGCGTGCCAGGCGCGGCTTACGTGTGCGTGCGGGCCCGGGTGGGCGTGGTGCCGTCGCGGGTCGGGGCCAGCGCGTACCTGGCCGGGCAGGTCGCCGGGATGGCCGCGATCGCGCGGGTGCTGGGCGACTTCTTCCTGCCCTCGGCCGCGCCGCAGGTCGCCGCGGCGGCGCTGCTGCTGGTCGTGCTCTCGGCGACGGCGGGGCTGCGGATCCGGGGCGCCGCCGCCTGGATCTGGCTCGTGCTGACCGTCGCCGTGCTCGGGCTCGTGGTGGCCACCTGCTTCGCGATCGAACCCGTGCCGCCGATCCCGGCCGGGCGCCCGCTGTCCGACAGCGCGGTGGGCATCACGGGTGCCGCCGCGGTGCTGTTCTTCGCGTTCCTCGGCTTCGAGCGGTTGACCGCGCCCGCCGCCGAGCAGGACCGGTTCGCCTGGTCGTCGATGAAGCGCGGCCTCGTGATCTCGCTGGTCGCGCTCGTCGTGGTGCTGTCGGCGGTGACCGCTGCGCTGGTCCACCAGCTGGGCTGGTCGCGGCTGGCGCTGTCGCCGATGCCGATCCGCGAGGTGCTGACCGCCGCCGCGGCCGCCGATCTCGCGCCGCTGGTCGGCATCGGCGCGGCGGTGGCGCTGCTGCCGGTGCTGCTGGGCGCGCTGGAGTCGTTCCGCGGGACGGCGTTGGCCCTCGTGCACGACCGAGACCTGCCGAGCCTTTTGGGACGCACCGGCAGCGCCGGGACGCCTTACGTGCTGGACCTGGTCGCCGGTGTGGCCGCTGCAGCGGTTGCACTGCTGGTGGAGCCCATTCCGGCGATGGCGTTCGCGGCCTGTTGCCTGCTCGTGCACTACGCCTTCGCGAACGCCGGTGCCCGGCTGCTGCTGACGGACGGCGAGGCCTGGCCGATGCGCGGGGCGTGCCTGGGGATGGGGCTCTCGGTCGTACTGGCTATGAGCATGCCGATTTCTGCGATGCTTGCGACGCTTGTTGTCGTTGTTGTCGGTCCTTTGGCGACGGGAGGTGTGTCCCGTCGCTGGAGATGAGGCGGGTCATGCTCAAGACGAGTGTTGCCAACATTCCCCTGAAATCCACCACCGAAACGCACAAGTGGGTGCCCGGCGACGAAGTCCACTACAACTTCTGGCGGCTGGACGGTTCCCTCGGCACCGTCCACCCGGCACGGGTGGTCGAGGACGACGGTGCCCACCTGCTCTGCTGGGTCCTGGACGGAACGCCGATCCGGGTCACCACCTCCCCCGACGGCCGCTCGCCGCGCCAGATGCCGTTGGCCGAGCGCTTCAACGGACCGCGGGTGCCGGCCAGGTCGACCTGGCGCGGCACTTCGACGCTGCGCCTGGTGTACGAGCACCGCTGGGCGTCGGTCTGGTGGTTCTTCGAGCCGGACGGCACTTTCCGCAACTGGTACGTCAACCTCGAAGTGCCGTTGGGCCGGGACGCCACCGGCGTCCGGCGCGTCGATGGCGTGCTCGACGTCGAGGTGTTCCCCGACGGGTGCTGGTCCTGGAAGGACGAACACGAGTTGGCCGACGCGCTGGCCGCCGGCCGGTTCGACGAGCAGCACCTGGACCGGCTGCGGTCGGAGGGTGAGCACATGATCGCGCTGGCCGAAGCGGGCCGGTTCCCGTTCGACGGGACCTACTGCGACGCCACGCCCGATCCTAAGTGGGCACTTCCGTCCCTCCCGGAGGGACTGCTGATCGCCTGATGAACCGGGGCCGGGGGGGGGGGGGGGGGGGGTGGGGGGGGGGGAGGGTGGGGGGGGGGGGAGGGGGGGGGAAGGGGGGGGGAGGGGGGGGGGGGGGGGGAGAGGGGGAGGGGGGGGGGGGGGGT
>NZ_JBWKKU010000097.1:17665-28971 GCF_056431445.1 Saccharopolyspora sp. NPDC045941
ACCCAAGCCTAGTCTTGGGGGGTTGCTTTTTTTCCTTGCGGGGGGGCTTGTTTCTTCCTGGGGGACTGGGTCTGTTTTTCTTCCGTGTCCCCCCGGAACCCCCCCCGGCCCGCGGTGTCAGAGCGAGATGAACAGCAGGATGCCGATGACGGCGACCAGGGCGCCGATCCCGCCGACCGAGCCGCCGCGCAGGTCCTTCGGGAAGAACGTCTTGTGCTTGTTGCGCCACCAGAAGGCCCAGCCGGCCGCCCCGGCGACGCCCAGGATCAAGCCGAAGATGTCGAGCCACGAGTAGCCGAGCAGCACCAGCATGCCGCCGCCCAGCGGCAGCAGCGCCGCCAGGGTGGCGGCCAGCGCGTCTTGCGACGTCGTCGTGGGCCCCGCCGGGACCGGGGTGTTCTGGGCGTGCGTCATGGTCACATCATAGGCGTCGGCCGGCCCGGCTCCACCGCCTCGCGTCACGAACTGTGGCGTTCCTTCAGCGTTGAGTAAGCGGACGACGGATATTTGGACGACCAAGTTCCGTAGATCGGGTTTCCACTGCTCCGAGGCGCGCGATACGGTACGCGCATGACTGGAGCACTGTCGTTCACCCGGACCCCCAACCCGCAACCGGCCAGCGACGAGCGCCGCGCGGAAGTATTGGCGAATCCGGGATTCGGACGGTACTTCACCGACCACATGGTGACCATCAAGTGGTCCGAGGATCGCGGCTGGCACGACGCCGCCGTGGAGCCCTACCACTCGCTGCAGCTCGACCCGGCGACCTCGGTCCTGCACTATGCGCAGGCGATCTTCGAAGGGCTCAAGGCCTACCGCCAGCCCGACGGTTCGATCGCGGCGTTCCGGCCCGACGCGAACGCGCGGCGGTTCCAGCGTTCGGCGCAGCGGATCGCGATGGCCCAGCTGCCCGAGGAGCTGTTCGTCGAGTCGCTGCGGGAGCTGATCGCGGTGGACGGCGCCTGGGTGCCGAGTGCCGAGGAGAGCTCGCTCTACCTGCGGCCGTTCATGATCTCCACCGAGATCGGCCTCGGAGTCAACAACCCGGCCAACGCCTACCTCTACGCGGTGATCGCCTCTCCGGCCGGCTCGTACTTCGCCGGTGGCATCAAGCCGGTCACCGTGTGGTTGAGCCACGAGTACGTGCGTGCGGCCCCCGGCGGCACCGGTGCGGCGAAGTTCGCGGGCAACTACGCGGCGTCGTTCGCCGCGCAGGCCGAGGCGGTGGAGAAGGGCTGCGACCAGGTGGTGTGGCTCGACGCGTGCGAGCGGCACGTGGTCGAGGAAATGGGCGGCATGAACCTGTTCTTCGTGTTCGGCTCGGGTTCGGACGCCCGCCTGGTGACCCCGGCGCTCAGCGGCAGCCTGCTGCCCGGCGTGACCCGCTCGTCGCTGCTGGAGCTGGGCAGGGAGCTCGGCATGCAGGTGGAGGAGCGGAAGGTCACCGTCGAGGAGTGGGAGAAGAAGGCCGCGACCGGTGAGCTCACCGAGGTCTTCGCCTGCGGCACCGCCGCTGTGATCACCCCGGTCGGCCACGTCAAGCACCGCGACGGCGAGTTCACCGTCGCCGACGGCAAGCCGGGCGAGGTGACGATGAAGCTGCGCGAGCGCCTCACCGGCATCCAGCACGGCACGGTCGCCGACACCCACGGCTGGATGACCAAGCTCGGCTGACGGCCCAGGTCCGCAATTTCCATTGAGGTTTTTCCAACCTCGTTTTGCATGGCGGTGCGGGTGGCGGAACCTCAGAGGCTCCCTGGTCTGTGGGTGCCCTGACTTATGTATGTCCGATACACGGCGTCAGGGCCGTCCTCGCCGAGGGAACCCCGGAGGGGTGGGCACCGTGAACCCGCGGCGGTGCCAGTGTCGTAGGTGGGCTATGCGCCTGCGGCGCATGCGACACCTCATCGACGTGCAGCTTTGCGACCCGCGGCTGCGGGCCGGCCAGGATGAAAAACGCTCATTGAAATTGCGGGAGTTGTCCACAACCTTCGGCGTGTCGGGTGCCCGGCACGCCGAAGGTCCGCAATTTCCATTGAAATCGAATCTTCGATTTCAATGGAAATTGCGGTCAGGCGATGGCCGTGGTGGTGAGGACCGCCGTGGTCGCGAGGACCGTGGTGGTCGCGAGTTCGGAGGCGGCGCCTAGGACGTCTCCGGTGATTCCGCCGAAACGGCGCCGGGTGTGCCAGGTAAAGGCGAGCAGCAGGGCCGCGGCGAGGACGACGGCGAGGGCCGCTTGCCAGCCGAAGCCGACGCCGGCCACCGCGAGCAGGGCGAGCCACCAGGCGGCGACCAGCCACGTCGGTTGGCTACCCGCCACCAGCGCCCCCATGCCTTCTGGGCGCGCGGCAGGCACGCCGGTCCGGCAGCACAGCACGAATCCGGCGCGGCCGACCACGCAGGCCAGAACGAGCGTCAGCGGCGCATTCGCCAACTCGGCGAGGCTGGCCGCCTGGACGCCGAGCACGAGGATCAGAGCGACCACCGCGAACGGCCCGGCCCCGCCGTCGCGCATCACGGTCAGCGCGCGCTCCGGCGGTCCGTAGCAACCGAGACCGTCCACCGTGTCCGCCAGGCCGTCCACGTGCATGCCCCGCGTGACCAGCACCAAGACGCCGACGGTGAGCAGCCCGGCCAGCAGCGGGGGAGCGCCGAGCGCGGTCAGCGCCCAGAGCGCGGTGGCGCCGAAAGCGCCGACCAGCGCGCCGACGAGCGGTGCGAAGGAGATCGCCTGGCGGCAGGTGCGGTCGTCGACGCGCTGCGCGGGCACCGGCAGCACGCTCAGCCACGACACCGCCAGGCGCAGGCCGTCCGGCACCGTCACGCCGTCGGGCCGGTGGCCTCGGCCTCGGTCGGACCGACGACGCCGGCCTCGGCGAACGTGGCCATTTCCCGCAGCACCCGCACCGCGGCGGCGACCACCGGCAGCGCGGTGAGCGCCCCGGAACCTTCGCCGAGCCGCATCTGCAAGTCGAGGATCGGGGTGAGGTCGAGGTGGTCGAGAACCAGCGGTCCGCCCGGTTCGGCGGAGCGGTGCCCGGCGAGCCACCACTGCCGGGCGCCGGGCGCGAGCTCCTCGGCGACCAGCGCCGCCGCGCCCACCACGACACCGTCCAGCAGCACCGGCGTGCGCCGCACCGCCGCCTGCGCGAGGAATCCGGCCAGCGCGGCGATGTCGGCGCCGCTGGAGGTCCGCAGCAGCTCCACCGGGTCGTGGAGCACCTTCCTGGCGCGGCGCAGCGCGTCGCGGATCGCGGCAGTCTTGCGCATCCAGGCGTTGTCGTCGATGCCGGTGCCGCGGCCGACGACCGCCACCGGCTCGGTCCCGGTGAGCGCGGAGATCAGCACCGCGGCCGGGGTGGTGTTGCCGATGCCCATGTCCCCGGCGATGAGCAGGTCGGCGCCGGAGTCGATCTCCTCGTCGGCGATGGTGCGCCCGGCGTTGATCGCGGCATCCACCTCGGCGGCGGTGAGGGCGTCCTCCCGGTCGATCGAGCCCGACCCGCGCCGCACCTTGTGCGCGCTGACCACCGGAGGTGTGTCGGTGTTGACCGCCATGTCCACCACGCGCACCGTCGCGCCGGACCCGGCGGCCAGCGCGTTGACCGCCGCGCCGCCGCTGAGGAAGTTGCCGACCATCTGGCCGGTCACGTCGCTGGGGTAGGCCGAGACGCCGTGCGCCGCGATGCCGTGGTCCCCGGCGAAGACGATCACGCGGGGGCGGGCGAACGGGCGCGGCGGGCAGGCGCCCTGCCGGGCCGCCACCCAGACGCCGAGTTCCTCCAACCGCCCCAGCGAGCCGGCGGGCTTGGTCAGCTGCTCGTGCCGGGCGACAGCCTGGCGGCGGGCCTGCTCGTCGGGCGCCGGTACCGCCGGGAACCTGATCGGGCCGGACTGGTTCTGGTCGTCGGTGGACAAGCGAAAACCTCCGTTGAATCAGCGCAGCCGGAGCGGGAGCCCGGCGACGAGCAGGACGACCTCGTCGCACACCTCGGCCAGCCGGGCGTTGAGCGAGCCGAGTTCGTCCCGGAACAGCCTTCCAGACCTGGTCGCGGGAACGACCCCGAGGCCGACCTCGGCGGAAACGAGCACGACCCGCGCGGAACACCGGGCGACGGCCTCGACTAGCGCGGCGCAGTGCCCGGCCACGACGTCTAGCGCGACCGGATTCCGATCCCACGCACCGGCGTTGTCGAGCACCCCGGTCAGCCAGGTGGCCAGGTCATCGACCAGCACCGTCGCTCCGGGGGATGCCCCGGTCAGCACGCGCAGCAGTGCATCGGCGTCCCCGGCCTCGACGGTCCGCCAGGTGTCGGGCCGGCGGGCGACGTGCGAGGCGATCCGCTCGGCCCACTCGAGGTCGTCCGGATCCCGCCGCGCGGTGGCGACATAGGTGACGGGCTCAGCGGCCGACGCCAATCCCTCGGCGTGCGCGGACTTGCCGGACCGAGCCCCGCCGAGCACCAGAGTGCGCCCACCCACCAGCAAAACCTCCGGTCCCTGTGCCTACGACGTCGCCGCGACGCTACCCGGAACCGGACGTGGAAGATCGACTCGCCCCGGCCGGGTGCGGCGCCCGCGGAAGTGCCGGGATCAGGCGACCTTGGCGATGTCCTTGGGGGTGTAGCGGGGGCGGGGGACCCGGAGCTTGCGGATCTGCATCGCCCGGGTGAAGGCGTACCAGCCCAGGGAGAACGGGCGGTCCTTGGCGTCCGGGAACTTCGCGCGCACCCGCTTGTTCACGTAGCGGCCGAGCAGGGTGCCCTCGACGACCATCATCACCAGCAGCACCATGCAGAACAGCGTCGCGTACTGCTGGATCACCAGGTTCTGCGCCAGCGTGGTGGCGAACACGATCAGCACCAGCGGCATGAACAGGCCCATCAGGTGCCGCCGGGTGTCGACGAGGTCGCGGACGTACGCGCGCACCGGGCCCTTGTCGCGGGGCATCAGGTAGCGGTCGTCGCCCTGCATCATCCGCTCGCGGCGTTCCTTCGCCGCCTGGCGGCGCTCGTCCTTGTTGCCGCGCGCCCGCTTGACCGCTTCGCGCTGGGTTTTCGGCGGCGGCGGGACCGGGCCGCGCCGCTTGCCTTCCGCTTCCCGGCGCTTCGGCGTGGGCTTCCCCTTCTTGGGGGTGTGATTGGGGGCATGCTCCGCCGCAGCCGGGCCGGTCTCGGTGTCGGACTCGGTGGTGGCGGTCTGCTCAGCGCTGTTACGGCGAAGGAACCTCACTCCAACAGGGTATTCGACGCCACTGCCGGGGCTGCAGCAGACCGGACACCTGCGGCGGAACAGACAACGGGTGGCCACATCACACCAGCTAGGCGGGTGGCTGTGCCACCATGGGCGGAGGAGACAAGACACAGCTTCCCCGGGCGGCGCCCGTGGGAATAGCCCGAGCCCGGGTGGGGTTGCACCTCACGCCGGAATCGGATGAGCGAGACCTCTAGGGAGAGTCCATGACCGCCCCGAACACCACGACCGAGAGCGAGGCGCCCGCCCACGGTGTCACGTTGACCGACTCGGCTGCTCACAAGGCCAAGGCCCTGCTGGAGCAGGAGGGCCGCGACGACATGCACCTGCGCATCGCCGTGCAGCCCGGCGGTTGCGCGGGCCTGCGCTACCAGCTCTTCTTCGACGAGCGGAGCCTCGACGGCGACGTCCGGCGCGACTTCGAGGGCCTGGGCGTGGTCGTCGACCGGATGAGCGCCCCCTACCTGCAGGGCGCGGTGATCGACTTCGTCGACTCAATCGAGAAGCAGGGCTTCACCATCGACAACCCGAACGCCGGCGGGTCGTGCGCCTGCGGCGACTCGTTCCACTGATCGAGCAAGCCGATCTGGCATGAGGCCGGTGCCCGCGGGCGCCGGCCTCCTTGCTGTCCGGGCTCATGCCGGCGGCGCGCCCACCCGCAGCCGGTTGCCGTCGGGGTCGCGCAGTTCGATCTCGCGCCCCCAGTCGGCGTGCTCGATCTGGGCGCCGAACGCGTCCGCGATGGCATCCAGGTCGCGGACGCGGAGGTACACCAGCGTGTCGGGGCGGGCGTCGCCCTCGTGCTCGGACAGGAACAGCTTCAACGCGCCGCGGGCCACCTCGACGAAGGCGGGCAGCCCGGGTTCGAAGCGGTGTTCCCACTGCGCGGCGAAGCCCAGCCGCTCGTACCAGGCGACCGCGGCGGCGGCATCCGCGACGCGGAGGATCGGGATGACTTCCTCGTTCATGCCGCCATCGTCCCAGCCCGCACCGGCGGTCACGCGGGTTCGGGCAGGCCCGTGATGTAGGCCGTGATGGCGTCCCGGAACGCTTCGGCGTCGACCTGACCGGGCGCCCGTGCTGCCGGGCCAAGCGCTTTCCGCGCAGCAGGTGCTCGCCGGGTACACCACCGAGGCGGCCTACGGCGCCGGCGAGGAGGACGTGGCCGGGTTGCATCCGGGTGGGCATGCGGGCGGACCTGGCCGTCTTCGACGGTGACCCGCTCACCTGCGCCCCGGATGAGCTGCCGGATCTCGGGGTGGCCTGCACCATCGTCGGCGGCCGCATCGTGCACGAGGCGCTGTGACCTGATGAGCGAAGGGCGCCTTCGCCGAAGCTCGGCGAAGGCGCCCTTCCGTCTGCGGTGGCGGCCGTCAGCGGGTGACGACCCGGACGACCTCGCCGCCGAGGACCACCTCGTCGCCCTCGACCAGCTGCTTGCCGCGGCGGGTCTCGACCGCGCCGTTGACCTCGACCTGGCCGTCCTCCAGCAGCTCCTTCGCCTCCGCTCCGTGCTCGACGAGGCCCGCCAGCTTCAACAGCTGTCCGAGCCGGATCATGTCGTCCCGGATCTCCACTTCGCGCATGCCGCCATTGTCCGCCGCGTGCCCGGTGCGCGGCCGGGCCGGGCACGGCGCTGCGCTCGGTGCACGGACGGTCACCCGGTGCTGCAGGTTCGTCGCTGGATGACGTTTTGCCTGGTCAGTGGTCGTGAGTGTATTGGGTCGCCATAGCGCTCCAAAACGCTCACGGGCGATCACCTGCGGAAACGATGCTCCCCTCGCGTTGCATGGATCAGGATCGATCCGACGTGTGTCCACATCGGACCCGTGGAGAGATTTTGCAATAATTTGCAAGGATTTGGGCCGGTGAATGCTGGTGCAGATGGTGTATTGACTTAACATCTGCAAGAAAATGTGATCGTAGGCGACCCACTCGACGCAGAGGAGGTTGTCATGCGAATGCCGTTGTTGCTGCTGGCCGCGGTGCTCGGCGGCACGGCCCTGGTGCCCGCCGCGGCGGGCCTGCCGGCGGCGCCCGCCGCCGCGCCGGTGCGCGGCCCGATCATCCAGATGTTCCAGTGGCCGTGGGATTCCATCGCGCAGGAGTGCACGAGTTTCCTGGGCCCCAAGGGATTCGGCGCGGTGCAGGTGTCGCCGCCGCAGGAGCACGTCGTGCTTGCCGACGCGGGCCACCCCTGGTACCAGGACTACCAGCCGGTGAGCTACCAGCTGCAGTCCCGGCGCGGCAACCGGGAGCAGTTCGCCGCGATGGTGCAGACCTGCAACGCCGCGGGCGTGCAGATCTACGCCGATGCCGTGGTCAACCACATGAGCGGCACCGGATCGGCCGGCAGCGGGCCGGGCAGCGGCGGCTCGTCCTACTCGAAGTACGACTACCCGGGCGTCTACTCGGACGCCGACTTCCACGGCTGCCGCCGGGACATCGCCAACTACAACGACAAGTGGGAGGTGCGCAACTGCGAGCTCGTCGGGCTGGCCGACCTCGCGACCGAGTCCGAATACGTGCGCAACACCGAGATCGCCTACCTCAACGACCTGGTGGGCCTGGGCGTTTCCGGGTTCCGGGTGGACGGCGTCAAGCACATGCCGCCGGAGGACGTCGGCGCGATCTTCGGGTCGCTGCAGAACGTGCCGGGGACGGGCGCCAAGCCGTACGTCTTCCAGGAGGTGATCGCGGACGGCACGACGACGGCGGGCGAGTACACCGGCAACGGCGACGTCACCGAATTCGCCTACTACGGCACGGTCGCCAACGCGTTCAAGAACGGTTCGCTGGCAGGGCTGGCGAACTTGCCGGACCAGATGCCGCTGCCGAGTGAACAGGCCGTGGTCTTCATCGACAACCACGACACGCAGCGCAGCTCGCCGACGCTGACCTACAAGGACGGCGTCACCTACGACCTGGCCATCGCGTTCGAGCTGGCCTACCCGTACGGGACGCCGCAGCTGATCTCCAGCTTCGCCTTCGACAACCCCGACGCCGGGCCGCCCGCCGCCGCGGACGGCACGACCGAGGCCGCCAGTTGCGACAACTCGGCGTGGGTGTGCGAGCACCGGCGCGCCATCATCGCGGGGATGGCCGGGTTCCACGCCGCGGTGCAGGGCGAGGAGCTCACCGGCTGGTGGGACAACGGCAACGGGCAGATCGCGTTCGGGCGCGGGGACGCCGGGTTCGTCGTGATCAACCGGGAAGGCGGCGAGCTGTCGCAGACCTTCCAGACGTCGCTGCCCGCAGGGACCTACTGCAACGTGATGACCGGCGAGCTCTCCGGCGGGTCGTGCACCGGCGATGCGGTGGAGGTCGGCGGGGACGGCAAGTTCACCGCCACCGTCGCCGCCAACTCCGGTGTCGCGTTGCACGCGGGCGCGAAGCTCGGCTGATCTTCCCGGAGATCAGGACGGTTCGGATGCGAACTCCGTGCGGCAGCAGGCTTTCCGGCTCGGCGCGATCGGTGCTGCGGCACTGATCGCGCTGGTCGATCAGTCCACAGTGGTCTAAGGGCGCCTTCGGGCGAGCTGCTCGAAGGCGCCCTTAGCCGGTCACTCGGGCGGGCGCTGGGCTGTGATGATCATCCGGTTGTGGTCGGCGGTCAGCGGGGCGCCGTCGTCGCCGTAGACCTCGACGTCCCGGAAACCGGCCTGGTGCAGCCACTCCCGGAGCTCCGGGACGGTGAAGAAGCGCACCGAGTACCGGACCCGGCGGATCCGGCCGTCGCGGATGATCGTGCGCTCCACACCCGACCGGAAGTTGACCGGGTCCAGGCGGTGCTGGTCGACGGTCATGTCCTCGCCCACCTGGCGGACCACGGTGTCCTGGTAGCGGCGCAGCAGGTTGGTGATGTTGTTCAGCTCCAGGGCGAACTTCCCGCCAGGCCGCAGCGCGGAGCGAGCCTCGCTCAGCACCCGGCGGTTGTCGTCGTCGGAGAAGTAGCCGAACGAGGTGAACCAGCAGATCGCCACGTCGAACCTGTTCTTCCACGGCAACTTCCGCATGTCGCCCCGGACGTAGTCGGCCTGCACACCCCGGGCTTCGGCGTCGTCGCGGGCCTTGTCCAGGAACAGCTGCGTGTAGTCCAGGCCCGTCATCCGGCAGCCGCGGGCCGCCAGCGGGTTGGTCAGCCGACCGTGGCCGCAGGCCAGGTCCAGCAGTTCCACGCCGGGCTCCAGCCCGAGCAGGTCCCAGATCAGCCCGGCTTCCGCCTCGTTGCGGGCATCCGTGAGCTCGCGGTAGAAATACAGGTAGTCGTCGTCGAACAGGCCCTCGGTATCGAACTCCGGCTCCGTCATCGGCATCTCCGGTGTCGCCGCATCCATCGGACGTTCGCCAGCTTGACGTGCCGGGACTCGCCGTGCCAATGGAATTTCAGCGCGCCAGGTCGTTCTCGCTGAACCTCGCGTAGCGGATCGTCTCGTTCGCGTCGCCGGAACTCTGCGAGCCCGCCTCGTAGAGCAGGCCGGCCCAGCCGCCGCCCAGGTTGATCAGGTCCGAGTAGGCCGACCAGGTCGCGTCCACGACCGTGCCCACCTCCTGCCAGGTCGCGCCCTCGTCCGACGACGTGCGGATGCGCATCGTGTGGCGGCGATGGTCCATGTCCGGATTCGTGTTGTACGGCCCGGAGAACAGGATCAGGTTGTGCGGGTCGCCCGCCGTCGTCGCGCGCAGGCGCACCACCGAGCCCTGCACGACCGGGCCCTTCAGCTGCGGCACGACCTCGAACGGCGCGCGGAACGTCGCCCCGCCGTCCGCGCTGACCGCGTGCGCCCGGTTGCCCTCGGCGATCGTCGTCCCGGAGTTGTCCTGGTTGCGGGCCGCCGCGTAGATCTCGGCGTCGACCGTTTCCAGCAGGCTCAGCTCCTGCGGCTTGATGGCCTTGCCGGTCCGGTCGTCCAGCGCGCCGAGCCGCCAGTTCGTCCCGCCGTCGTCGCTGTAGACGATCCCGGCGCCCTTCACGCCGCCCTCGCCCTCGAAGTTGATGCCCGCCACCATGCGGTTCACGTGCTCGCCCCGGGTCATCTGCAGGCCGTGGCCCGGACCGGTGGCGTACCAGGTGTTCCACTCCGGCTTCGTCAGCTGCGGCTGGGCCACCGGCTTCGTCCACTGCGTACCCTGCGGGTTCGTGCTGTGCTGCAGGAACGGCGTCCGGGTGCAGCCGTTGCCGTTGCACTGCGGGCCCGGGTTGTGCGTCGTCAGCAACGAGATCCGGCCGGTGGCGCGGTCCACGATCGGCACCGGGTTGCCGCGGGTGTCGCCGGCGCCATCGGTGACCAGCTCCAGCGGCCGCCACGTCTTCCCGTCGTCCGTCGAGCGCTTGAGCACCACGTCGATGTCGCCGGTGTCGTCGCAATTGTTGTGGCGGCCCTCCGCGAACGCCAGCAGCGCGCTCCGGTCCTGCGTGCGCACCAGGGCCGGGATGCGGAAGCAGTTGTAGCCGCCCTCGCCCTTCGTGAAGATCGTCTTCCCGGCGATCGCCAGGGGCTCGCTGGTCGCGGTCGTCTGGGCAGCGCTCAGCAGCAGCGCGGCCCCGGCCGCCGCCCCCGCGAGCTTCGTCATCCGGCGCATGCGCGTCCTACCTTTCAAGCGTGGGTCTGATCTGGTCATTCGTAAGATCGGAGGGCCCAGGGGTTCTGGGTATGGCTGACATGCTCGAGCCGGTGGATGGCTTAAAGGACTTGGCCGCCCAGGCCCCAGCGACGACTCGACCGCCAATTGGGATACGCGACGTGATCGCTGCTGTAGGACAACGTCGGCGAGGTCGTCTGCGGGATCGATGTGACGACGAGCTAGCGGAGGGAACGTGCCCCAGATCTGGGCCGGGGTGGACATCGGCAAGGCCCATCACCACTGCGTGGTGATCAACTCTGACGGCCAACGGCTGTTGTCCCGGCGGGTCGGCAACGACGAGACCGAGCTGCTTGAGCTGATCGGTGACGCCCTGGAGATATCCACCGATGTGCTGTGGGCTGTCGATCTCAACCACGGCATCGCGGCGCTGCTGATCGGTCTGCTGATCAACCACGACCAGCCGA
>NZ_JBWKKU010000098.1:0-28437 GCF_056431445.1 Saccharopolyspora sp. NPDC045941
CAGCCCCCACACGCCCACCGACGGGATTGCCGATCACCACCAACAACGAAGATCAACAACCCCGCTAGCAAGCACCCACCGGCGGATCCGGGCTACAGCGGCACAAAGCACTCACGGATTCGTAATGCGCGGCGGGCTCCAGCGGGGCTCGTCCGTGCCGTAGGCGTGAATGAAGGGCCAGGTCAGGGGTTTTCCGCCGATCCGGCCGGGCGGGGCGACCGCGGTGATCCGGCCGCCCGGGGAGTCGAGTCCGGTCAGCCAGCGTTCGGCGTCCGCCGGCACCGGCGGGCGTTCCGCGCGGGGTAGGCCGAGGAGCCAGTGCGCGGTCCGGGCCAGGGAGAGTTCGCGCAGCCAGGTGCCACCGGACTCGGATTGCCGCCGCAGGCCGTCGAGCACCGCCGCCGCGCAGAGGTAGCCGGTGCCGTGGTCGAGCAACTGGCAGGGCAGCGCGCCTGGTCTGTCCGATGTGGACTCGACGGTGGCGACTCCGGAGGCCGCCTGCACGATGCTGTCGAAGCCGCGCCGCTCGCCCCACGGCCCGGCCGTTCCCCAAGCCGACAGCGAGACCACCACCAGGCCAGGATTCCGTTCGGCGAGCTCCTCGGCGCCGAGCCCGAAGCGGCGGAGCGCGCCCGGCCGGTAGCCGTGCACGAGCACATCGGCCCCGGCCAGCAGTTCGTGAAGCAGCGCAAGGCCTTCCGGCTCATCCGCGTCGACCACGGCGGTGCGCTTGCCGAGCAGCGTGTCGTAGCTGCCGGGGCGTTCCGGGCGGTGCGGCGGGTCGATGCGCAGCACGTCCGCGCCGAGTGCCGCGAGGAAGCGGGTGCACACCGGTCCGGCGATCACCCGCGTCAGGTCGAGCACCCGGATCCGGTCTCCCCGGCTCCGCGGCGCGGCGTTGCCGATCCGGTCCGTCCCGACGAGCGGCTGCGCCGCGACGGCCCGCCCCGGCGGCTCGGCCAGCCATTCCTGCGGAGTGCGCACGGCGGCGGCGATCCCGCCGGCCTCGACCACGCGTGATTCCACCTCGCGCGCCGGGAGTTCGCCGATCGCCGACGCCACGGCCGCGACGTCATCGGGCGTGCCGAGCGCGCGCACCAGCGCTTCGCGGTGCCAGGGGTAGTTGCCGTGCGTGCGGACCCAGCCGTCCGCGGTTCGCCAGAACCGCGACATCGACGCGAAGCCGTCCAGCGGCGGCTCGCCGTCGAGCCGGAGGTGGGCCTCGCTGCGCATCGCGGCGGCGACGTGCCCGGTCGCGAGCTCGACGGGCCGCCGGGTCGACGTGAGCAGCGCCGCGCCGACGCAGGCGATCGCGGTGTCCTCCACCGGCAGTCGCGATGCGAGGTGCCCGAGCTCGCCGGCCACGGCCAGCTCGGCGGGATCGCGATCGACCCCGAGTGTTCCCAGCGCTTCCGACAACGGGTTCAGCCAGGGCTCCATGGCCAGATCCTCGGTGCTCGAAGCGGCCACCGCAGCAGGTCCGGCCGAAGATCACAGGTTCCGGATTCCGGAGTATCGCTCGGTCTAGCGATTTCCCTAGACGAGCGGATATCCGTCGAGCGCCAACACACCCATCGCGGTTTCTCGCCGAATATCGAATCAGCGCTAGACGACTGGATAAAGTCCGAGGAATGGACCCGGTCCGCAACCCCTTCGCCCCCGGCGCCGGACAGCGGCCGCCCGAACTGGCCGGCCGGGATCGCGAGGTCGACGCCTTCGACGTCGTGCTCGAACGAGTCGCGCGCGGTCGCCCGGAGCGCAGCCTCGTGCTCACCGGCCTGCGCGGCGTCGGCAAGACGGTGCTGCTCGGCGAGCTGCGTTCGATGGCGGTCAAGCGCGGTTGGGGCGCGGGCAAGGTGGAGGCCCGCCCGGAGGCCGGGCTGCGGCGCCCGCTGTCCGCCGCGCTGCACCGCGCGATCCGCGATCTCGCCGTCCGGCACCGCGCCCCGGACCGCGTCGAGGAAGTGCTCGCCGTCCTGAAGGCGTTCGCGCTGAAGGCGAATCCGGACGGCGCGAAGCTGCGGGACCGCTGGCAGCCGGGCATCGACGTGCCCGCCGCCCAGGGCCGGGCCGACTCCGGGGACATCGAGATCGACCTGGTCGAGCTGTTCACCGAGGTCGCCGAGTTGGCCGCGGACGTCGGCACCGGCATCGCGCTGCTGATCGACGAGATGCAGGACGTGCAGCCCGCCGACGTCTCGGCGCTGTGCGCGGCCTGCCACGAGCTGTCCCAGTCCGGCGCGCCGCTGGTGGTCGTCGGCGCGGGGCTGCCGCACTTGCCCGCCGTGCTGTCGGCCAGCAAGTCCTACTCCGAGCGGCTGTTCCGCTACGTGCGGATCGACCGGCTGGACCGCTCGGACGCCGACCGCGCCGTCGTCGCTCCCATCGAGCGCGAGGACGCCGAGATCACCCCGGCAGCCCTGGACGCCCTGTTCACGATCTCCGGTGGCTACCCGTACTTCGTGCAGTCCTACGGCAAGGCGACCTGGGACGCGGCGGTGCGCGCGGAGATCAGCGACGAGGACGTGCGGCTGGCGGCGCCGGAGGCGGAGACCGAGCTCGCGGTCGGATTCTTCGGCTCCCGCTACGAGCGGGCCACGCCCGCCGAGCGCGAGTACCTGCGGGCGATGGCGGAGCTCGTCGAGGGCCGTGACGAGCCGGCGCCGACGGCGTCCATCGCGGAGTACCTGGAGCGCCGCCCGTCCTCGCTGTCCCCGGCGCGCGACAGCCTGATCAAGAAGGGCCTGGTGTACTCGGGCGAACGCGGCCTGATCGCGTTCACCGTCCCGCACTTCGGCCGCTACCTGCTCACGCAGGAATAGCCCGGAAGAACCGGTTGGCGCTCGGCCGGAACATCGCCACCAGCGCGCTGGCCACGGCGATCACGTGCAGCGCGCGGACCAGGAGGAAGGCGAGCTGCCAGGCGTCCGCGGGTGCGGCGATCCCGCCGCCGGTCAGCGCCGAGGCGAGCGGCGGCCCGACCATGCTCAGCATCCCGATGCCGCCGAGCAGCACGGCCAGCACGAAACGCACCCAGTTCTGGCCGCTGCGGAGCCGGAGCACCAGGGCGGCGAGGGCGGCGTAGATGAGCATCCGGACGGCGGCCTGCAGCAGCAGCGGGTCGAGGCCTGGACGACGTGGATCAGCGTTTCGACGACGCCGGCGCCCACGGCGATCAGCCAGAGCAGGATCGAGTTCCGCACGGCGGCGGGTTGTTCGCGCGCGGTCGGCCCCTTCCGAGAGATGATCACCTCGGAGTGTGCTGCGCGGATCGCCGCAGCTCATCGGGCGTTCTCCCGGAGATGTCCCCTAGTGGGCCGGGCTGTCGCTACATCTTTCTAGGCTTATCTAGATCAGCTGCTAGAGAGCTGTATAAAGACCGATGGCGTCGCTGGTCCGAGTTGGATCACGGGTGACCTGAGACACATGTCGACATGTGTGTAACGGGAAGCCGTCGGGCGTCGATATTCAGGATGACCCCGCGGTGCTGTCGGACCCCCGACCTGGCAGCATCGCGGGGCTTTCCAAATCCGGCACTCCGCCGGTATCGGGCATCTCGCCCACCTACTACCTGAAACCAGCCGAACCCGGCGTTATTCCCGGGTCCCCCGGTGAACCGTCGTGCGCGAAGGGAGTCGCGAATGGAAGCCGTCATCGTCCTGGTCGGCGCCCTGGTCCCCACCTTGGCGGCCACCGCCTTCTACGTCCGCGATCGCAACCGCCTCTGACCCGCGGCCGGGCGGGTCGGTCCAATCCGCCGACTCCCCGCGACCGCGTGCTGTTGACTGCGGGCGTGCGTGTTGAGCAGCGGCGCGCTCCCGAGCGCAGGTCCGGGAAAGGCGTGGGCGCAGGCCTGCTCGCGGCCGCGGTGATCACGCCGCTCCTGACGGCGGTCGAGTACTTCGTCGTCAGTGCGGCGTGGGCTGCCTGCCTCACCGACACCGAGCGCTACGGGTTCGCGCTGATGCTGTCGGTTCCGGTGCTGTTCGTGCTCAACGTCTTCGTGTCCGGGGTGACCTTCCCGCTGATCTGCTCCGCCGCGCGCAGGCTCAGGCACCCGCGGACGGCGGCCGTCGCCGGCATCGCGCTGGTCGTCGCGGTGGCGTTCTACGCGGAGGTCGGGGCGGTGTACTCCTACTGGGCCGAGCCGGCCCAGCTCGGCGAGTGCGCCGACCACGTCCCGCCGTGGTGGCCCTCCTGGACCCGGGGCTGACCGGTCCGAGGAGTGAGACGCGACTCGGGACGCCGCACCCGTCGGAACACCGTCCGGCGGCGTGTTGTTGACTGCGGGCGTGAGTGCTGAGCAGCAGAAACGCCGTGCCCGTGTCCGCGCCCCCGAGCTGATCGGCCGCCAGTGGCTGAACACCGGCGGCGAGGACCTCAAGCTTGCCGACTTCCGCGGCAAGGTCCTCGTCCTCGACTTCTGGACGTTCTGCTGCATCAACTGCTTGCACGTGCTCGACGAGCTGCGGCCCTTGGAGGCCGAGTTCGCCGAGGAGGTCGTCACCGTCGGCGTGCACTCGCCGAAGTTCGAGCACGAGGCCGATCCGGATGCGCTGGTCGCCGCCGTCGAGCGCTACGCCGTGCACCACCCGGTGCTCGACGACCCGGAGCTGACCACCTGGCAGAACTACGCGGTCAAGGCCTGGCCGACGCTGGTCGTCGTAGACCCCGAGGGCTACGTCGTGCACGTCGCCGCTGGTGAGGGGCACGTCGAGGCCCTGCGCAGCGTGATCACCGAGATCATCGCCGAACACGAGGCCAAGGGCACGCTGCACCGGGGGAACGGCCCTTACGTGCCGCCGGAGGCGCCCGGGACCACGCTCCGCTTCCCCGGCAAGGTCATCGCCCTGCCGAGCGGGAACCTGCTGGTGTCGGACTCCGCGAACCACTCGCTGGTCGAGTTCGCCGCCGACGGCGAGACCGTGGTGCGCCGCATCGGCGCTGGTCGGCGCGGTCGGGCGGACGGCGCTGCCGCCGAGTTCTCCGAGCCCGCCGGTCTCGCGCTGCTGCCGCAGCACGTCGCCGAGCAGGTCGGCTACGACGTCGTGGTCGCCGACACCGTCAACCACCTGCTGCGCGGCGTCCGGCTCGCGGACGGCGAGGTCACCACCCTGGCCGGGACCGGCGAGCAGTGGCGCGACGGCGCCGACGGCGGAGCCGCGCTGGAGACGCCGCTGACCAGCCCCTGGGACGTCGCCTGGTGGGAACCGGCCGGCGGCGTCGTGATCGCGATGGCGGGCAACCACACGCTCGGCCTGTTCGACCCGGTCGCGGGCGAGATCCGGCGGTTCGCCGGGACGACGGTCGAGGGCCTGCGCGACGGAGCCGCCGACGAGGCGTTCTTCGCACAGCCGTCCGGGCTGGCCGACGGCGGTGACCGGCTCTGGCTGGCCGACTCCGAGACCTCCGCGCTGCGCTGGATCGAGACCGCGGGCGATGGCTTCGAGGTCCGCACGGCCGTCGGCACCGGGCTGTTCGACTTCGGCCACGCCGACGGCCCCGCCGAGAAAGCGCTGTTCCAGCACCCGCTCGGCGTCGCGATCCTGCCCGACGGTTCGGTCGCGGTCTGCGACACCTACAACGGCGCCGTCCGGCGCTACGAGCCGACGACCGGCGAGGTGTCGACGCTGGCCACCGACGTCGCGGAGCCCTCCGGCGCCGCGGTGGTGGACGGGGAACTCGTCGTGGTCGCCTCCGCCGCGCACCGGCTTGAGCGGCCGGTCCCGCCGGGCGTCGCGGCACGCCTCGTCGAGGGGGCGTCGCAGCAGGTCAAGCGGCCGGCCACGGAGATCGGCAGCGGCGCGGTCGAGCTCGCCGTGGTGTTCACGCCGCCGCCGGGCACCAAGCTGGACGAGCGCTACGGGCCGTCGACCCGGCTGGAGATCACCTCGTCGCCGGCGGAACTGCTGGTCGAAGGCGCCGGCGTGGGCACCGATCTGACGCGGCGCCTGGTGCTGGCCGAGGGCATCGAACAGGGCGTGCTGCACGTCGTGGCGCAGGCCGCCAGCTGCGACGACGACCCGTCGGTCGAGCACCCGGCCTGCCGCCTGACCAGGCAGGACTGGGGCGTGCCAATCAAGATCGCGGCCGCCGGGCCGAAGCGGTTGCCGCTAGTGATGGGCGGCCTTGACGCCGAGGCGTGATTTCGCGGCCCCGGTGGATCACCGCACCGGGTGTTGACAGGGGCCGTCGGGCACGCCGCGTGCTCGCGTTTCCGCAGGTAGATGCTCATGCGCGGTTTGGAGCGTTATGACACTCCAAACCGCTCACGAGTACTTGACCAGCGGAAACGGTTGGTGGCACCGGTGGATCCGCGTGGCGGGCACGGAAAGCCCTGCCCTGGCCGGTTGGTCGCCCGACGGCGGCAAGTAAACTTTTCGGGTGACCGATGCCAAGCTCGAAATCCAGATGCTGCACGACCGGGTCATGGTGCGCATCTCCCCGGAATCCGGCGAACGCCGCAGCAGCGGCGGCATCGTGATTCCGGCGACCGCCCAGGTGGCCAAGCGGCTGCTGTGGGGCGAGGTCTTCGGCGTGGGCAGTCACGTGCGCACGGTGAAGGTCGGCGACCAGGTGTTGTTCAACCCCGACGAGCAGTTCGAGGTCGAGGTCCAGGGCCAGGCCTACCTCGTGATGCGGGAGCGGGACCTGCACGCCGTTGCCAGCGAACGCACCGAACAAGGCACCGGGCTGTACCTGTAGTCGACGCGGCCTTCCCTCGCGGAGCCGGCCGCCGATATCGTCACGCGCCCCACCGCACGACCGACACGAGAAGGGGAAGCGGTGCCGGAAAACCACGATCATCGAAGCGGTGCCGAGCCGTCGACCGAACGGATGCGCACCGACCCGGAACGTTCCGGCGAGGCCCAGCCGGAGACCAGCGTCGAGCAGACCACCCGGATCCCAGCGGTGCGGGCCGACTTCGACGAACGCACCCGCCCCAACCTGTCGGGCGCCGCGAAGCCGGGAGCCCAGCAGCCGGCACCGGAGTCCGACGCAGAGCGGACCGCCCAGATCGCCGCGGTGCCCGCCGACTTCTCCACGTTCCGCATCGAGCCCCAGGCGATCCCGCAGGCCGGCGCCCAGCCCGGCGGCTGGACCGCCGCGACCCCGCCGCCGTCCGACGCCGACAAGAAGCGCCGCGGCCTGATCCGCGCCGGCATCGCCGCCGGCGCCGTGGTCGGGGTGCTGGCGCTGCTCTACGTCGGTGACCTGGTCTTCACCAGCGGCCAGGTGCCGCGCGGCACGGTGGTGGCCGGCGTCGACATCGGCGGTCTGGACGAGACCGCCGCCGAGACGGAGCTCCGCGAGAAGCTCGGCCCGGGCCTCAACGAGCCCGTCGAGCTGCGGGTCGGCGACCGTACCGCCACGATCAACCCGGAGCAGTCCGGGCTGCAGATGGACTGGACGGCGACCGTCCAGCAGGCGGGCAGCCAGCCGCTGAACCCGTTCACCCGGATTGCCTCGCTGTTCACCACGAGCGAGGTCGCCCCGGTCAGCCACGGCGACCGCGAGCAGCTGGTCCAGGCGCTGGAGCAGGTCCGGCCGCAGCTGGACCGGGCCCCGGCCGAGGGCGCCATCCGGTTCGAGGGCACCAAGCCGGTCGCCGTCGACCCGATCACCGGGCAGACCATCGACGTGCAGCGGGCCACCGACGAGGTGCTCAACCACTGGGCGGACGACGTCGCCGTGCAGGTGCCCTTCGATGAGCAGCCGGTCAGCACGACCAGCGAGGGCGTGCAGCGGGCGCTGCGCGAGGTCGCGCAGCCCGCGGTGTCCGCGCCGGTGACGGTGCGCGGCCAGGGCAAGGACGCGACCCTGGCGCCCGCGGCGATCGCCGCGGCGCTGCGGTTCGAGCCGGACGGCGCCGGCGGGCTGAAGTCCCACGTGGACCTGCCGGCCGCGATCGGCAGCGTCGAACCGCAGCTGGCCGACACGATCAAGCCCGGCAAGGACGCCGAGATCGTCCTGGAAGGCGGCGCGCCGGTGGTCCGGCCGTCCACCGACGGCATCGGCGTCGACTGGAACAAGAGCTTCGAGCGGATCGACGAGGTGCTCCGCAGGCCGCAGGACCGCGCCGTGCAGGCCATCTACGTGCACGAACCCGCCAAGTTCACCACCGAGCAGGCCAACCAGATGGGCATCCGCGAGGTGGTCGGCGAGTTCACCACCGGCGGGTTCGAGGCCGCGTCCGGGGTGAACATCCGGCGGACCGCCGAGCAGGTCAACGGCGCGATCATCAAGCCGGGCGAGGTCTTCAGCCTCAACGGGCACACCGGGCCGCGCGGGATCCCGCAGGGCTACGTCGAGTCCGGGATCATCGAGAACGGCCGCCCGGGCCGGGCCGTCGGCGGCGGCATCTCGCAGTTCGCCACGACGCTGTACAACGCCTCGTACTTCGCCGGCATGCAGAACGTCGAGCACAAGGCGCACAGCTACTACATCAGCCGCTACCCGGCGGGCCGCGAGGCCACCGTGTTCCAGAGCCCCAGCGGCGCGAGCATCATCGACGTCAAGTTCAAGAACGTCGCCAAGAGCGGGATCATGATCACCACCCGCTGGACGCCGTCGTCGATCACGGTGCAGCTCTGGGGCACCAAGCAGTTCGACGTGTCCTCGCAGACCGGCGAGCGGACCAGCCCCACGCAGCCGCAGGAGAAGGTCGTGCCGCCGGGCGAGCCGTGCAGCCCGAGCAAGGGCTCGCCGGGCTTCTCGGTGAACGACACCCGGACCATCAAGGACGTGACCACCGGCCGGGTGCGCACCGAGACCCAGCACACCGTCTACAACCCGCAGCCGATCATCCACTGCGGCGCGCCGCCGGGCGGAGCGCCCGCCCCGCCGGGCTGACGGCGAGTCGCCGACGAGCGGTCGTCCCGGTTCCCCGGGGCGACCGCTCTCGCGTTTCAGCGGGTGGTCGCGACGAGCAGGCCGGGGTGGTCGGTGCCGTCGATCGGGATCGTCTCGGCGTGCTCCAACCGGAACACGTCCATCGCGAGCACGTGCTGCACGCTGCCGTCGTCCGTGCGGTACCAGCCGTCGGGCACGCAGCCCTGCACGTCGGGGTTGCCGCCGGCGACCAGGTTCAGGTCTCCGCCGATCACCGACTCGGCGCCGAGCGCGGTCGCGACGCCGGAGAGCTCCCGGCACTGCTCGGCCGCGACCTGGCCGTCGCTCGCGGACAGGTGCGTGGTGCACGCGGCGACCTTGGAGTACGGCACGCACAGCAGCACCCGCTGCTCGTTGCCGCCGTCCTGCGCCGCGTACTGCCGCTCGACGGCCTCGCCCGCGGCCCCGAGATCGGGGTGGGTCAGGATGGCGACGCCGTAGTCGCCGCGCCCGTCCTTGCAGGCGAACGGGCTGCCGGTCGCCTTGTCGCCGACCGGGGCGAACGCCCAGCGGTAGCCCGTTTCGTGCGTCATGCGGGTGATGTCCGGGGCGCAGACCTCGTTGATCGTCACCACGTCCGGCCGGCGCTGCTGGATCGCGGCGATCGCCGAGTCGACCGACTTGCCCTCCGCGTAGCAGTCGGCGAAGCCGCTGTTGCAGATGTTGAGCTGGAGCACGGTGAAGGGCTGGACCGCCGTGGTCTGCGCCTGGGCGACCGGGACGGCGACGGCGGCGAGCGCGGCCAATGCCGCTGCGATCCACAGCGCGGCCGATCGGCGCAGGCCGGCACGCTTCATCGGGACCTCCTCAGGGCTCTCGGCGCCGCGGGGTCGGCACCCGTCGAAAGTCTGCTCACCAGCGAATATCCGCTCGACCGCCGGATGGGGTAGTGGCGACTTCTCGTCAAGTGCACCCGTCCGGACACGTTGCGTGTACGAGCAGTGATCGTCCGCAGGGGTCTCGCGAGCGCGTTCCGGAGCCCGTCGAGCACTCCCTGTTGACCAGTGGCACACACCACATGAGACTGAGTGCCATTCGGCAGTAGCGGGCGACAACCCGCACGAACAGGGGAGGTTCGGCGGAATATCTTTCGTCTTCGCCCCGGTCCGCTGGCAGGTTTCCGATCACCGGCCGGTCCGCGACCGGGCGCGGACCGAAAACTTGATGGCTTCGCAACACTCAGCATTGGGATTACGCCCGAACGAGTGGCACCATTCGAACACTCGCGTTCTCACCTACTAGGAGTGACATCGTGGCGCGTCGCAGAACACTACGAGCGATGGCTCTGCTGCCCGCTCTGGCCCTGGCCACCGCCGTCGCGGCGGGCTGTGCCGAGTCCACCACCGGCGGTGGGGGCACGGCGGACGGCGGCGTGGAGGTGATCAAGCCGGGCATCCTCACGACCTGCACGCACATGGACTACAAGCCCTTCCAGTTCCACGACCAGGGGAAGATCGTCGGCTTCGACGTCGACCTCGTCGACGCGATCGCCGCGGACATGGGCCTGAAGCAGGAAATCCTGGATACCCCGTTCGAGGGCATCCAGTCCGGTGAGGATCTCAACACGCGGCGCTGCGACGTGGCCGCCGCGGCCATGAGCATCACGCCGGCCCGCGAGGAGAACTTCGACTTCTCCGACCCGTACTTCGACTCCACCCAGGCGCTGATGACGAAGAAGGGCTCGGGCATCCGGAGCCTGGCTGACCTGCGCGGCAAGAAGCTGGGCGTCCAGCTGGCCACCACCGGTGAGAAGTACGCGAACGAGAACAAGGACGCCAACGGCTACGAGGTCGTCCAGTTCGAGGACCTGCCGCTGTCGGTGACCGCGGTGGAGACCGGCCAGGTCGACGCGGCGATCAACGACAACAGCGTCTTCGGCGACTTCGTCAAGAGCAACCCGAACGTCGAGATCACCAACGAGTTCAGCACCGGCGACCAGTACGGCATCGGCATGGCCACCGGCAACACGGCGCTGAAGGACCGGGTCAACGCCGCGCTGAAGAAGCTCAAGGAAAACGGCGAGTACGACAAGATCTACGAGAAGTGGTTCGGCAAGAAGCCGCAGTGACGGTTGGTGGCTGGTTTGCGCAGGTGGTCACCTAGCGGAACCTCAGACGCCGTCTCGACTGCGGGATCCCCGACTTGTGTATGGACCAATACGCGGCATCGGGGCAGGTCCTCGCAGAGAACCCCTTACGGGGTGGGCACCGTCTGAGAACCCGCGGGTGGTCGACCTGCGTAGGTGGTCGGAAGCGGCTTCGCCGCTGCCTGACGGCAACCACAGCCGAGTACGTCGAACTACCGATCTGTGCGATCGGATGGCGAGCAACGCGCTCCAATGCCAACGGACGGGGTCGGCGGGTGCTCCACCGCCGGCCCCGAACACTGATCAGGAGACTTCATGACAACCGACACCGAGCGGCCCAAGTCAGGGCTGGGCCGGCGGCAGAAGGCCCGGCTCAACCGCGGCATCCAGTACGCCGTGCTGATCGTGGTCATCATCGTGGTGGCCGTGGTCGCGGACTGGAACTCCATCGCGCGGGCGTTCTTCAACGTCGACGTGGCGATGGCGCAGTTCCCCGCCGTGATCACCACGGCGCTGGTCAACACCATCATCTACACCGCGCTCGGCTTCGGGTTCGGCCTCGGGCTGGGCATCCTGCTGGCGTTGATGAAGATGTCGCCGGTCGGCCCGTACCGGTGGATCGCCACCGGCTACATCGAGCTGTTCCGCGGCCTGCCCGCGCTGCTGGTGTTCATCGCGCTGGGCTTCGGCGTGCCGATCGCCTTCCAGCTGCGGTTCGACATCTACTCCACGGTGATGCTGGCGCTCGGCTTGGTCGGCGCGGCCTACATGGCCGAGACCATCCGCGCCGGCGTCCAGGCGGTGCCGAAGGGGCAGATCGAGGCGGCCCGATCGCTGGGCATGTCGCCGACCCGGACCATGATCACCGTGGTGATGCCGCAGGCGCTCCGGATCATCCTGCCGCCGCTGACCAACGAGCTGATCCTGCTGACCAAGGACTCGTCGCTGGTCTACCTGCTCGGCCTGGCCGCCAACGAGTACGAGCTGGCGAAGTTCGGCCGTGCCGCGCTGAACGAGTACGCATCGCTCACGCCGCTGCTGGTGGCCGGGCTGTGCTACCTGATCATCACCATTCCGCTGTCCCGGGTTTCGGACCTGCTGGAGCGCAAGTACGGCGGCGGGGCGCGGACCAAGGGGGCCAAGGCATGAGCGACGTGATGATCGAGATCAACGGGCTGAGCAAGTCGTTCGGCTCCCTGGAAGTGTTGCGCGGCATCGACCTGGAGGTGGCGCGCGGCGAGGTCGTCTGCGTCATCGGCCCGTCCGGCTCCGGCAAGTCCACCCTGCTGCGCTGCGTGAACCTCCTGGAGGAGCCGACCGCGGGCAAGGTCGTGGTGGACGGCACCGACCTCACAGACCCGGACACCGACCTGGACGGTGCCCGCCGGCACATCGGCATGGTGTTCCAGCAGTTCAACCTGTTCGCGCACCTGCACGTGCTGGACAACCTGACCGTGGCGCAGCGCAAGGTGCTGGGCCGGGACAAGGCGACGGCGGAGAAGGTCGCGCGGGAGAACCTGGAGCGGGTCGGGCTGTCGGACAAAGCCGACGCCATGCCCGCGCAGCTCTCCGGCGGCCAGCAGCAGCGGGTCGCGATCGCGCGGGCGCTGTCGATGAACCCGCAGGTCATGCTGTTCGACGAGCCGACATCGGCGCTGGACCCGGAGCTGGTCGGCGACGTGCTCGGCGTGATGCGGCAGCTCGCCGACGAGGGCATGACGATGCTCGTGGTCACCCACGAGATGCAGTTCGCCCGCGAGGTGGCCGACCGGGTGCTGTTCATGGACGGCGGCGGGATCATCGAGCAGGGGCCGCCGGCCGAGGTGATCGGCGCGCCGAAGGAGGAGCGCACCCGCACCTTCCTCGCCCGCGTCCTCGACCCGACCCACACCCACTCCGCCCCGGAGTGATCTGGCGGCAGGACCGCGCGAACGGCCCGTTCACCTCGTACCGCGAGGAGAACGGGCCGTTCGCTCGTTCCGGGCCGAGGTTTCACGTGGAACCGAATAGGCCATCCGGCTGCACTCCGCGGCGCATCGCAACCAACGGTTGTGATCACACGTCGGAGTTCTACAGAGGATGTTCCAGGCTCGTTCTGCTTGGCGGTGCGGGTGGCGGAACCTCAGGTGCCTTCTCGCTGTGGGATCCCCGACTCATGAATGCCAATTCACCACGTCGGGGCTGTCCTCGCGAGAAGACACCTGAGAACCCGCGGCGGTGCCGGTTGCGTAGATGGGCTAAGCGGCTGCGCCGCTTCAAAGACAACCTCTGGAGGTAGTTGATCGACTACCTTTTCGGGTGATCAAGTTGATCAGCTGGTCGGGGACTAGGTCGGGGGCGAGGGTGCCGGTCGTCAAGCCGTGGGACAGCAACGGTCCGCTCACCGCTGCGGAGCAGCGGTTCGAGGAACTGCTCCGGCAGGGCAGAGCCGACCGCGTGACCCCGGGCGCCGTCCCGCCGCTGGACGTGCACGCAGTGCGGCACTCCCAGGACCGCGAGATCCGCGGCGAGTACCTCGCCCGCCGCCTGGTCGAGTCGCTGGAGGAACCCGGCTGGCGGCCGTTCTCCCGGCGCAGCGGCGGCCAGCAGCAGGTCATCGCCATCGAGGACGCGGTGATCACCGGGCACCTGGACCTGCGCGCCACCGACCTGCCGTACCTGCTGGAATTCGTCCGCTGCCGGTTCGAGCACGCGCCCGACCTGCGGCAGGCGAACATCGCCGGCCTTGTGCTCTGGCACTGCCGGTTCCCTGGCATCGACGCCCGAAACCTCAACACCAGCAACGACACCGTGCTGCGCAACTGCACGAGCATCGGCGGCATCGTCGACCTCGCCGACGCCCAGCTAGGCGGTTCGCTGCTGCTCAACGACAGCGAGCTGCGCAATCCCGGCGGCCGCGCCATCTACGGCGACCGGCTGTCCGTCTCCGGTGCGCTGCTCGGGTTGCGGCTGCAGGTGGCGGGCGAGATCCGCATCCCCGGCGCGAAGGTCGGCGGCAACCTCACGCTCTCCGGCGGGGCGCTGCGCAACCGGGGCCGGTACGCGTTGAACGCCAACGGGATCCAGATCGGCGGCAGCCTGCGCTGCGACGTCGACCCGCTCACGCGCCGGCCGTTCACCGTCGCCGGGCTGATGTTCCTGCCCAGCGCGCACATCTTCGGCGACCTGCGGCTGCGCGACGCGGTGCTGGAACCGGGCGTCGCGCCCTCGCAGCGCGGCGAATCCCAGTACGACGACCCGACCAGCACGCTCGTCATCGACCGCGGCGACATCCGCGGCGACGTGCAGATCGACCAGGGCTTCCGCAGCGGCGGCACCATCCGGATGGTGAGCGCGAAGGTCGGCGGCGACCTGCGGATGTCCGGCGCGCACATCGACCTGAGCTGGTCGCGCTCCAAGAAGGCGTCGGTCGAGCAGCCGCTGCGCTCGGTGCACATCGACGGCACCGAGATCCTCGGCAACCTGGAGGCGTCGCGGGTCGAGCTGCACGGCCAGGTGCGGATGATCGACGTCCGGGTGCACGGCAGCTTCCAGCTGAACAAGGCCTGCCTGCACGGCCCGCGCACCGACGTGCTGCAGGCCAGCCGGCTCGTGGTCGGCAGCAACCTGGACTGCCGGGAGACCGACGTCGTCGGCTCGATCCAGCTGCAGGGCGCCCAGATCGGCGCCAACGTCGACCTGCGCTCGGCGCACCTGACCAAACCCGCGTGGCACCGCCACCGGATGTCCTACAAGTCCTCCCTGGACCTCCGGGCGGCCCGCATCGCGCGCGACCTGGTGTGCGCGGCGGGCAGCCGGCCGTTCCTCGCCGAGGGCGAGGTGCAGCTGCGGCGCGCCGAGATCGGGCGGCAGGCGAACTTCTGGGGCTGCCGGCTCGGCGACGGCACCAGCCGCAACGCGATCAACGCCTTCGGCCTGGTGGCGCAGGAGCTCACGCTGGTTCCGGAGACCGCGCCGCAGGGCCGGATCATGCTGCGGCAGGCGCAGTGCGAGCTGATCGCGGACAGCGCGTCGCTGTGGGCGGCGTCCGGCGGCGTCGACGTCGAGGACTTCGGGTACGACAACTTCACCACCACCATCGAGCCGACGGACCAGGCCGCGGTGCGGGAGCGGCTCGGCTGGCTGCGCGACAACTCGGGCGGCCGCTACCAGCCCGGGCCGTACGACCAGCTGGCGCGGGTGTTCCGCGGCAACGGCAACGAAGAGCACGCGGTGCTGGTGCTGATCGAGAAGCAGCGTCGCCGCTACCAGGCGATCGCGGCCGCGACCCGGCCCGCGTTCCGGTGGCCGGTGCGGTTGTGGAGCATGCTGCAGCTGATCACGGTCAGCTACGGCTACCGCCCGCTGCGCGCCCTGATCTGGCTGGTGCTGCTGACCGCGGCGGGCACCACCTGGTTCGACCACCACCCGCTGGTCCCGATCAACGAGGAAGACCACCCGGTGTGGAACCCGTTCCTGTACACAGTGGACCAATTGGTGCCGATCATCAACCTCGGTCACGACGTGATGTGGCAGGCGCACGGCAATTCGCAGTGGATCACGGTGGTGCTGATCGCCTCGGGCTGGATCCTGGCGACCACGGTCGCGGCGGGCATCACCAGAGCCCTCCACCGAGAGCTCTAGGTGCCGCTTCAGAAAGGCCCGCCCCGAAGGAAGGAACGCCGTTTTCGAGCGAAAACGGCGCCCGGTGAGCCGGGCATCCACACCTCACGCGTGCCCCCGCCCCATCCTGGAACGACCTCTCAGGCAGTTCCAGGACGGCCCCTGGACGGCCGTGCCCCCCAGGGGTCCGCAATTTCAATGGAAATCGGGCCTTCGATTTCCATTGAAATTGCGGCAGGACACGTTGGGGCGCTCGACGATCGGGTGAATTCTCGCGCCGTGACGATCTTGCCGTGCTAGATCAAGCTGGCCAGTGCCCAGCTCTCGCAGGAGGCCCGCGTGGGATCCCAGCTCGGTCGTCTCGCCCAACTAGGTTCTGCCCTCGCCGTGGCGGGGGCGCTGCTCGCGCCCACCGCGCACGCGGCCGACGAGTTCGAATACGTGGCGATGGGCGATTCGGCGGCCGCCGGGCCGCTCACGCCGAACCCCGACCCGAACCTGCTCTGCTTCCGCTCCAGGGAGAACTACCCGCGGGTGGCGGCCCGGCTGATCGGCGCGAAGCTGACCGACGTCTCCTGCTCGGGCGCGAAGATCGAAGACTTCTCCGGCAGGCAGCACGGCATCATGGCCCCGCAGTACGCCGCGCTCAGCGACCGGACCGACCTGGTGACGGTCACCATCGGCGGCAACGACGTATCGCTGGTGCAGGCGGCGGTTTCGTGCGTGAACCTGCTCCCGGATCCGCTCGGATCGTCCTGCGCGGACGAGTTCACCGCGGGTGGCGGGGACGAGCTCGCGGCACGGATCGACGCGCTCGTGCCGCGCTTCGACGACGCGCTCGCGCAGATCAGGCACCGGGCGCCGAACGCCGAGATCGTGGTGGTCGGCTACGGCACCTACCTCCGGCCGGGCGGCTGCTATCCGAAGGAGCCGGTCTGGGCGCGCGACGCGGACTACATCCAGTCCAGTGTGGACAAATTGAGCGCGATGCTCGGCGAGCGGGCGGCGGCGCACGGCGCGCAGTTCGTCGACCTCGGCCCGGTCAGCGAGGGCCACGACGTCTGCGCGGCCCCGGCGGAGAAGTACTACGAGGGCATGTTCCCGACGTCGGTCGCGGCGCCGCTGCACCCGAACGCCAAGGGCATGCAGGTCTTCGGCCAGACCGTCGCGGAAGCCGTGCAGCACATCCGGTCCTGACCCGACACCGAAGGCCCCCGCACCCGAGCCGTTGCGGGGGCTTTCTGCTGCTACAAGACCGAGTTCCCGCAGATGTGCCCCGGGAAGAACGCCTGCGCCAGCGCTTCGCCCAGCTCGCGGGGCTCGGGCTCGCCGACGTGGCGGCGGAAGCGGTCCAGGTACAGCCCGAGCTGGCACGCCCGGTCGTGCCGGCCGCGCGCGGTCGCCAGCACGAGCGCGTGCTGGATGTTGTCCTCTTCGGTCCGGAACCAGTTCAGCGCCGCCTGCGCCGTCGGCAGGTCGGGCAGCTCGGCGAGCGGGTGCGCGGCCTGCTGCCCGGGCCGCCGCGCCGGACCTTCGACCGCGCGCAGGCCGCTTTCGGCGGCGTGCAGGTAGTAGTCGAGCAGCCGGGTGATCGCGGCCTCCCGGTCGGCCGCGGGCTCCGCCGCGGCGAGGGTCGCCGAGTGGAGCCGGACCAGGTCCTGCCGCCCGTACCGGCCGGGGCCGGTCACGTGCAGCAGGTTGACCGCCACCAGGCTCTCCAGCCGGGCCTGGTTGTCCCGCAGCCTGGTGCCCGCGAGCGCGGCGGCCGCGAAGTAGTCGACCTCGGCGCCGGGATGCTCGCCCAGCAGCCGGAACAGCCGCGCCGACGCGTCGTCGAGCCGCCGGTAGCTGTTGGTCAGGGCGGCGCGGATGCTCCCGCCGGAATCCGGCAGCGACAGCCTGGTCAGCCGGTGGCGCTCGTCGGAGTAGATGTCGGCCAGCGAGCGGATCGTGAAGTGCGGATGGCTGGCGCCGCGGGCGGCGGCGATCCGCAGCGCCAGCGGGAGCCGGTCGCACAGCTCCGCCAGCTCGGCAGCGGCGGCGGGTTCGGCGGCGATCCGCTCGGAGCCGAACAGCAGCCGCAGAACGGCGACCGCCGCCTGCCGGTCTAACACCGGCAGCGACAGCCGGACCGCTCCCTCGGTGGCCGCCAGGTCGTCCAGGCGGCTCCGGCTCGACACCAGCACCACGCAACCCGAGTTGCCGGGCAGCAGCGGGCGGACCTGCGCGGCCGAACGCACGTTGTCGAGGACCACCAGCAGCCGTCGGTCCGCCAGCACCGAGCGGTACAGCGCGGCGCGTTCGTCGAGGTCGTCGGGGATCCGCGCGGCAGGCACCCCGAGCGCGCGGAGGAAACCGCTGAGCGCCTGCGCCGGCGCCACCGGGTCCGCGTCGTCGAACCCGCGGAGGTCGACGAACAGGCAGCCGTCCTCGAAGTCCGCGGCCACCTGGTGCGCCCAGCGCAGCGCGAGCGCGGTCTTGCCGACGCCCGCCGGGCCGGTGAGGATCCGGACCGGGCCGTCGTCGTCCAGCGCCGCGTCCAGCTGCGCGAGTTCGGCGCCGCGGCCGACGAAACCCCGGTTCTCCCTGGGCAATTGCGAGGGAACGGGAGCCGGTGGCCGTCGGTCGTCGGCCCTGAGCACGGTGTGGAAGGCCTCCTGCAGGCCGGTACCGGGGGCGACGCCGAGCTCTTCGGCGAGGCGGATCCGCGTGTCGCGGAAGACGTCGAGCGCCTCGGCCTGCCGACCGGCCTGGTGCAGGCTCAGCACGAGCAGCTCCACCAGGGGTTCGCGCAGCGGCCGCAGCGCGACGGCCTCCCGGAGCTGGTCGATCGCCTCGGCCGCGCGACCGAGCCGGTTCAGCCGCCGGGCCAGCTCGTGCACCGCGGTGAGCACCGACTCGTCCAGCCGGTCCGAGACGTCCCGGCGCAGGCCTTCCGACTCGACGTCGGCCAGGGCCGGGCCGCGGCGCAGGGCGAGTGCGGCGCGCAGCAGGTCGACGGCCTCCTCGTCGGACGCGTTCCTGGCGTCCGCGATCAGGTCCTCGAACCGCGTCACGTCGAGCATCGAGCGGGGCGCGAGCAGCAGGTAGCCGGGGGAACGGGTGACGAGTTCCACGCCGTCGCCGAGGTCCTTGCGCAGCTGGGCGATGTGGCCCTGCAGCGAGGCCCTGGCCGTGGGCGGCGGATGGCCGTTCCAGGCGATGTCCATCAGCCGGTCGACGGAGACGATGCGGTTGAGGTCGATCGCCAGCGCCGCGAGGACATTGCGCCGTTTGGCGGCACTGATGGCCGCCGTTCGGCCGTCCGATCGCAGCAATTCCACCGGGCCCAGCAAGCGAATCCGCGGTTGTGGTCGGGTTCTCGGAGAAGACATCCGCTCCCGATCGAGTCGTTCGTCGGCGAGTGCGCCCGCCAACGCTCGCGTTGGTCCGGCGTTGGTCCGGCGTTGGCGGCGAGTGCGATCATAACCGGGTGATGTTCTGTCTGGGGGATTCATGAGCGAAGACGTGGGAGAACGGGCAAAAGTCGCGCTCGTTCGGTCCGTGTCCGGCGTCAAGCACTTGCGCAAGGCGGTGGAATCGGAAGGCTTGCGCCTGGACCCGGCAGCCGGTGCGGAGATCCGCTCCGCCCTGGAGGATCAGATGTCCACAGTGGACGACTGGTTGGCCAGGTCCGCTTCGCTCACCCAGCACGCGCCGTTGGGGCAGAACCCGGTCGGCGAGGCCATGGCGGCGAAGTTCGCGAACCGCGCCGAAGGCGACGAGAACTCCTTCACGGCAGTGCTCACGAGCTACCGGGAGGTCCTGGAAGAAGCCCGCGACGCCATCGTCGCCGCGATGCGCGAGTACCGGGACATCGAGGAGCACGTGTCGGACTCCTTCCGGAAGCTCGTTTGATGGGACCGGTTTCGGCCGGGCGCACCGATCCGCAGTCGAGGGGAAAAGACCGGACATGACCCAGGAGACCGCTGGGCCGGACGTCGACATTGCGTTGACCGAGACGCAGAACTGGGCCTCGCGCAGCCACCGCGAGCTCTACGAGGCGGTGCACACCGGCAACGATCCCGGCCGCGTCGGCCAGCTGGCCGACGAGTGGAACCGGTTGAGCAGCGAGCTGGCCGAATCCGCGACGCGCATGGGCGAGCGGCTGCGGGCCACCGAAGCGGGCTGGCAGGGCGAGGCCGCCGAAGCGGCGCGGTCGGCGATCCAGCAGCTGGCCGACTGGAACTACGACGCGGGCACGACCGCGGGCGCGATGGCGGAGCGGGTCGCGGTGCAGGGGCGGATCATGGAAACCGCCAGGGCCGAGATGCCCGAGCCGCTCGGGGGCGGTGAGATGATCAACGCGATGGCGGTCGTGACCTTCGCCACCGGCAACATGGAGGGCTTCCGGCAGGCCTGCGTCGACCTGAAGGCCCACCAGGACCGGTCCGCCTCCGCCCACGAGCAGGCGGTCCAGGTGATGACCTGGATGGAGGGCGAGTCCCGCAACATCGACGGCGACACCCCGAAGTTCACTCCCCCGCCGAACCCGGTCACGAACGACGAGCCGGTGCCACTGCAGAAGCAGCACGTGGCCGAGCGCGCCGAGCTCAAGCCCCAGAACGTGGGCACGGATCCGGAAGCGCCGAGCTCGACCTCGCCGAACTCCGCGCCGGGCGACGTCATGGAAACGCAGCGGCTGACCGCGAAGGTCGAGCCGCTGCAGGGCAGCCAGCCCGGTGGCGCCCCGACGCCGTTCCAGGGGCCGGGCCCCGGCGGTACCGGGCCGATGGATGCGCCGACGAAGACGTTCTCGGCTCCGCCGCTCGGCAACACCCCGACGATGGATCCGCCGACGAAGTCCTTCTCGGCTCCGCCGCTCGGCAACACCCCGACGCCGCTGGGCAGCACCCCGTCGATGGATGGCCCGACGCGGTCGTTCCGGCCACCGGAGATGCCGCCCCTCGGGGACTACCAGCCCAAGACCACGACTTCCCAGGGCACGAACGGTGTCCACCCGCCGGGCAACCTGCCGCCGCTCGGCGACGACCGGCAGCACACGCCGCGGCCGTTCCATGGGCCGGACGGCGGCCCCTACATGACCGGGCCGCGCGTGAACCGTCCCAACCAGCCCAACCGGCCCGGAAACCAGACCGGACCCGGCGGATGGCGCGGGCCGATCCCGCCGATCCCCGGCACCGGTGGCGGCCCGGGCGGACCCGTCATGCCCGGTTCCGGCCCCGGCGGTGGCTCGGGCTTCCGCGGCGGACCGGTCGGCCTGTCCAGCGCGGGCGGCGGTTCCGGTGTGGGCCCGGGCGGGACGTCGGGCGTGGGCCCCGGCGGCGTGTCGGGCACCGGCCGCGGACCCGACGGCGGGTTCGCCGGACGCGGGGGCGCCGGCATGCCCGGTCAGTCCGGCGCGGCGGGCGCTCCCGGGATGGGGCCGATGGGCGGTGCCCAGCGCGGCCAGGGCGAAGGCCAGGAGAAGGAACGCACCAGCAAGTACGTCGAGGGCGGCCCGGTGGTCGAGGTGCCTGGCGCCGACCTGCCGCCGCCGGTGATCGGCGAGGGCAAGCGGAAGAAGCAGCAGGGCCAGTGATGACCACGACAACAGCGCCGGACTTCGCGCTTTCCGCCGCCGAATTCGACCTCGTGCACGGCGCGCTCGGCCTGGGCCGCGTCCCGTTCCCGCTGGAGGTGCCGAGCCTCGGCGCGACGATGGAGGAGCGCGCCGAGCTCGCCGCCGACGCGTTCCGGTCGTTGTCCGGCCGCGGGTACGCGACGGGCGACCAGCTCGACCCGCGGCTGGCGGACCTGCTGCGGTTGCTCCACGAGAACGACACCTCGGTCGACGTGGTGGGCCACATCGGAGGCCCGGTGCAGGCCCTGGCCGCCGTCACCGGCCGCGCCGGCGTGCTCGCGCAGCTGGTGGCCGGCGAGCTGCACCTGACGGAGATCCGCCCGACCGCGCTGGCGATCGCGGCCGTCGGCGTGCTGCCGCCCAACGAACCCGGGCCGCTGCGGTCGATCTCGGTTCGCCAGGACCAGCTGGCCAGCGCCCTCGACGAGGACGACGACGATCCCTTCGGTGGCGATCTCGACGAAGAGGTGGCGCTGGCCAGGGCGGGGGTGCCCGCCCAGGACGCCGCGGCGCTGGCCGAGCTGGCGAACACCCGCCGCGCGGGCGGGCAGTTCGGCGTCTCCCGCGGCTCCGAACGGGCGTCGACGCTGGTCACCTGGTTCGACACGCACCAGGGCCGGTACCTGATGGTCAGCCAGGGTGCCTGGCTCAGCATCTCCCCGGCCGACAACCGTCGCATCGAGCGCCGCCTCGCCGAAGTCGTGTCCGCAGCGGCCTGAACAACCGAGGGGAAGCACCATGACCTTTGAGGTCGTCGCCGAGGAGCTGACCGCGCACGCGAGTCACCTGGACGGGCTGACCGACCGGCTGGACACCGCGATCTCGGCCGCCGAGACCGTGAGCATGTCCGACGAGGCTTACGGGATCCTGTGCTCCTTCCTGCCACCGATCGTCAACCCGATGGAGGAGGAAGGAATCGACGCCCTGAAGGCCGCGAAGGAGGGCGTCAGCACCACCGCCGACAACGTGCGCACGACGGCCAAGCAGTACGAGGAAACCGACCAGGCGAGCGCGGACTCCTTCACCCCGCTGGAAGAAGGCGTCAAGGTGCGCGAGTCGGCGGTCGCGTTGCGCGGCACGGAAGCGCCGACGCCTTTCAACGCGCCGGAGGGCGAGACGGTGGCTCGGCAGGCGCCGATGGGGTTTAGCGCGCCGGAGGGTGAGACGGCTGCTCGGCAGGCGCCGACGCCCTTCAACATGGCTGAAGGCGAGACGGTGGCTCGGCAGGCGCCGATGGGGTTTAGCGCGCCGGAGGGTGAGACGGCTGCTCGGCAGGCGCCGACGCCCTTCAACATGGCTGAAGGCGAGACGGTGGCTCGGCAGGCGCCGGCGCCCTTCAACGTGGCCGAGGGCAACCAGGCACCGACAGGGTTTAGCGCGTCGGAGGGCGAGCCGATGGCTCGGCAGGCGCCGACGCCCTTCAACATGGCTGAGGGCGAGACGGTGGCTCGGCAGGCGCCGGCGCCCTTCAACGTGGCCGAGGGCAACCAGGCACCGACAGGGTTTAGCGCGTCGGAGGGCGAGACGGTGGCTCGGCAGGCGCCGACGCGTTTTCAGCGTGACTGAGGGCGAAACGGTGGTCGCTCCGACGCAGTGGTCGGCGGCTCAGGGCAGCAGGCAGACCGCGGAGTAGAAATTCTTTGGAGGTAGTGCGATGCCGGGCGAAAGCCGAGGCGGGTTCGCCGCGATCGGGTCCGACCCCGACGAGGCCGAGCAGCGGATCCAGCAGTGGGCGCAGGGCTTCGCCGACAAGGCGCGGCGTTACCAGGAAGTGCAGCAGCAGACCGAGCAGCTGCGGCTGACCGCAGCCAGCTCGGACGGCCGCATCAAGGTGACGGTCCGCGCCGACGGCAGCGTGACGGACCTGGAGTTCACCGACAAGGTCCGCACGATGGCGCCGTCCGAGCTGGCCGCGCAGATCCTGTCCACGATGCACCGGGCGCAGTCCGACATCGCGAGCAAGGTCGGCGAGACGATGGCCGCCCACCTCGGCGACGAGGACCTGCAGACGCGTTCGATGATGCTGGACAACCTGCGCGAACGGTTCCCCGAGCAGCCCGAGGACCCGGAACCCGAACCGTCGGAAGCCTCGTCGAAGTGGGCACTCCCGGACGACGAGGAAGCCCCGAAGCCGCCGCCCGCACCGCCCGCACCGCCGGCGGCCGGGCCGACGCCGCCCGCCGCGCCGCCGAAGCGGCCCCGCTTCGAGGACGACGACGACGAGTTCGGCCCCGACTTCGATCCGCTGCGGGACTGACCTCCCGCCCTTTCCTTCCCGTTTCCTGTTACCTGGGGTGATGTCGTGACGAATCCGTTGGTTGCCCAGCGCGAGGACTCGACGCAGTCGTTCAGCGGTGTGCCGATCCTGGAGTCGGTCAACGACACGAAGAAGGCGATCGAGTCCGGGGACTGGGCGTCGGGCGTCATGGGGGCGGTGAGCACCGGCCTGGACGCGCTGGGCATGGCGATGGATCCGTTCGGCTCGATCCTCGCCGCCGGCGTGGGCTGGCTGATGGAGCACGTCGGCCCGGTCTCGGACGCGCTGGACGCCCTGACCGGCGATCCGGACGAGATCAAGGCGCATTCGGAGACGTGGAAGAACATCTCGGCGGAGCTGGGCGAGATCGGCACCGAGATGACCAACCTGGTCAACAACGACACGGGGAGCTGGATCGGCGAGGCCGGTGATGCCTACCGGAAGCGCAGCGAGGACACCGCCAACCTGATCGCGGCCGCGCAGGCGGCGGCCGACGGCGCGTCGAGCGGCATCGGCACGGCGGGCGAGGTCGTCGCGGCGGTGCGGACGCTGGTGCGCGACATCATCGCCGAGCTCGTCGGCCACCTGGTGAGCTGGGCGTTGCAGGTGCTGGCCACGCTGGGCATCGCGATGGCCTGGGTGGTGCCGCAGGTGGTCGCGGAGGTCGCCAAGGTCGCCGCCCGCATCGCCGACATCACCACGAAGCTGGTCAAGGCGATCAAGGCCCTGGCCCCGATGCTGAAGAAGCTCGGTTCCTCCTTCGGCGACGCCAAAGACGCCCTGAAGAAGATCAAGTCCGGCGACGGTTCGGCCCCGACCCCGAAGGGCCCGGCGTCGACCAAGTCGACGTCCAGCGACGGTCCCCCGACGAAGAGCAGCCCCGACGGCCCGGCTTCGACGTCATCGACGTCCAGCGACGGCCCGCCGACGAAGAACAGCCCTGACGGCCCGCCGCCGAAGTCGTCGCCGAACGACGGCCCGCCAACGAGGTCGGGGCCGGAAACGGGCCCGACGCCGAGCAACAACTCCCCGGCTTCGACGCGGTCGAACAACAAGCCGGATGGTTCCAGCAACAAGCCGGACAACCCCAGGGACCGGTCGGTCAAGGGCGAGGACATCTGCACCGGGGGCTCCGAGCCGGTCGACCTCGCCACCGGTCACATGGTGATGACCGAGAAGGACCTGGAGATCCAGGGCCCGCTGAGCCTGGTGCTGCAGCGGATGTACGTCTCGTCGTACCGGGCGGGGCGGTGGTTCGGACAGTCGTGGGCCTCGACGCTGGACCAGCGGCTGGAGGTCGACGCGGAGAACGTCTGCTACTTCTCCCCGGACGGGATGATCCTGGTCTACCCGCTGCCGTCGGCGGAAGCCCCGGTGCTGCCGGTCGAAGGCCCGCGGTGGCCGTTGCACCTGGACGAGGACGGCGGCTACAGCCTGGAGAACACGCAGCTGAACCAGATCCTTCGATTCGGCCCGCCGGCCGGGCGCGACCTGGTGCTGCCGTTGCTGTCGGTCGAGGACGAGGACGGTCGCCGGCTCGACGTCGAGCACCGCCGGTTCGGCCCGCCGAAGGCGATCCAGCATTCCGACGGGTACCGGGTGGAGATCGACAGCGAGCAGGAGCGGATCACCGCGCTCCGCGTGGTCGACCCGGAGCGCGACCTCGACGTGCTGGTGATGCGGTACGGCTACGACGCCAAGGGCCGCCTGGCCGAGGTGGTCAACTCCTCGGGCAAGGCGCTGCTGTTCCAGTACGACAGCGCGGGCAGGCTGACGGAGTGGCAGGACCGCAACGGATTCTGGTTCCGCTACATCTACGACGAGCACGGCCGTTGCGTCCGGACGGTGGGTGACAAGGGCTTCTTCGACTCCACCTTCACCTACGACGGGTCGATCACCCGGTACACCGATTCCCTGGGTGGCGTCAAAGAATTCGAGTTCAACGACGCGAAGCAGCTCGTGCGGGAGTCCGACGCGCTCGGCAACACCACGCTGTCGACGTGGGATCGCTACGACCGGTTGCTCGACCGGACCGATCCGCTGGGCCGGACCACCTACTACCAGTACGACAGCCTGGGCAAGCCGCGGTGGATCACGCGCCCGGACGGAAGCACCGTCCGGCTGAACCTCGCCGACGACGGCACCGTCGAATCGATCGAGGTGAAGGACGGCGAACGCGCCTGGGCCCGGGTTTACGACGACGAGGCGTTGGACCCGTTCGGCGGAAAGGTCGGCGTAGCACCGCGACTCAGCGTCGAGAGCATCCGATCCGGACGCGCCGAGACCACCGAACCGGAACTCACCGAGCCCGATCCCCGGCTGCTGGACCTGTTCGGACGCCCCCGGGAGACGACGACGCCGGGTGGCGGGCGGATCCAGCTCGGCTGGACCGTGGAAGGCCGTCGTTCCTGGCGCGTCGACTCGCTGGGCAACAGGGTGCAGTGGCGCTACGACCCCGAGGGCAACCAGATCGCGCAGGTCGACGAGATCGGCGGGGTGACCGCCACCGAGTACGGCCCGTTCGAGGTCGAGCTGGCCAGCGTCGACCAGACCGGGGCGCGCACCACGCGCACGTTCGACACCGAGCGGAGGCTGACCTCCGTCACGAATCCGCAGGGCCAGACCTGGCGCTACGTCTACGACCTCGCCGGCAGGGTGGTCGAGGAGCACGATTTCGACGGCCGGGTGCTGCGCTACGCCTACGACCCGGCGGGACAGCTCGTGCGCTCGGTCAACGGCGCGGGCGAGGAGACCGAATACGTCTACGACGCGCTCGGCAACCTGGTCGAGTGGCGGGCTCCCTCGGGCGTCACCAAGTACGCCTATTCACCCGTCGGCCACCTGAACCGGGCGACCAACGACGACGCCGTCCTCGAGTTCGAGCGGGACGACCAGGGACGCATCACCGCGGAGACCATCAACGGCCGGTCGGTCACGTTCGCCTACGACAGCGAGAACGGCGTGATACGGCGGCAGACTCCGTCCGGGGTGGCCAGTGCCTGGAACTACGACGCCGCCGGCCGGGCGACCGGCCTGTCCTTCGCCGGGCATTCGCTGAGCTTCGGCTACGACGCCGCCGGTCAGCAGATCAACCGCTCGATCGACGGTGCGGTGACCCTGGTGCAGTCGTACGACGGCGAGCAGCGGCTGACCTCGCAGGCGGTCACGGGACGCTCGGGTCAGCAAGTGCTGCTGCGGCGGTTCCTCTACCGGCCGGACGGCAAGCTGATCGGCACCGACGACGGGTTCTCCGGGAGCATTCGCTACCAGATCGACCCGTCCGGCCGGGTGGTCGAGGTCATCGCACCGGACCGGCGGGAGAGCTACCGGTACGACGGGTCGGGGAACGTCGTCGCGTCCAACGGCCTCAACGATGCCGAGACCGGTCCGCGGCGCTATGCGGGCAACAGCCTGATCGCCGCGGGCGCGGTCACCTTCCAGCACGACGCGCAGGGCAGGCTGGTCCTCCGCGCCGACAACACCGGCCGGAATTGGCGCTATGCGTGGGATTCCTACGACCGGCTGGTCGCGGTGACGACCCCGGAGGGCGTCATCTGGCGGTACCGGTACGACCCGGTCGGCCGGCGGATCGCCAAGCAGCGACTCGCTCCCGACCTGTCCACGGTGGCGGAGCAGACCGACTTCGCCTGGGACGGCGGGACGCTGATCGAGCAGGTGCACACCGACGCCAATGGCCGCCGCACGGTGACGACCTGGGCGCATCATCCGGACGACGACGCGCCCGTCGCCCAGCTCGAACGCGGCGCGGGTGCGCCGGAGCGGTTCCACTCGGTCATCACCGACCAGGTGGGGACGGCGACCGATCTGGTCGACCCCAGCGGAATGCTCACCTGGCACGGCCGGAACAGCCTGTGGGGCAGGGAATTGCCCGCCCCGCCGGCGGCCGCCGGCACGCCGCTGCGGTTCCCCGGCCAGTACGCCGACCTCGAAAGCGGCCTGAACTACAACGTTTACCGCTACTACAACCCGGCCACCGGTCGTTACCTCAGCCAGGACCCGCTGGGACTCGCCCCGGCCCCGAACCCCGTCGCCTACGTCGGCAACCCGCACAGCGCCAAGGACCCGCTGGGGCTGATGCCGAAGGGCGGCGGGAAGGGCGGCGGGAAGGGCTCGCAGGGGTCGCAGGGGGCCGCTGCGGGGTCGAAGGGCCAGACCGGGCGCAAGCACGGGGCCCCGAACACGCCGGAGACCGGGAACAACGGGCAAGGCCCTTCGAACCAGGGCGGCAGCAACACGGGCCGGCCGGAGCCCAAGGCGCTCGAGCAGAAGCCCGTAGGGACGTACGACGTGAACGGCAAGAAGTACAACGTCGAGGTCGAAGCCCACCAGAACAAGCACCAGAAGACTCACATCACCGGGATGGACAACACGAACGTCAGCAACTCCGGCGCCAACAAGTTCCCGGAGAACATCGGGGATCAGGCACACAAGGACTACTTCGGCAAGAACGCCGCGGAGATCGCGGACCTTAAACGCCAGGAGAAGTTGGAGGCCTACAAGGACGGGGGCACCGCCGACGCTCGTTTCGAGGCGAAGCGGGAGCGGGATCAGGCCTGGGAGGACCTCCGGAAGGGCGAGAAGTCCTACGCCGAGTACAAGGCTGCGAACGACCGCTACCAGGATGCCGCGAAGGCGGACGACAAGGCGAGCAAGGATCTCAACAAGATCAGCCACGACGGCTTCAGGCGCCCGGACGGATCGATCTACGAGGGCGCCAATCCAGCGCAGAGCGTCGATGGTGTCCGCTACCAGGTGTCGGGCAACTTCAGCGGCGGTTCCAACGACGTGAGCTACCACTGCTACCCGGGCACCAAGAAGCAGTCGACTTGGGACAACCAGTACGGCGACATGTTCAAGAAGTTCTAGTGTCGTGAGTCGTTGATTCATTGTCAGGTTGTTAGGGTGTGGTATGGGCGATGGTCGTGGACCGAAACTGGCCTTGCTGGAACTGAGCCA
>NZ_JBWKKU010000099.1:0-27851 GCF_056431445.1 Saccharopolyspora sp. NPDC045941
ATCCACGGCGGCTGCTCACCCTTCCTCACCCAACCATGATCCACGATCAAGGAAACCCAGACACAACCAGTGGTCCTTTTGCTAGGAACTCTAAGCGCAGCTGGCGATGGAGTGGAGTTCGCGGAGCCCGGTCAACAGCGTCACGCAGGTGGCATTTGTCTGCCGAGCTCGCCTTGGAAACCGGTGCGCGCTGGGGCGAGCGGACCGAACTGCGATGCGGTGACCTCCACGCCGTGACCAGGACGGTGACTATTGCCCGCGCTGTCGCCGAGGTCCACCCACCAACCGCCGTTCTGGCTCACCGCGAGCCTCACACACACTCCCCTGCACGTTGGATATCTACCGAAACTGTCGCTACGCTCTGCCGCTTTCATCGGCACCGTGCAAATAGCCGACACCCGTCCCGAACGGACGCTGCGGCACGCACACCACGCAGTCAACCGAGCCCACGCGGTGTTCCAATCGGCTCAAGCTTGTCCCGTACCCCATCGCGACCGCGCGCACCTCGCGGACGTCCGGGTCGCGGAGACCCCACACATCACTGGAGGTCGACGCACCGTTCCGACCAGTGTTGCCACGTCGAGCGCCCCCACTCGGCGGCCAGTACTGCGCCTGGCCGCCCCGGTTCCGACTGGCGTCAGCACGCCGCATCCGACATCGCATCGCCGCCCGCCTGGCCCGGTAGCTGTCAGGGACGCTGGCGGCCAGCATGCCCCGCGCGAACAACAACCGGCCATCAGCGCAGCGGGCTCTGGTTATGCAACAGGTTCCACCACCAATGCCCGACCCCATACTCCAGGATGTAGATGCTGCGCACCGGACCTGCTCGCGTCCACAGTTGACACGGGCAAGCCCCGGCGGGCTCAGTGCTCGTCGTAGTGGTCGTCGTGGACGGCGTGGCGGTGTCCGTCATGGATGTAGTCGACGTGGTCGCCGTGGGGAACGGCGACATGGCCGCAGCCTTCACCGTGGGCGTGCTCGTGACCGTCGTGCACGACGTGCTCGCCCGGCTCGCATTCGTCGTAGTGGTCGTCGTGCGCCCGGTGCAGGTGCCCATCGTGCGCGTAATCGACGTGGTCACCGTGGGGAACCACCACGTGCCCGCAGCCCTCGCCGTGAGCGTGCTCGTGCGTGGGGTGCTCTTGATGCGCCATCGTCACCATCGACCTTTCGCTCACTTCAGGCTTCTCATTGACCCGAAAAGCCTAATCTCGGATGCGGCAATGCGCATAGGGACATGCGACCGGCACCGCGGCAACGCCCTGGAGACCGAGCACGATCAACTGCGAGGCACAGCAGGCCTAGCTCAGGAGGGCTGAGACAGCGTGGCGGATCGTCGCCAGGACTGCGTTGCGATGCGGTACGAGATAGAAGTGATCACCGGGGAGGACCACGACGTGGCACTTCGCCCGGGTGAGCTGTCGCCAGTCCTGTGCCTCCGCCACGGTGGTCTCGGTGTCGTCGGCGGCGCACAGCGCCGTGATCGGGCAGTCGAGCAGGGGCGGCGAGTTCACCAGACGATAGGTCTCGTTCACCCGGTAGTCCGCGCGGACCGCCGGCAGGAGGAGGCTTCGCACCTCTGGTGACGCTAGGACGTCCGCGCGATCGGGCATGAGTCTGGCGAGCTCGGCGCACAGCTCGTCGTCCGAGCGCTGATGGAAGTCGTCGGCACGGTGGTGGTGCGGGGGCTCTTTCGCCGAGACCACGAGATGGCTTGCTTCCCGGCCTGGCCCGCGTTGCAAGGCGTGCGCGGTCTCGTAGGCGACGGTGGCTCCCAGGCTATGTCCGAAAAGGATGAACGGGCGGTCGAGCCTGTCGCGGAGTCCGGCGACGAGGTCTTCGACGAGCTCTGGCATTGCGCCGCAGGCCGGCACGTTCCAGCGATCCTCCCTCCCCGGGTACTGGATCGCGCAGACCTCGACCTCCGGCGGCAGCGATGACGACCACGACCGGAAGAAGCTCGCCGCGCCGCCGGCGTGCGGCATGCAGAACAACCTCACCCGCGCCGCAGGCCTCGGGTCGTAGCAGCGCAGCGCCGAATCCGAATACTGCAGCACGGGCCATCCTCTCCCAGTTGATCGACTTGGCGTCACCGGTCGTCACCATCCGTGTTCGCTCTTGACATCGTCGTGATCGTTCGGAGCATAATTGAAAACGATTGTCGTTTTCTTGTCCAGGGCGCCGACGCTCTGCGATCAGAATCCGACCTCGCCTGATCTCCGAAGGAGGACCATGAGCGCGACCCCGACGGGATCGTCGGTCGACCTCGCTGCCGTTGCCGCGGCCCTCGCCGAGGTGATGGACGTACCCACCGGCTCGATCGAGACCGACACGCCCCTCGTCGAGCTGGGCCTGGAGTCGTTCACCGCGGTGCGGCTGCGCCGCCGCCTTCGCGAGGAGCTCGAGCTCGATCTCCCGCTCACCGCTTTCCTCGGCGCGGCAACGGTTCGCTCGATCGCCGAAGGCGTGGTCGAGCCGGGTGAGGCCGCCGGATCGTTCCCGCTCACCCCGATCCAGTCGGCCTACTGGGTCGGCCGCGACTCGGCGTTCCCGCTGGGCGGGGTGGCGACGTTCTTTTACCGGGAGTACGACCGGATTCCGGCCGCAGACCCGGAATCCGACCTGGAACGCCTGAGCTCGGCGTGGAACGCACTGGTCCAGCGGCATCCCATGCTGCGCATGGTCGTTGGCGAAGACGCCCGGCAGCGCGTGCTGGACTCCGTGCCGCGCTACGAGATTCCCATCACCGATCTGCGGGGCATCGACCCTGCGACCGCCGAACGCACCGCCGCCGAGTTGCGGCACGCCTGGTCGCACCAAGTTCGCCCGGCCGACCGCTGGCCGCTGTTCGACATCCAGGCGATTCTGCTGCCCGATGGCCGGACGCGGCTGTGCATGGGGATCGACGTGCTCGCGCTGGACCTGGCCGGGTGGATGCAGTTGCTGGCCGAGTGGGGCACGTTGGTCGAGGATCCGTCAGCAGAGCTGCCTACCCCGCTGCCTGGAGCGACACCACTCTCGGCTGGGACCCCTCGTTCCAGCCGGTGGAACAGCTGGCGGTTGCGCCATTCGGCCAGGTCGGCTCGCTGCTCGACGATCCGCTGCGGGCAGCCGCCGAACGCTGTCCCGACGAGCCAGCTCTCCTGGACAGCGAGAATTCATTCAGCCACAAGGAAGTTTCGGCGAACGCCGCGCAGACGGCTGCTGCGCTCGTGGCAGCCGGTGTCGGTCCGGGCGATCTCGTCGCGGTCTCGATCGAGAAGAACGCGGCGCAGATCACCGCGATCCTCGGGGTATGCGCCAGTGGCGCGGGCTACGTTCCGGTCGAGCCGTCGTGGCCGGCGAACCGCATCGCCTCCGCCTGCGCCCAGGCCGGCATCCGGCATGCCGTGGTGGGCCCCGACGCACAGGTGGAATGGCCCGACGACGTCACCGTGCACCGCTTACCTGAGAACGGCGCGCTCCTCGACGAGGCAGCGGAAGCGTCGGCGCTGCGGCGGCCGGAACCAGATGACCTGGCCTATGTCATCTTCACGTCCGGGTCCACCGGACGCCCCAAGGGCGTCGCGATCGAGCACCAGGCCGCTCGTACCACGATCGACGACCTCGTCGACCGCTTCCCGATCGGCGCCGAGGACCGGATGCTGGCGCTGTCGGCGGTCAGCTTCGACCTGTCCGTGCACGACATCTTCGCCGTGCTCGGGGTCGGCGGAGCTCTGGTGCTTCCCGACGCCGAGCGGCAGCACGACCCGGGCCATTGGCTGGAACTGATGCGTCAGCACCGGGTGACGTTGTGGAATACCGCTCCGGCGTTGATGGAAATGCTGGTGGAGTACGCCGAGGTCGACCCCGTGCTGGCCCGGGAGGCGTTCGCACCGCTGCGGTTGGTGTTCCTGTCCGGGGACTGGATCCCGGTCACGCTGCCGGACCGGGTGCGTGCACTCGCCCCGAACGCCCAGATCGTCAGTCTCGGCGGCGCGACCGAGGCGTCGATCTGGTCGATCTGCCATCCCATCGGCGACGTGGAGCCCGGGTGGCGCAGCATTCCCTACGGCCGCGCACTGCGGGGACAGGTGTTCCACATCCTCGACGAGCACGGCCGTCCGCAGCCGGCCGGAGAGCCCGGTGAACTGCACATCGGCGGCGGTGGCCTGGCGCGCGGCTACGTCGGGGATCCGTTGCAGACCGCCGACCGGTTCATCACCCATCCGCAGCTGGGCCTGCGGCTCTACCGCACCGGTGACATGGGGCGCTGGCGCCACGACGGGACGATCGAGTTCCTCGGACGGCTGGATCGGCAGGTCAAGATCCGGGGGCATCGCATCGAACTGGGCGAAGTCGAATCCGTGCTGGACCGGCTGCCCGGGATCCGCAAGTCGGTGGCGCTGTCGGTACCGGGCCCCGACGACCGGCCCCGCCTGGTGGCCTACGTCGTCCGGCACGCCGACGCCGAGATGACCGACGAGGACATGCGCCGGCGCCTGCGCGAGAACGTTCCCGAGTACATGGTGCCCACCCGCTTCGTCACGATGGACGAATTCCCGGTCACCGCCAACGGGAAGATCGATTACAAGGCGTTGGAGAACCCGTACCGACGAGCCGCCGCGAAAGACACCACTGGTGCGCCCGCCGAGGCTCCTGCTGTGACCGATCCACGGCCCGAGCTCGAAGCCGACCAGCCCGTCGAACGGGGTGTCGCGTTCGGGTTCGACGCGGCGCTGAACGACGCCACCGCCCGCGGCCTCGATGTCGCGATCACCTTCTCCCCCGGGGCGTTGTCACTGGCGGAGGCGCTGTCCGCGGCTGGGGAAGGCGGCAAGCAGCTGCTGTCGGCCGCCGCGGCCGCCGGCCTGCGCACCGCCGAGCGGTTGCGGGACGGGGCCCTCATCGAGCTCACTTTCAGCCGGGACGCGCACTCGACCGCGCCACCGACGGTGAACCCGTCGCCGACTGCCACGCCCGCCACACCACCACCGCCTCCGGCACCACCGTCGAAGCAGGTGGCGGAGACCGAGACGGCCATCCAGAAGGTGTTCAGCGACCTCTTGAAGTCCGAAGTGGACACCACGACGCAGTTCTTCCAGCTGGGTGCCACGTCGCTCACCCTGGTGCAAGCCCAACGCCGGCTCAGCGCGGAACTCGATCCGAACCTCACGGTGGTCGACTTCCTGGCCAATCCCACGGTCCGCGACCTGGCCGCAGTGATCGCACAGCGAACGGAACCGGCTCCCGCTCGGCCCGCCTCACCGGTTTCGGGCCGCCGCGCCGCCCGCGCGCACGCCGCGGAGCTGGCCCGATGATCGCCATCACGGGCCTGGCCTGCCGCTTCCCCGGAGCACCGGATGCCGCAGCGTTCTGGGACATGCTCGTCGCTGGCCGCGAAGGGCTCACCCGCTTCACCGAAGCGGAGCTGGCGGCCCGCGGCGTTCCGTCGCGACTGCGCAACCGCCCGGACTACGTGCCGGTCGGCGGGCTGATCGACGGGCAGGGCCTGTTCGACCCCGAGCCGTTCGGCCTCACCGATGCCGAAGCCGCCCTGCTCGACCCCCAGCAACGGCTCTTCCTGGAAGCGGCCTGGGAGGCGCTGGAACAGGCCGGGCACGGCTGCGGGCTGGGCGCAGGCTCGGTCGGGGTTTTCGCCGGGGCCGCGCACAGTTCCTACCTGGCCAGCAACCTCGCCGACCGGTGGAGCCCGACCGGCGGCGGCGCGGACCCGGTGGGCAGCCTGCAGACCGCGATGGCCACGCACGCCGACTACCTGCCGCTGCAGGTGGCCTACCGGTTGAACCTGACCGGTCCGGCCATCGCGGTGAACACGACGTGCTCGACGTCGCTGGTCGCGGTGCACACCGCCGCGCAGTCGCTGCTCAACGAGGAATGCGATACCGCCGTCGCGGGCGGCGTTTCGCTGATCGTCCCTCAGGGACACGGGTATCTGCACGTGGCCGAGGGGATCTATTCCGCCGATGGCACAGTGCGTCCCTTCTCCGCCGACGGTAGCGGCATCGTCTACTCGCAAGGAGTCGGAGCCGTCGTGCTGCGACGGCTGGAAGACGCACTGGCCGACGGCGATCCGGTGCTGGCGGTCCTGCACGGCTCCGCGGTCAACAACGACGGCGCGGACAAGGCGGGATTCACCGCGCCGTCATTGCGCGGGCAGGCGCGGGTGATCGCCGAGGCGCAGGCGATCGCCGGTATCGATCCCCGGCAGATCGGCTACGTCGAGGCGCATGGCACCGCCACGCGGCTGGGCGATCCGGTCGAAACCGCTGCACTGCGGCGGGTCTTCGGCGACGCAGGCCCGGCCTGGTGCGGGCTGGGTTCGGTAAAGAGCAACATCGGCCACGCCAACACCGCTGCGGGCATCGCCTCGTTCATCAAAACGACGCTGGCGATCCAGCACCGGATCCTGCCCGCGTCCCTGCACGCCGAACCGCTCAACGACCTGCTGAAGTTGTATGGTTCGCCATTCGACGTCGTCACCGAGACCCGGCAGTGGCAGGGCCCGGAACTGGCCGGGGTCAGTTCGTTCGGCATCGGCGGCACGAACTGCCACGTCGTGCTGGGCCCCGCGCCGAGCCGCCCCGCAGCGCAGCCGGACTCCCGCCCGCATATCTTGACGGTCTCCGCGCACAGCCGTGCAGCGGCCGAGCAGACCGCAACGGCCATCGCCGAAGCCGAGCCAGCAGATATCGCGGACCTCGCGCACACCCTGCAATCCGGACGGTCGGCACTCCCCTACCGCGTCGCCACCACCGCGCGCGCTGGGGACATCTCAGCGTTGCGGAGCGGCACCGCAGTGCAGGCACTACCCACCCCACCACGTGTGGTGTTCGCTTTCCCTGGCGCCGGAAGCCAGTACCCGGGCATGGGTTCGCGGCTCTACGCGGAGGAACCGGTCTTCCGGGACTGCGTCGACGAATGCGCTGCCCTGCTGCGCCCCTTGCTGGGAACCGACATTCGCGAGGCCGTGATCGGCGACGCCGCGGAGCAACGCGTCCGCGACGCCGCCTACGGCCTGCCCGCGTTGTTCGCGGTGTCGTTGGCGACCGCCCATTTGCTGGATTCCTGGGGCGTGCGGCCGGACGTGGTGCTCGGGCATAGCCTGGGCGAGTACACCGCTGCCGTGGTGGCCGGTGGGCTCTCGCTGCCGGATGCTGCGCGGCTCGTCGCGGTTCGGTGCGCCGGTGCGTCCCGTGCCGCCGGCGGCGGGAGCATGCTCGCGATCCAGCTGCCGGAAACCGACGTGGCCAGGCTGCTCGCGAACCACCCCGACGTCGACCTCGCGGCGGTCAACGCACCCGATTCATGCGTCGTTTCCGGACCGCGACGCGCCGTCGAAGCACTCGCCGCCAGCCTGGGCGACGACAAGCGATCCGCGTTGCTCCGCGTCGATGCCGCGCTGCATTCGCGGCTGGTCGAGCCCGCGATGCCCGCACTCCGGGCGGCCGCGGAAGCCCTGCGATCGCGGTCGCTGTCGGTACCGATGGTCACGACGGTCACCGGCACTTACGCGGGCGCGGAGTTGGGTACGGCTGAGCACTGGGTGCGCCAGCTTCGGGATACCGTGCGGTTCTCCGATGCGTTGCGCACCGCAGTCGACGGCGACGGCCGGGCCGTCGTGGTGCAGGTCGGGCCGGGCAGCGCGCTCGCCGGCCTCGCCCGGCGCAACGGACTTCCCGCGCTGCACACCGCGTTGACGACGTTCACCGCGGAGGAACCCGACGAAGCGATCTCCGTCCGCGATGCCGTCGGCCAGCTGTGGGTGCACGGGCTCGACATCGACTTCGCCGCTCAGCACGTCGAACCGCGTCGTCGCATCGCCGCGCCGGGTTACGCCTTCCAGCGGCGGCGGTTGTGGATCGACCCTCCGCAACCCCGGCAGGTTCGCGCCGAAGACGAACCCAATGCCACAGAGCCGCTGCAAATTCCGCGCTGGCAGCAACTTCTGCCGCTGGATCGACCGGCCTCGTTGCCTGGTCGCTGGATTGTTGCCGCAGATGCCGACGACGCCCTGGCCGCTGCCGTCCAGCGGGAGTTGACGGCACTAGGTGCGAGCTGCGTTTCCCCCGGCGAGCTGACCGGCTCCGAACCGTTCGCCGGTGTGCTCCTGTTCGCCGGCGCCGGCGAGGACATCACGACGGGGATTCTCCGCCACGCCGAACTGTCCCGTGCTCTCGCCGATTTGGAGCCGTCCCCGCCACTGCTGCTCCAGATCACCAGAGGTGGCGAGCAGGCGGACAGCCGAGACCTACCCGGCACCGCCCACGGTGCGCTGCGAGTGCTCCCCCGAATCCTGGGCCAAGAGCTGCGAGGCTTGCGGTGGAGGGCGATCGATCTCCCGGCCGGCTCGGACGATGCCGCAGCCGTCGTGGCGGAGATCGCCGACCTCAGCACGGCGGAACGGTCTTCGGGCCGGGAAATCGCGGTGCGCGGCGATTCCCGGTGGCAGCGGACGATCGTGCCGTGGCGCCCCAAGGCCCGGAGCACACCACCACCCGGTGACCTCGCGCTGATCACGGGCGGGCTGGGCGATGTCGGGCTGACCATCGCCGAGCACCTCGCCCGCAACGGATACCGCGTCGTCATCACCTCGCGCAGCGGCCTGCCGGCCCACCCCAAGCCCGGCAGCACCGCCGAACAACGGCTCCAAGCCATCCGGCGGCTCACCGAAGCCGGCGCCGAAGTGGAGGTTCGCGAGCTCGATGCGGCAGATGTTGCCGGCACGACAGCACTTCTGCGCGAGCTGTCCCAGCAGGGACGCCTCGATGTCGTGATCCATGCAGCGGGCGTCGCCGCGACCACCAACGCGACCCCGCTGCGGGAGACCACCGCCGAACTCGTCGCCGCGCACATCACCACCAAGGCAGGTGGAGCGCTCGCGCTGCGTGCCGCGATCGACGAGCTCCCGCCCCGGTTGCGGCCTCGCACGGTGTTGTTGATGTCGTCGGTGACCACGCTGGTCGGCGGTATCGGCATGGGCGCGTACGCGGCGGCCAACGGCTTCCTCGACGCCCTGGCGATGTCCGCCCGCGACGACTCGACCCGTTGGGTCAGCGCGGTGTGGGATGGCTGGCGGGTCGGCCCGCTGGGCGCGGAGCGCACCGTGGTGCTGGACCACGCGTTGGACGCCGAGACCGGCATGGCCGCGCTGGACCGGATCCTGCACGGCACGACGCCACCGGTGGTGGCGATCGCCGCCACCGGGCTGGCCGACCGCATGACGCAGGCCGCCTTCACCGAACGAGCCGAGACGCCGGGAAGTGTGGCCGATCCCGCCGAAAGGGCGGTCGCCGAGCTGTGGAGCGAACTGTTCGGCTCGCCCGTGACCTCTCCCGACGCGGACTTCTTCCTGCTCGGTGGGCATTCGCTGCTCGCGACGCGGATGCTGGCATCGGTGCGGGAGCGCTTCGGGGTCGACATGCGGTTGCGCGATCTGCTGGCTCAACCGACGGTCGCCGCGCTCGCGGCCCGCATCACCACAGCCGAGCCCACACCGCCCGAACCCTCTCCAGAGGTAGCGCCCGGGAGCTCGGACGGGACGTTTCCGCTGACGCGGGTGCAGCACGCCTACTGGGTCGGCCGCGACGGAGGCTACGAGTGGGGCGACGTGCCCTGCCACTTCTACCTGGAGTACGACTGCGAGGAACTCGACGTCGACCGGTACGAACGGGCCTGGAACCTGGTGTTGGCCCGCCACCCCATGCTGCGGACCATCATCACCCCGCAGGGCCGGGCGAAGGTGCTCGACGACGTGCCCGCCTACCGCATCCGGGTGCACGACCTGACGTCGTTGCCGGAGCAGCGCCGGGCAGCGCGGCTGGAGCGGCTTCGGGAGCGCATCAGCCGGCAACCTGGGCCGCCGGATCGGTGGCCGCTGGTGCAGATCCAGGCCGCGCGGCTCCCTGGTGGCCGGGTCCGGTTGTTCATCGGCGTTGACGTGCTGATCTGCGACGCGGCGAGCTGGTGGATCATCGACCGCGAGCTGCGGCACCTCTACCGGGAACCGGATCAGGCGTTGCCGGAAATCGGCATCGACTTCGCCGCGTGCGTCGCGGCACTGGAGCACCGCCGGCACGGCGAGCGGGGTGAGCTGGCGGCTGCCTACTGGCGCGCCAAGTTGGACTCGCTGCCCGGTGGGCCCGCGCTCCCGGTGAGCGAATCGACTGGGTCGACGAGGTTCGTCCGGCGTGCCGCCGCGCTGGCTCCCGACGCGTGGGCCGCGTTGCAGGCCGCAGCTGCTCGGCAGCGGGTGACACCCACGGCCGTGCTGCTCACCGCCTACGCTGAAACGCTTACGGCGTGGTCCGGAAGCGATCGGTTCGCCATCATGCTGACGTTGTTCGACCGCCCGGGCATCCACCCCCAGGTGTCCGATGTGGTCGGTGACTTCACATCGCTGGTGCTCCACGCGGTGGACCACTCCCGGGCGGAGTCTTTCCTGCAGCGGGCCCGAGCCGCGCAGGAGCTGCTGTTCGCGGACCTGGACCACCGCGACTTCTCCGGTCTCGAGGTGCTCGCCGAGCAGTCCTCGCGGCTCGGCCACCGGGTCTCGGTGCCCGTGGTGTTCACCAGCGCCCTGGGCATCGAGGACGTTATCGGCGCGGAGCACGACCCGGAATGGGTCGGCACGCAGGTGGCCGCGCTCAGCCAGACACCGCAGACATTGCTGGACCACCAGGCGTTGGAGCAGGGCGGGCGGCTGCTGCTGCAGTGGGACGCCCTGGAACCCGCGCTGCCCGCGGACCAGCTCGACCGGGCCTTCGCCGACTACGTGCAGCGCGTCGAACGCCTCGCCACCGATGCGTCCACATGGGACAGAACTGACGCCGACGACGAGGACATCGCGTTGCCGGTCCGCCCCAGCGGCGGAGGGCACGCGCTGTTCCTGATGCACCCATCCGGCGGTGATGTCGTTTGCTACGCCGAACTGGCCCGGCAGCTCGACGATCGCATCGACGTCGTCGCGCTGACCGATCCGGAACTCGTCGACGGCATCGGTGCGACCGACATCCCCGGGATGGCCGCGCGCTTCCTCGACGTGGTCCGCCGCTCGCAGGAACACGGCCCGTACCTGCTCGGCGGCTGGTCCATGGGCGGCGACCTGGCGCAGGAAATGGCCCGTCAGCTCCACGCCCTCGGGGAGCGGACCGAATTGCTGGTGCTGCTCGACTCCAACGACCCGAGCTACATCACGCACATCGACGGCACACCGGAGGAGATCGAACTGGCCGTCGTGTGGCGCTTCCTCGGTGCGCTGGAGGGCTTCGTCGACGCCGATCTCGGTGCCGGACCTGACCTGGAAACCTCAGCGGTCATCGACGCGGTCCGGCAGCTCCCAGCCGACCGGCGCTGGGACGAGATCGACCGGCGGCTGCGGTCCGCGCGGCTGCTCGGGCGCCGCGACAGCGCCCGACGGCGGGTCTCGGTGTTCGCCCGGCACCTGCGGGCGCTGGCCGATCACGAACCCGGACTGCTCGACGACGAGCGCACCAGAACACTCCTGGTCCGTGCCGATCGCCCGGCACCGCGCAACTCCGGTGTGGGCATGGGCGTCGATGACACCCCGCCCGACCTGGCGGATCTGGGTTGGGGCCGCTACCTGACCGGGCCGCTGGAGGTGGTGGGCGTCGACGCCCACCACTACTCGCTGCTGCACCAACCCGCGATCACGCAGGTCGCCGCGGCCATCAACGAAGCGCTGAAAACGGCGCTGGATCGCTGATCCACACCCGCGCGTCCCGGGCGGCCTTCGCCCGGGACGCGCATGAACCCGAACCGACGAAGGACCTCGATGCAACGACGACAGTTCGTCCTGGGCGCAGCCCTGGCCACCGCCCTGGTGGCCGCCGGCTGCGCCGCCAACAGCACCGCCGACACGAGCACCGACACACTTCGCTACGCGGCGGTCGGTGCTCCTGCGGCAGCCAGCAACGATCCGCACGGAGGCCTCGGCAACGAGTCCGACGCCATGCGCTTCGCACTGCTCTACGACGTGCTGGCCGTGCCTGGGGCGGACGGCAGCACCCAGCCGCGACTGGCGACCTCCTGGACCCCTGACCCGACCCTGACCCGCTGGAATGTCGCGCTGCGGCCGGACGCCGCGTTCACCGACGGGCGGCCGGTCCGAGCCGCGGACGTGCTGTTCTCGCTGCGCCGGATGCAGGACAAAGCCGCCGAGAACTACGGCCGGATGGCCATGTTCGACCTCACCGCATCCGCCGCCGTCGACGAGCACACCCTGAACCTCGTAACGCGCAAGCCCTTCGCCGAGGTCGGCAAGGCTCTGGAGTCGGCGACCTTCGTCGTCCCGGAGGGCAGCACCGATTTCAGCATCCCAGTCACCGGGTCCGGCCCGTTCCGGATGGCCGGCGGCGACGCCGCCAGCGCCGTGCTGGAACGCAACGACCACTGGTGGGGACCACGCCCGCCGCTGCGGCGGATCGAGATCCGCGCGATCGCCGATCCTCAGGCCCGGGCCGACGCGGTCGCCGCCGGGCAGGCCGACGTTGCCGGCAGCGTGAACCCGGCCACCGCCCGGCAGTCCGAACAGGACGGTCTGCAGGTCGTGCACCGGCCCGCAGTCACGGTGTATCCGGTGGTCATGCGCCTGGACCGGGCACCGTTCGACGACCCCCGAGTTCGCGAGGCGATCAAGCTCGCGGTGGACCGAAAGCAGTTGCTGGACACCGTCTTCCTCGGCCAAGGCGCAGTGGGCAACGACCTGCTCACCCCCGCCGACCCGACCGCACCGGCACCACCGCAGCGCCAGCGCGACCTCGACCGAGCGCGGCAGCTGCTCGCCGAGGCGGGGCACGCAGGCGGGCTGGATCTCACGCTGCGCACCACGACCGCCTACCCGGGCATGGATACCGCCGCGACACTGCTCGCCGACCAGCTCCAGGTCGTCGGCATCCGGGTCCGGGTGCAGGTGGAACCGCAGGACACCTACTGGACCCAGGTCTACTCGCAGGCCGACTTCTACGTCAGCTACCTCGGCGGGATCCCGTTCCTCGACGTCGCGCGCGTGGCACTGCTGTCGACGTCGCCCACGAACGAGACCGCGTGGCACCGGCCCGACTGGGACCTCGGCTTCGATGCGGCGCTGGCGACCGCGGACGAGGCCGCGCGCAGCGCCCAACTCGGCCGGTTGCAGCAGCAGGTGCGCGACGAGGGCGGCTACCTGGTGTGGGGTGCCGGCGACGGGCTCGACCTGGCGCGGCCGCAGGTGGCGGGGCTACCCACAGGACCGGGATTCCAGCGGTTGTTCATCGACCAGGTCCGGATCAACGCCACGTGATCCCGCTCTTGATCCGATCGACCGCGCGCAGCGCCCTGCTGCTGTTCGCGGTCGCCGTGCTGGTCTTCGCCGCGACCGAGCTGCTGCCCGGCGACGCGGCGGAGGCCAGGACCCGTGGCCGGGCAAGCGATGCGGAGCTGGCCCGGCTGCGCGAGCAGACCGGGCTGGACGAGCCGGCCTGGCAGCGCTTCGGCCGCTGGCTGGCCGGTCTGCTGCACGGTGACGCGGGTCGGTCGCTGATCAGCGACCGACCCGTGGTGGTCCTGATCGCGGAACGGCTGCCCGCGACGCTGGCGCTGACCGCGTGTGCGCTGCTCGTCGCGCTGCCGCTCATGCTGCTGGCTGCTTGGGTGGGAAGCGCACCGCGTCTGCGGTCTCCGGCCGGCGGCGCGATCGCGGCTGCCGCCGCAGTCCCGCAGGTCGTGGTCGCCGGAGCACTGGTCGCGCTGTTCTCCGGTCTCTTACATTGGCTGCCCAGAGTGTCGCTGCTCCCCATTGGCCAGTCGCCGTGGCAGCGACCGGAACTGCTCGTGCTGCCAACGCTCGCGCTGGCGATTCCGGCGACGGCGTTCGGCGCGGGCCTGCTCGCCGGGGCGGTGGCGGACGTGCGGCGGCTCCCGCACGTCGAGGACGCCGTCCTGCGCGGCGTGCCGCGCTGGCGCGTCGCGGCCCGGCACGTCCTCCCGTTCTTGTTCGCGCCGGTGCTCCGCGTGCTCGCGGTGATCTGCGGCAGTTTGATCGCGGCCACGACGGTGGTGGAGACCGTGTTCGGCTACAACGGCTTGGGAGAGCTGCTCGTCAGCTCCGTCGCCAGCCGGGACGTGCCGACTGTGCAGGCCGTGGCGTTGCTCGGCGCGGCTGTCGTGCTCGCCGGGTTGTGGCTGGCAGACGTGGTTCGGGGTGGCACCTCATGAACCGCGCGATCATGGCCGGCAGCCTTGCGATCGCCGCGCCGTGCGCGACCGTCCTGGGCGGGTTGCTCACCCCGCACCTCCCGACCGAGATCATCGGCTTACCGCACGCGTCCCCTGGCGGGGGCGCCCTGCTGGGCACCGACGGGCTCGGCCGCGACGTGTTGTCCCGGGTGCTGGCCGGCGGCCGCGACCTCGTCCTGGTCTCGATGCTCGCCGCGCTGCTGGCCACCTCGCTCGGCGTTGCCGGAGGGCTGCTCGCCGGCTGGTCCGATGGCTGGACTTCCCGGCTGCTGACCGCGCTCGCCGACGTCCTGCTCGCCATGCCGCTGCTGCTCGTCGCACTGGTGCTGGCCGTTTCGCTGCCCGGCGACGCCGCGGTCATCGCGGCGACCGTCTGCGGTGGCACCCCGCTGACGCTCCGGGTGGTCCGGGACGCCACCCGGCTGGCCCGCGGCTCCGGGTACGTCGAGGCGGCGCGCTGCCGCGGCGAACGCAACGCGGCGCTGCTGATCCGGGAAGTCCTGCCATCGATGGCCGGGCTGATCTCGGCCGACGTGGGCATGCGATTCGTGGTCGCCGTGCAGCTCGCAGCCGCGTTGAGCCTGCTCGGTTTCGGCGCCCAGCCACCGACGGCCGACTGGGCGTTGATGATCCGCGAGAACCTGCCCGGGTCCGGCCTCAACCCCGCAGGTGTGGTCGCCCCTGCCGCCGCCCTGGCCGTGCTGACAGCCGGTGTCGCGGGTGCGGCGTCACTGCTCGACAGGAGGCCGGTGTGAGCGGCTTGGAAGTCGGCGGCATGACCGTGCTCGACAGCCGGGGATGCGCCGTGGTCTCGGACTTCTCACTGCACGCCGCCGTCGGTGAGGTCGTCGCGGTCGTCGGCCCGTCCGGCAGCGGAAAATCCACCCTGCTGCACGCAATCCTGGATGCCCTGCCGACCGGACTGCGCCGGGCCGAGGGCACGGTCAGCTGGGGAGCAAGGACGATCCTGCCCGGACGCACCGCCCGGCGTTGGCGGCACCGGACGGCGGGCATCGTCGGCCAAGACCCCGCCGCCGCGCTGAATCCCTTGCAACGGGTGCATTCCCTGGTCGCCGAAGGCACACCGGACGCGCCACAGGCCCGGCGGACGCTCGACGACCTCGGACTCGACAGCGCCCAGCTGTGGCGGCGGCTCCCGCGTCAACTTTCCGGCGGGCAGGCGCAACGCGTCGCCCTGGCCCGAGCGCTGGCAGGCGATCCGGCCTTGCTGGTGCTCGATGAGCCGACTTCCGGGCTGGACCCGGATGCCCTCGAACTGGTCGTGCGGGCGATCGCGAAGCGGCGCGGTGACGGACGTTCGGTGACGCTGCTGGTCTCCCATGACCGGGACTTCGTGACGAGGGTGAGCGATCGTGTCATCTCGTTCGGGCAAGCGAGGACGACCACCCCGCCGCGAACAAGCCAGCGGAGATCGGCCGCACCGGTTCTATCGGCATCGGATCTGACGATCTCGCAGGGCGGCACGCCGCTGCTCCAGGGCAGTACCGTCGATGTCTTCGAGCACGAACTGGTCGCCGTGCTGGGATCGTCCGGGTGCGGCAAGAGCACCATGCTGCGGACGTTGGCCGGCCTGCACGCTGCCGATGCGGGCGAACTCCGGTGGCGGGGCGAATCCCTCCCGGACCGGGTCGAACACCGGTCCCGCACGCAACTGCGCGCCGTCCAATTCGTCGCCCAGGCCCCTGCTGGCGCGCTCAACCCTGCGCATCGCGTCGGCACCGCCATCTCCCGGGCCGCACAGGTGCTGCACGGCGTTTCTCCCGTTGTTGCACGGAAGCGAGCCGATGAACTGCTGCGCATGGTTGGCCTCGAAGGTGCCGCGAAACGTTTCCCACGCGAGCTCTCCGGTGGGCAGCGCCAACGCGTGTCCCTCGCGCGAGCGCTCGCCGCCGAGCCCGATGTGCTGCTGGCGGACGAGATCACGTCCGCACTCGACGAGGCCACGGCCCACGACGTGCTTGATCTCCTCGACCGGCTGCGCGCCGACGGCCTCGCCGTCCTGCTGGTCACCCACGACCCGGCGGTCGCCGACCGCGCCGACCGCACGCTCCGGCTGCACCAACGCGGCCTGCTCCCCACCATTCCCGACCGATCGGAGGAAACCTGTGCCCGGTGACGACCCCGTGCCCGCAGACAGCACAGCCGCGCTGTGGCGGGCAGCCGAGCACCTCAGCGCCCACCCGTGGATTGCCGCGGCCGAAGTAGCCGGCGAAGCGGTGCGGCTCGTCCCGGCCCGCGCGGCGCTCGCCGTGCGGCCGGAACCGGGCGCGCTGCTCACCGAACATCTCGACCAGTGGAGCGAGGTCTACGACTGGACCTACTCCCATGCCTCCGGGCGGCACGCCGACGACCTGGACCTGTCCGGCTGGCGGGCATCGGACACCGGCGAGCCCTTCCCGGTGGAGCACATGACGGACTGGCTGCGCCACACCGTCGAACTCGTGCTGCGCGACAAGCCCCGGCGGGTGCTCGAACTCGGTTGTGGCACGGGCATGCTCATGCACCGCCTGCATCCGCACGTCGACGCGTACGTCGGCACCGACGTCGCTGCCGATGCGGTTCGGAAGCTGTCCGCATCGGCACCGGACGGTGCCGTGATCGTGCAGGCCTCCGCGCACGAGGCTCGCAGTGCTGTGGTGCAGGACGCCATCGCCGCCGCATTTCCCGGGGCCCGGCCGGATTGCGTGCTGCTGAACTCCGTCACGCAGTGCTTCCCCAGCGTCGAATACCTGCGCGCAGTCGTGCAGGACGCGATCGACATAGTCGCGCCCGGTGGCACCGTGATCGTCGGCGACGTTCGCCATGCCGGTCTGCTACGCGACCACCACCGCTGGCTCGACGCCACCGCCACGGGCGCCGAGCTGGACGAACGGGTGGACCGCGATGAGGAGCTTCTCTTCGACGCGCCGTTGCTCGCCTCGCTGGCTGCGGAGGCGGGCCGCGAGGTCCGGATGGCCACCTTCGCGAAGACCATGCACGCCGACACCGAACTGACCCGTTACCGCTTCGACGCCGTGCTCCACGTCGATCCCAGCACCTCTGCCGTGGCGCCGACCGTGATCCGCTGGCCCGACCTCCCCTCCGGAAACCGGATTGCCGCCCTGCGCGCCCGCCTCGACGGTTCCCCGGCGCGAGTCGCACGGATCCCCAACCAGCTGCTCAACACCGAGACCGGCACGACCGCCGCCGAACTGCACCACGCCATCGGCGACCTGGACGCCGTGGTCTGCCTGGACCCGACCGATCCGCGGTTGCTCGAAGTCATCGCACCCGCGATGTCGGCCGCCCGACCGGTCCAGGAGATCTCCGGACCGGGCAAGGCGCACCAGCCACTGCGCGGATTCGTTCGCCGCAGGCTCGCCGAGGTCGCCCGGCGGGAACTGCGTCGCGGAGGCCACACGCCCGTGCCGATCACGGTCGACCCGGGCGAGCACCATGCGTGCTGAAACCTTGGACCAGGTCGCTCGATCCGCCGCGACCGCGATCAACGATGTCGACACCGCCGCGCTGCCCGGCTTCATGCGGCAGCTCGACCACGCCGCCCTGCTGGCGATGGCCCGCACCCTCGGCCGCAACGGCCTGTTCCGGCCCGGGGTCAGCCACCGCTGGGACCAGATCGCCGACCGGCTGCGCGTCGCACCCCGGCACCGCTGGATCCTCCGCCGCTGGCTCACCGCACTGAATGACGAGGGCCTGCTGCAACGCGACGAGGCCACGGGGTTCGTGCACGATCTGCGCACCGTGCCGCGTTCCGAAGCCGCCGACGCCGCCGCGCTCGCGGACGAAGCCGCAGATGCCCTGGGGTATCCCGCGGAGATGGCCCAGTTCTTCCGGACCGCGATGGAGCAACTCCCCCGCCTGTTCCGGGACGAGGTTGCCGTGCAGACGCTCCTGTTCCCCGACGGGGAACTCACAACAGCCGAAGGCGCCTACCGGGACAACGTCATCAACCGCTACCTCAACGCCGCAGCAGTCGAACTGCTGCGCGCGGAGTGCCGACGCGTTTGCGACCCACTCCGCGTGCTGGAGCTCGGAGCAGGTGTCGGCGGTACCACCGCCGCCGTGGTGCCCGCGCTCGCCGACGCGTCCGTGGACTACCTGTTCACCGACGTCTCCCAGTTCTTCCTGGACGCCGGGCGGCAGCGCTTCGGTGACCGGATCCGCTACGGCATCCTCGACATCAACTCCGACGAGCCCGCGCAACCCGGCTCCACCGACGTCGTGCTCGCCGCGAACGTCCTCCACAACTCCGTCCACATCGGACATGTGCTGGCGCGGTTGCGGGATCTGCTGGCGCCCGGCGGGTTGCTCGTGGTCATCGAGTCGTGCCGGGAGCACTACCAGGCCATGACGTCCATGCAGTTCCTGATGTCCCCGCGCGAGGGCGAACCGCAGCCCGGTGCCACCGACGTGCGGGCGGGAACCGACCGGATCTTCCTGACCCGCGGCGAGTGGCTGGCCGAGCTGACCGCGGCCGGCTTCGCCCCGCTGCTCGACCTGCCCGACCCGGGCCATCCGCTCGCCGCCCTCGGCCAGCACGTCTTCGCCGCCCGAACCGACGAACTGGAGCAACCATGACCACCGAACCCGATATCAGCACCGTGCTGACCGAGATCTGGGCCGAGCTGCTCGGCCTGGACGAGGTTCCGCCGGATTCGAGCTTCCTCAACCTCGGCGGCGACTCGGTGCTCGCCGTGCGGATGTCCGCCCTGGTCCGCCGGAAGCTCGGCGTGGCGCTCGCCCTCTCCGACGTCCGGGTGGAGATCACCCTCGCCGAACTGGCGGACCTGGTGGCTCGCCGCAGCGCCGGAGCATCCAGCGGCCGGGCGCTGCCGGTCGAGGTGTCCCGGCGCATCGACCCGAGCGCACCGTTCCCGCTGCTGCCGTTGCAGCAGGGCTACTTCGTCGGGCAGCAGGACGGCTGGGAGCTGTCCTACGAATCGGCGCACCACTACGTCGACATCGGCCTCACCGACGTCGACCCCGACGAAGCTCCCGAAGCCCTCCAGGACGCGCTGCGCCGACTCGTGCAGCACCAACCCACGCTGCGCGCCCGCGTCCTTCCCGACGGCCGGCAACGCATCCTCGCCGCCGACGACCCCGACGCCGTACCCGCCGTCGACGTGATCGACCTCCGCGACGCCTCCGAAGACGAAGCCAATGCCACGGTGGCCGCCATCCGGTCGCAGATGAGCACCAACGGCCCCGACCCCGCGCACGGTCCCGGCATGACGATGCGACTGACGCTGCTGCCCGGCGACCGCGCCCGCCTGCACAACGCCGTCAGCCTGCTGATCATCGACGGCTGGTCGTCGAACGTCTTCTACCGGGACCTGTTCGCCCTGGTGGCCGACTGGAACGCGATGCTGCCCCCGCTGGAGGTCGACTATGGCGACTACGTCACCTCGGTAGCCACCCTGCCCGACACAGACGCCTGGGAGGCCGACCGCGACTGGTGGTGGGACCGGCTCGACGAGTTCCCCCTGCCGCCCGCCCTGCCGCTGGTCGCCGAGCCCCGTGAGGTGCGGCCGGAGCTGATGGGCACCCGTCAGACCACTGTGGACGCCGAGACCTGGGCCGCGTTCCGGAAGCAGTGCACCGCGCACGGCGTGACGCCGTCGGCGGCGATGTTCACCGCCTACGCGGTCGTGCTGGCCCGCCAAGCGGGCCACCGCCGCATGCTGCTGAACTCCTTGCAGCTCAACCGCTTGCCGCTGCACCCCGACGTGCACCGCATCGTCGGCGCGTTCGCCTCGACGATGCTGATCCCGGTGGAGCTGACCGCCGACGCCACCTTCGCCGAACTCGCCGCCGACAACCAGCGCCGGTTCAGCGAATCGGCGGCGCACAACCTGATCAGCGGCGTCGAGGTCTCCCGCGAACTGGGCCGCCGACGCGGCACGCACCGCCCCGTCGCTCCCATCGTCTTCCAGAGCACCCTCGGGATGGACGCGGCCATGGGCGAACGCGTGCCCGACACCGCCGGCCCGCTGGGACGCATCGACATGGCCGACCACCACCAGCAACTGCGCACCCCGCAGGTCGCCCTGGAAGTGCGGATGTTCGAGCTGCGCGACGAGATGTACCTGGTTTTCTCGCTGGTGGACGAACTCTTCGACACCGTTGCGGTTGACGCGATGTTCCGCGAGCTGACCGGTATCGTCCACACGCTCGCCGAACCCGGCAGTTGGCAGGCGCCGGTAGCGCTGCCCGAGGCAGCGGACGCGCCGGAATCCGAGGAACTGCGCATCGGCCGGTACGAACGCCAAGACCGGAACGAAGAACCCGGCGCACCGCGAACCGACATCGAGCGAACGATCGCCGAGGTCTGGGAAGAGATGCTGGCCATCAGCGGCGTCGACCGCGCGGCCGACTTCTTCGCCCTGGGCGGCGATTCGCTGCTCGCGGTCCGAGTGCTCGGAAAACTCGCGCGGGAAAAGGGAATCGCGGTGGGGGTCCGGGACTTCCTCGAGGCTCCGACGATCTCCGGCCTCGCCGCGCTGGCCGCACCCGAACGCTGACCGAGAACGAGCCGGCGGTCGTGAGTGCGCAAGCGGGTTGTAGCCCGCTTGCGCACTCACCAGGTCAGCACGTTAGGAGTCTGCCAGAGTGGCGCGGAAAAGGCCCTGCTCCAACCAGACTGCCGCTCGGACACCGTCGGCAGCGGCTTGGCTGACCAAGGTCAGCGCGTCCGGAACCGCAGGAACGCGGGCCATGTCGCCGGCAGCTGATACACCTGGAACCGTGGTCGCCTGCAACTCGTCGACCTGGACGCAGCCGTCCTCCAGGATCGCGCAACCGAGATCGGCGGCGAACGGTGCGCGTTGCCTGGTCGGTGCGCGGTGGAACATGGCCTGCCGCTCCAGCACCGATCCGTCGGCGAAGTGCAACTGCAGCCCGTCCGGTTCACCGGTCACCTTCGCCAGCGGCTCGGTGCGCACCTCCACTCCGCGCGCCGAGAGCTTGGCGGTCACCTCGTCCGGCAGCTCGTGCGCACCGTGGGTCACCACGACCACGTCCTCGCTGTAGCGATCGGCCAGGTACAGGCCGAGCATCACCTGCGGGACGTCGCGGCCGAGCACCGCCAGCGTCTTGCCGGTGGCCTCCCAACCGTGGCAGAAGGGACAGTGGAAGATGCTGCGGCCGAAGCGCTCCGGCACGCCCGGGATGTCGTAGGGCTCGTCCACCTGACCGGTCGCCAGGATCAGCCGCCGGGCCCGTTCCCTGCTTCCGTCGGCGAATTCCACGGTGAAGTCGTCGATGCCGCCGGAAACCGAGGAAACCTGGCCCTGCCGCACCTCGACACCGGGGTAGGCGGCCAGCTCGGCGCGGCCCAGCGCCAACAGCTCGTGCGGAGAGAACCCGTCGCGGCTCAGGTACATGTGCATCTCGTCCGCAGGCGCGTTGCGGACCTGGCCGCCGTCGGCGACCAGTACCCGGCGCCGCTGTCGGCCCAGCACGAGCGCGGCGCTGAGCCCCGCGGGCCCACCGCCGATCACGATCACGTCTAACACGGTTTGCTCCCTCTAGCCGAAACTTAATGGAAACGATTATCGTTGCAGAGACCATGCTACGGAAGGGGCGCAATGGCCGATCAGCTCATCGCCGTACTCGGCGGCTACGGCGAAGTCGGCGCCACAGCAGTCCGCCGGCTCTCCGAGCACGGCTACGGCCAAATCCGCGTCGGCGGACGCAATCCGTCGCGGGGTAGCACCCTGCTCGGCGACCTGCCCGGAATCGGCTTGTCTTATGTAGACATCGAAGACGCGGGAAGCCTTCAGGAGTTCTGCACCGGCGCGCACCTCGTCCTGAACTGCGCCGGCCCCTCGTACCGCATCCTCGACACCGTGGCCCGAGTGGCATTGAAAGCGGGCGCGCACTACGTCGACGCCGCCGGGGACGTCCCCGCCCACCGTGCACTCGGCGCGACATCCGGCGACCGCATAGCGGTCTTCTCCGCCGGATTGATGCCGGGCCTGACCGGGCTGCTCCCCCGGCTCATCGCCGGCCCCGGAGATCGGCTGGACATCCACGTCGGCGGCGCCGTGCGCATGACACCGGCATCGGCCGCGGACATCCTCCTCGCCCAGGGCCCCGACTTCGGGGAGTCGCTGGCCCGATGGCGAGATGGGGCCGTGGTCTCGAGAAGCCTGACCCCGCTGCGCAAGGTGCGGCCGGCCGGCTTTCCCGAGCCCGTCGACGCAATGCCCTTCCTGCCGACCGAAGGCATCCGCCTCGCCGAAGAACTCGGCGTCGACGAACTGCGCTTCTACACGGCCTACGCCTCGGAGGCCATTCCGACCACCTTGGCGATGGCATGGGCGGACGACCCCGAGTTCCGGGACGACTACATCGAACTGCTGACGCAGGCGGCGAAAACGGACCTGCGCGAGCGCGACCCGTACTACGTGCTCACCGCCTGCGTCCCAACCATCACCGGAGCGTCATCGTCGCTGACGCTGCGAACCGATGACCCGTACCGGCTCAGCGGCGTCGTGGCGGCGTTGACTGCCAGCGCCGTCGTCCAGGAGAAGATCGGCCCCGGAGCGCACTTCGCGGACAGCGTGCTGGATCCCGACGACATCGCCGAAGCGCTCCGCCGCGACCCTCTCATCCAGTCGCTTTCCATCCAGAAGCCTACCGACAGTGCCGCTGGCCACATCTCAGCGCCGCAAAATTGAGAATGACAATCGTTGTGGATAGTCTCCGCTGGCTCGGGGCAACGAGAGGCGGTGGGCCCCGAACCGGCTTCACCGTCATCCTCTGCGGCAGCTGCGACGACGACGGACAACTGCCGACCCTCGCCGCCCTGCGAGACACGATCCGCCGCTGCCCCAACGCAGTTCTCGTACGCGCGAGCTGCCCGCTCGGGCGTTTGTGGTGCCACACCAGGAAAACCACCACACCGCGAGCAGCCGGGCACCTCGTGCTGGTACAGCGGTGCACCAGTGCCCGCCAACCGCTGGGCGCCGCCATGCTCGTCGGGCCGGTGCGCACCGGCGAAGACCTCACCGCACTGACGCGTTGGCTGGAAACGACCCCAGAGACCATCGACGAGCTTCCCCAGCGCCTGCACTGGAACCAGCACCACCGACGGCAGGCCACCCAGAACTAGCGCGGGAAAGGTCGAGCCCACGACCTCCGCCGCACAGCGCGGATCAGCCCCTTCATCACATCTGAGGAGTTTCGTGACTGACGAATACGCCGAGTCAGCGGAGTACATCGACATCCTGATCAGCCCGTTCTGGAACGACTTCGGCCCCGCACTGGCCGACGCGATCAAGGCCACCGACCCCACCGGACCGGTCATCGACATCGGCGCCGGCAGCGGCTGCGGAACCCTCGCGATCGGGGATGCACTGCCGGCGGCGGAGATCTTCGCCGTGGAACCGTCCGCCGGACTGCGCTCAGCACTGCAGGCCAAGGTCAACGCCCACGAGTCCTTGCGCGACCGCGTGACCGTCCTGCCGGAGGGATTCCTGGAGGCCGAACTCCCCGACAGGCTGGGCCTGGTCGTCGCCATGAACGTCATCGGCCACTTCTCCCCGGCCGAACGCCGCGACATCTGGAAGTTGCTCGCCGAACGGCTCGCACCGGGTGGACGGGCGGTGCTCAACCTGCAATCACCGTCCGAGCCCGTGGACATCCCGGAAGCAGTGGCGTCGACCGGAAGCATCGGACGCCGGCGGTACGAATGCCGGGCGCGAGCCGAACCCACCGGCGACGGGACGCTCACCTGGCACATGACCTACCGCACCTACCAAGGCGACGACGTCGTCGACCAGCGGGAGGTGAGCTACTCATGGCACCTGGTCGCCGAGCCCCAGCTGCGCGACGAGCTCGCCCAAGCGGGCCTTCGGCTCCACCCGCTGGAGCCGACCGACCTCGGCATGTACGCCATCACCCGGACCGAGGCGCGGGCCTGACGGCCGGGGGTGGGCATCTCCACCCCCGGCCCCTTCACCGCAGACCCTCCGCCGCGCCGAGCGAAGCGACCTGAGCACCCATCCACTGCAGGTAATCCTGGCCTGCAGGCAGAGTTTCGGTCATCAAGACCACCGGAACGCCCACCTGCTCAGCGCGGGCCCGCAGTTGCGCGGTCACCGCGGATTCCGTCTGCGGGTTGAACACCAGAGCCGTGACTCGCCGCACATCGAGCGCGTCCTGGATCTCCGCGACGGCCGCGGGCGGCGGGTCGTTGCCGGCTTCCACCGCGTCCACGAAGCTGTCCGGCGTGATGTCGCTGAGACCGGACTCCTCGATCAGGTAGAACGCGACCAGCTCCGTCGCGACGACCTCGGCGCCCGGACGCGCCGCCGCGATTCGCCGCGCCTGCTCTTGGAGCTGCCCGACGCCGGCACGGAACCGCTCCGCGTTCGCGGTGAATTCCTGCGCCCTGGCGGGTAGCAGCTCGCCCAGGCCTGCGGCGATCCGGTCGGCCACCGCCTCAACGGCGTGGAGGTCGTACCAGAAGTGTTCGTTGATCGAGTGGTCGTGGGAGTGGCCATGCCCTTCCGCCGCGTGGGATTCGGACGATGGCCGTTGCGGCTCGTCGGCGAGCGCGGAGACATCGACGGTCGGCCTGTCTCGCGGGGCGGCCGCCAGGATCTTCTCGACGAACTCGTCGTAACCGCCGCCGTTGAACACCAGGAGATCGGCTTCGGCCACCTCCGCCGCGTCGTCGGGGACGCTCTCGTAGGCGTGTGGGTTGACGATCGGATCGCTGATCAGCGGCCGCACGTCGACGGTGCCGCCACCGATCGCCTGCACGACGCTCCCCCAGACATTGGTCGAGGTCACGACATTGATCCTGCCTTCGACTGCGCTGGGTTCGGACCGGACCGCGCCGCATCCAGCCAACACCAGGACTGCCGTGCTGAGACTCGCGGCGGTCACGACTGCTCTGGACCGACGTCCTTCGCGGAATGTCATCAAGTTGCTCCTCTAGAAATCGCCGAACCGGTGGATGACACCCGGAAAGCATAAACGAAAACGATTGTCGTTATCATCTATGATGAGAGGATGACGACAGCTGCGAGGTGAGATGAACGAAGCGCTGAGCCGCCTGCTCGGCCGGTCGAACCGGCCGGATCCCGCTCGCGCCGACCGCGCGGGCGAGATCGCAGACCTGGTGCGCACCACTCTCGGGCTGACCGCCCAAACGGCGGTGACGGTGCAGGAACTCGCCTGTGCAGAGCCCGGATGCGCACCGATCGAGACCAAGATCGCAGTGCTGGACGAAGCCCCGAGGCGCTGGACGCTCCACGCGTCGGTGTCCGAAGTGGACGACGAAGTCGTCCGGAAGATCCTGACCACCCGACCTGAAGGGGAGAACGAGCCACGATGAGCGAAACCGACGACAGGGTGCCGGTCACGGTCCTGACCGGGTTCCTCGGTGCCGGCAAGACGACGCTGCTCAACCGGATCCTCACCGAGAACCACGGCATGCGCATCGCCGTGATCGAGAACGAGTTCGGCGAGGTCGGCATCGACGACGGCCTGGTGCTGGACGCCGAAGAAGAAGTCTTCGAGATGAACAACGGCTGCATCTGCTGCACCGTGCGCGGCGACCTGATCCGCATCCTCGGCGCGCTGCTCAAGCGCAAGGACCGCTTCGACGCCATCCTCATCGAGACCACCGGCCTCGCTGATCCCGCTCCAGTGGCCCAGACGTTCTTCGTCGACGACACGCTGCGCACGCAGTTGCGTCTGGACGCGATCGTGACGGTCGTCGACGCCAAGCACATCATCCAGCACCTCGACGACGAAAAGCCCGAAGGCGCCGAGAACGAGGCGGTCGAACAGCTCGCCTTCGCCGACCGCGTGGTGCTCAACAAGATCGATCTGGTCGGCGCGGAGGAGATCGACGAGGTCGAGCGTCGCATCCGCAGCATCAACGCCGGCGTGCGTATCTTGCCCGCCCGGCACGGCGACGTCGAGCTCCGGGAGGTGCTCGGCGTGCACGCATTCGACCTGGACAAGATCCTTGCCGACGAACCGGAGTTCCTGCAGGACTCCGACCATCAGCACGACCTGACGGTGACCAGCGTGGGCACCGAGACCGAGGGCACGGTCGACGTCGAGAAGCTCAACGAGTGGCTGGGTGTGCTGCTGGGCGAACGCGGCACGGATCTGTTCCGCAGCAAGGGAATACTCAACCTCGCGGGAAGCGACCAGCGGTACGTCTTCCAGGGTGTGCACATGCTCCACGACGGCGACCTCGGCGCGCCCTGGCGCGAGGGCGAAGCACGCCGGAACCGGATGGTGTTCATCGGCCGCAACCTCGACCGCGACCAGCTGGAGCGGGAGTTCCGCGCCTGCCTGCAACCGGTGGGCGCGGAGGCGACGGCGTGACCGCGCTGACGAACAGCGCGCAGCTGCGGCCGCGCTGGCAAGCCGAAACCAGCGAACCCGTCATGGCCCTCGACGCGCTGCCCGGCGGGCGCAACGCGCCCGATGCCCTGGTGGCCGGCGGCTCCGAAGGCGCGCTGCGGGTCTTCGACCCCGACGGCTCCCTGCGCTACGAGCGGGATCTCGACGACGCGCTGCTCGCGATCGCCGCCAGCCCGGACGGCACCCGGATCGCCGCGCTGGGCATGGGAAGCCGGCGACTGTGGAGCGCCACCGACGGCGCGGTCCTGCACAGCGAGGGCGCGGGATGGTCGGCATCGGCCGCCTGGGACAAGAAATCGCAGTCTCTCGCGGTCGCCGACGGCAGACGGGTGCGGATCCTGGACCGGTCCGGGAATACCCGCTGGACCTCCGTCTCCTTGACCAGCACCGTGACCAACGTGCTGTGGCCACGCGGGCAGCTCCGCGTCGCGGCGTCGTCCTACCAGGGCGTGACGATCTTCGAACCCGACACCGATCGCATCACCAACACGCTGGAGGCACCGGGCGCGATCTCCGGGCTCACGGCCGCACCGAACGGCCGCTGGGTCGTCGGCGGCAGCCAGGACGCGACCCTGCACGGCTGGAAGGTCACCGACGGCTCGGACTTCCAGATGACCGGCTTCCCCGCCACGGTCTCCCACCTGGCCTTCGAAGGCGGCGGCCGCTGGATGGCCTGCGAATCCGCGGAGGTCCTCACCTGCTGGGACTTCTCCGGCGCCGGGCCGACTGGCCGCGCCGGGATCGTGCTCACCGGCCACCAGGCAGCGGTGACCGCGTTCTCCTGGATGCCCGGACACAGCCAGACGCTTATCAGCGGTGACCAGGACGGCAACGTGCTCGTCTGGCGAATCGCCCCCACCGCCAAGCCGGGCGATGAACTCCACCCGGCCGGCGGGCTGCGCGACGACGACCCGGTCACCGCCATCACCATCGGCAGCAGCGGAGCCACCACTCCGATCGTCTACATCGGACGTCGAAGCGGGCGCATCGACGCACTGGCCGTGGCCTGACTCTCGAGCCCAAGCCCCGAGGCTCGCGACGTGCGGTGGCGAGAGCGTTGCACCCCTGCGCCCTCGCCACCCACGGCATCCGCCAACTACGGACAGGAGCTAGTAGTACTTCGTTAAGTTTGTCTTCGTTTGGGGAGTTTTCTTTGGCATGTGGGGCAAACGCCGGTCCAGCACAGTAAGACGCTTTGGAGC
>NZ_JBWKKU010000100.1:0-27189 GCF_056431445.1 Saccharopolyspora sp. NPDC045941
TCGCCGCCAGTGACCGCTCGACCTCTACCGCAACCGCCATACCCCATGATGATCGATATCAAGCTAAAAGATCAAGTTATTTCCCGGCAATCCCTTAGGAATGGCTTCAGAATGGGTTTGCGTGGCGGTGCGGGTAGCGGCCCGCTGCGGGAGTTACAGACGCCGTCTGGACTCCGGGATCCCCGATTTATGTATGTCCAATACGCGGCTTCGGGGCTGTCCTCGCCAAGAACCCCGACGGGGTGGGCACTGTCTGAGAACCCGCGGCGGTGCTAGCTGAGTCCCTCACCGCATGCGGCTGACGCCGCATTCCGAAACAGCCTCTTAGGAATCCCCTTTCGGCGCAAGCCAGTTCCGCTCCTGTTGATCGCCCCTTGACGGCGTTCCCCGGATTTTCCATGCTCGGGTGGCCATATGTGACCTTGAACGCCATTCGACGAGGAGTGGGACATGAAGACCAAGGCTGCGGTGCTGCACGGTCCCGGCGAGGACTGGGAAATCGAGGAGATCGACCTGGGTGACCCGGTGGCCGGCGAGGTGCAGGTGCGGCTGGCGGCCTCGGGGCTGTGCCATTCCGACGAGCACCTGCGCACCGGCGCGAGCCCGGTTGCGTTCTACCCGGCGGTGGGCGGGCACGAGGGCGCCGGGGTGGTCACGAAGGTCGGGCCCGACGTCACCGGCATCGAAGAGGGCGACCACGTCGTGCTGGCGTTCATCCCCGGCTGCGGGTCGTGCCGGGCGTGCGCGCGCGGGATGCAGAACCTCTGCGACGCGGGCGGCAGCCTGATGACCGGCAAGGCGATTTCCGATGGCACGCACCGGTTGTCGCTGCGCGGCAAGCCGATGGTGCCGATGTGCCTGCTCGGTACCTTCGCCCCGTACGTGACCGTCAACCAGGCGTCGGTGATCAAGATCGAGGACGACGTCCCGCTGGACAAGGCCGCGCTGCTGGGCTGCGGCGTGTCCACCGGCTGGGGTTCGGCGACCGAGGTCGGCAACACCCGCGCCGGCGACACCGTGGTGGTCGTGGGCGTCGGCGGCGTCGGCATCAACTCGGTGCAGGGCGCGGCGGCCGCCGGGGCGCGCTACGTGATCGCGGTCGACCCGGTGGCGTTCAAGCGGGAGAAGGCGCTGGAACTCGGCGCCACGCACGCCTTCGAGTCGATGGCCGACGCGGCGGGCCCGGTCGGCGAGCTGACCTGGGGGCAGAACGCCAACACCGTCATCCTGACCAAGGGCGTGGTCGGGGGCGAGGACCTGCAGCCGGCGCTGAGCATGACGGCCAAGGGCGGCCAGGTCGTGGTCGTCGGCATGGGCCACTACCAGCAGATCGACGCCTCGGTGAGTCTGTTCGAGCTGACCCTGCTGCAGAAGCGCGTGCAGGGCGCCATCTTCGGCGGCGTCAGCCCGCGCACCCAGATCCCGCGGCTGCTGGAGCTCTACCGGCACGGCACGTTGAAGCTCGACGAGCTGATCACCAGCACCTACCGGTTGGAGGACATCAACGCCGCCTACCAGGACATGCGCGACGGCAAGAACCTGCGCGGCATGGTCATCTACGGCGACGCCGACTACTGATCGCCGGCCGGCCGGGCGTCACCGCGTGGCGTCCGGCCGGGCCGTCGCACCGAATCCGGCCGCCAGCTCCCGCATCGCGGCGTCGAGCAGCTCGCTGAGGTCGGAATCCTCGCTGTCCAGCCATTGTTCGTAGGCCGCGACGGCGACGCCGAGCGTCGCGTGGGCGATGGCCTGCGGCGCGAGGCCGTCCGCGGGTTCGCCCAGGCGGTCGCCGACGAACTCCGCCACCACCTGCCGCCAGGCCCGGAACCGCAGCGTCGAGTGGGCCTGCAGCGCGGGAATCCCGAGGATGAGCCGCATCCGGCGGCGGTGCGCCGGAACCTGCTCCGGGGCGACCCGGTTGAACTCGACGAGGCAGTGCCGGATCGCGTCCATCAGCGGGCTTTCCGGCGGCGCGGCGCGGAGATCCGCGCGCATCCGGTCGAGCTCGCCGTCGAAGTCGCCCCACGGGATGTCGTTCTTCGACGGGAAGTAGTGGAAGAACGTCCGGCGCGCGATGCCGGCCGCGCGCGCGATGTCGGTGATGGTGGTGTGCTCGAAACCCTGCTCGTCGAAGAGCTCGAACGCGACCTGCTCCAGCTCGGCGGCGGTGGTCACCCGCCGTCGACCGCCGGGTCGCGGGATTGAGCCGATCGTGTTCTGCCCCAACGGATGCGTCTCCAGGTCTTCCAAAATGCACTCGGTGCAAATACGGTGGCCGACAAGTGGCCGGTGGCCGACCGCGGTCGGCCCGCTCGACGAGGAGCATCGCATGGCTGACGAACAGCACGATTTGGGCACTGCCGCCGCCGAACCGGCGGTCGAAGAGGAACTGCTGGTCGAAGAGGTCTCGATCGACGGGATGTGCGGGGTCTACTGATGACCACCGCGGCGGAGTTCGACACGAGCCAGGGCTACCGGTTGAATCCGCAGGTCGCGCTGCGCCCCGAGCCGTTCGGGGCGCTCGCGTACCACTTCGGCAACCGCAAGCTGTCGTTCCTGAAAGTTCCCGAGCTGGTGGACCTCGTGCGGGCCCTCGGTGACCACGCCACCGTCGACGAGGCGCTGCAGGCCGTCCCGGAGGCGCGCCGAGCGTCGTTCCGGCGGGCGCTGGCGTCGCTGGCGGCCACCGACATGATCCGCCCCCGCTGAGCTCAGGAGTACTTCGAAAGTGGTTTGCGTAGCGGTGCGGGTAGCGGAACCTCAGACGCCGCCTCGCTGTGGGATCCCCGACTCATGTATGTCCGATACACCACGTCGGGGCTGTCCTCGCGAGGACGACGTCTGAGAACCCGCGGCGGTGCCAGTTGAGTCCCACACCGCAAGCGGCTACCGCCGCTTAGAAAAGAGACGGAAGGCGGCGTTTTCGCGCGAAAGCGCCGCGGCCCCGCACCGAAGGCGCCGGTTTCGCGCGAAAGCGCCGGTGCTGCCCGAACGAGTGGAGTCGAAGGTGACTGCTGTCGAACCGGCGCCCGTTCCCTCGCTGGTGGAGCAGTTCAAGGGCGGGCTGGCCGCCCCGATCTGCCTGACCTGGGAGTGGACCTACGCCTGCAACCTGGCCTGCGAGCACTGCCTTTCGTCGTCCGGGCGGCGCGATCCGCGCGAGCTGAGCACGGCCGAGATGAAAGCCGTGATCGACGAGCTGCAGCGGATGCAGGTGTTCTACGTCAACGTCGGCGGCGGCGAGCCGACGGTGCGCCCGGACTTCTGGGAGCTGCTGGACTACGCCGTCGAGCACCAGGTGGGCGTCAAGTTCTCCACCAACGGCCTGCGCATCGACCGCAAGCGCGCCGCGCAGCTGGCGGCCACCGACTACGTGGACGTGCAGATCTCCCTGGACGGCGCGACGCGCGAGGTGAACGACGCCGTGCGCGGCCCGGGGTCGTTCGACATGGCGATGCGCGCGCTGGAGAACCTGTCCGCCGCCGGGATGGAGGACTTCAAGATCTCGGTGGTGATGACCAGGCAGAACGTGTCGCAGCTGGACGACTTCAAGGCGATCGCCGACCGGTTCGGCGCCCAGCTGCGGATCACGCGGCTGCGCCCGTCGGGGCGCGGGGCGGACGTGTGGGACGAGCTGCACCCGACCGACGCGCAGCAGCACGAGATCTACTCGTGGCTGGTCGAGCACGGCGAGCAGGTGCTCACCGGCGACTCCTTCTTCCACCTGAACGCGCTGGGCTCCACGCCCCTGCCGGGGCTGAACCTGTGCGGCGCGGGTCGCGTCGTGTGCCTGATCGACCCGGTGGGCGACGTCTACGCGTGCCCGTTCGCGATCCACGACGCGTTCAAGGCGGGCAACGTCCGCGAGACCGGCGGGTTCGACCGCGTGTGGCGGGAATCGGAGCTGTTCACCGAGCTGCGGCAGCCGCAGTCCGGCGGCGCGTGCCGGTCGTGCTCGGCGTTCGACGCCTGCCAGGGCGGCTGCATGGCGGCGAAGTTCTTCACCGGCCTGCCGCTGGACGGTCCCGACCCGGAGTGCGTGAAGGGCCACGGGCAGACGGCTCTGTCCGTTGTGGACCGTTCGGGTCTGCCGAAGGCGTCGCAGGACCACTCGCGGTCCTCGCGGAAGGTCCGGCTGGGCATGCCTTCGATGCCCGCAAAGCCGTGCGACTCCAGCCCCTTGGCGAGCCAGTTGTGAAGCTGACCGACGGCGTCCGGCTTGGCGCGGTGACCGCGCCGTCGCGGGTCCTGTTCGGGCCGCACGAGACGAATCTGGGCCGTGGCCGCGGCATTTCCGACCGGCACGTGGCCTACTACGCGGCGCGGGCGGCCGGAGGCGCGGGCGTGATCGTCACCGAGACGGCCAGCGTGCACGCCTCCGACTGGCCTTACGAACGCGCTCCGCTCGCGGCGGAGTGCGGCGCGGGCTGGGCGGCCGTCGCCGATGCCTGCCGGCCGCACGGCGCGGTGGTGCTCGCGGGTCTCGGGCACGCGGGCTCGCAGGGATCTTCGGCGTTCTCGCAGAACGCGCTGTGGGCGCCGTCCCGGGTGCCGGACGTGGCCAGCCGCGAGCTGCCGATGGAGCTGGAGCAGGGCGAAATCGACGAGCTCATCGCGGGTTTCGCCGCTGCGGCGGAATCGGCCGTGCGGGCCGGGATGCATGGCGTCGAGATCGAAGCCGGTCAGTACTCGCTGCTCCGCCAGTTCCTGTCGGGGCTCACGAACCAGCGCGCGGATGCCTACGGCGAGGACAAAACCCTGCTGCTGCGCGATGTTCTGGATGCAGTGCGTCGCGCCGTCGGCGATCGCGTGGTGGGGCTGAGGCTGTCCTGCGACGAGCTCGCGCCCTGGGCGGGGATCACGCCGGAGCAGGCCGCCGGGATCGTCGAGGCCGTGGCGGACCGGATCGACTACCTCGTGGTGGTGCGCGGCTCCGCGATGGGGACCTCGGCGACGCGGCCCGACCTGCACACCGAGCCCGGCTTCAACACCGACCTCTGCAGGCAGATCCGCGAGGTCTCCGGTAAGGACCGGAACGAGCGCTCACGACCACTGGTGGCGCTGCAGGGCAGCATCGTCGAGCCGGAGCAGGCGCAGCAGGCCCTGGACGACGGCGTCGCGGACCTCGTCGAGATGACGCGCGCCCAGATCGCCGAGCCGCGCCTGGTCGAGCTGGTCCGGGCCGGTCATCCGGAGCGGATCCGGCCGTGCGTGCTGTGCAACCAGAAGTGCCGCATCCGGGACAACCGGAATCCGATCGTCTCGTGCATCGGCGAGCCGTACAGCGGGCACGAGAGCAGCGCCCCCGAGCCCGCGCCCGCAGCGCGGCGCGAGGTGCTGGTCGTCGGCGGCGGCCCTGCCGGGCTGGAAGCCGCGCGGGTGCTGGCCGAGGGCGGGCACGAGGTCGAGATCGTCGTGAAGGGCGACCGGCTCGGCGGCGCCGCGCTGTGGGCCGCCGAGGTCGGAGGGCGCGGTCGGCTGCGCCGGATCGTCGACTGGCTGGAGGCAGAGGTGCGGCGGCTCGGCGTGCGCGTCACGCTCGGCACCGAGGTCACCGAGGCGGACCTGGTCGGCACCAGGCGGGACGTGCTGGTGGCCATCGGCTCGGTGCCGGGGCCGCGCGCGTACGAGAACCGCGGCGGCCTGGTCATCGACGTCGTCGACCTGCTCGAACACCACGCCGTGCCGGACGGGCCGGTGGCGGTGTCCGACCCGGTCGGGGACGCCGTCGGCGTCGGGGTCGCCGAGCTGCTGGCCGGGCAGGGGCGGGACGCGGTGATCGTCACGCAGGACCAGGTCGTGGGCACGCAGCTGGCGCTCACCGGCGACCTGGCGGACGCCAACGGCCGGCTGCAGCGCGCCGGTGTGCGGCTGGAGAAGCGTTCGCTGCTGCGGGAAGTGCACCCCGATCACGTGGTCCTGGAGGACACCTTCACCGCCCAGCGCCGGACCCTGCCCTGCGCCTCGGTCATCCACTGTGGACACAGGCTGCCCAACGCCGACCTGACCGGATGGCCGCGCGCGGGCGACTGCGTGGCGCCCAGGACGATCCACGAAGCGATCCTCGAAGGCCGCCGCGCGGCGCACGAGATCACCGCGCTGGTCGGGGGAGGCGTGCGATGACCCGCTACCTGTTCTCCCCGCTGCGGATCGGCCCGGTGACCGTGCGCAACCGCATCGTGTTCTCCGCGCACCTGACGAACTACGCCGAGGACGGCCTGCCCAGCGAGCAGCACGCCGCCTACTACGCCGCCCGGGCCGCCGGCGGCGCGGGCCTGGTGATCACCGAAGAGCATTCGACGCACCCGACGGACTGGCCGTACGAGAAGCTGATCCACGGCTTCCACCGGTCGGTCGTGCCCGGGTACCGGCGGATCACCGAGGCGGTCCACGCCCACGGCGTGCCGATCTTCGCCCAGCTCAACCACAACGGCGGGCAGGCGTCGTCGATGTACTCCCGCCTGCCGGTGTGGGCGCCGTCCGCGGTGCCGGACCCGATGTTCCGGGAGGTGCCCAAGGCGATCGACACCCGCGAGATCGCCGAGGTCGTGGCCGGCTACGGCACCGTCGCCGGGCACTGCGCCGAGGGCGGGTTCGACGGCGTCGAGCTGCAGTGCTCGCACTCGTCCATCGTGCGCGGTTTCCTCTCTCCCGCCACGAACAAGCGCACCGACTCCTACGGCGGATCGCTGGCCGGGCGGGCCCGCATCCTGCTGGAGATCATCGACGCGGTGCGCGAGGCGCTCGGCCCGGAGCGGGCGCTGGGCGTGCGGCTGTGCGGCGACGAGCTGATCGAGGGCGGCACCACCATCGACGAGGCGGTCGAGGTCGCGCGCATGGTGGAGGCCACCGGCAAGGTCGACTACATCAACACCTCCATCGGCGTGGCGACCTCGACGCTCTACATGATCGAGGCGTCGATGGCGATCCCGCCGGGCTACGCGCTGTTCATCTCCAACGCGATCCGCCGGGCCGTGCGCCTGCCGGTGGTCGGCGTCGGGCGGATCAAGGACCCGCTGCAGGCCGAACGGGCGCTGGAGGAGGGCCACTGCGACCTCGTCGGCGTCGTGCGCGGCCAGATCGCCGACCCGGACTTCGCGGCCAAGGCCCGCTCCGGGCACGGCGGCGACATCCGGACCTGCCTGTCCTGCAACCAGGAATGCGTCGGCCGGATGGGCCTGAACCGCTGGCTGGGCTGCATCGAGAACCCGCGGACCGGCCGCGAGGCGGTGGCGTTGCCGCTGCCCCGGGCCCGCAAGCGGGTGCTGGTCGTCGGCGGCGGCCCGGCGGGCCTGCAAGCGGCGTCGACCGCGGCGGAACGCGGCCACCACGTGACCCTGTTCGAGCGGGAGCAGGCGACCGGCGGGCAGGTCGCGGTCGCCGCCACGGTGCCCAGCCGCGCGGAATTCCTCGACGTGGTGCGGAATCTGCGCGCCGAATGCGAACGCCACGGCGTCGACGTCAAGACCGGCGTCGCGGCGACCGCCGAGATGCTGCGCGACGAGCACCCGGACGTGGTCGTGCTCGCGACCGGAGCCCGGCCGCAGCCGGTGCACTGGGCCGGCGGCCTCGACCGGGTCGTCGACGTCCGCGACGTGCTGGAGGGCCGCGCGGCACCGGAAGGCGACGTGCTGGTCGTCGACGAGCTCGGCTTCCACCAGGCGTCCTCGATCGCCGAACTGCTGGCCGACCGGGGCTGCCGGGTGCGGATCTCCACGCCGGGCATGGTGGTCTGCCAGGACCTCGGCGTGACGCTGGACATGGAGACCTTCAACGTCCGGGCGCACGCGAAAGGCATCGAGCAGGCCACCGACGAGGTCGTGATGTCGGCAGCGGCCGATCCGGACGGCGTCGTGCTGCAGATCCTCAAGCACACCACCGGGGAAATGACCGAAGCCCGCGTCGACTGGGTCGTGTGCGCGACGCACCAGTCCCCGGAAGACGCGTTGTGGCACGAGCTCCGGGAATCCCCGTTCGCGGTGCACCGGGTCGGCGACTGCATCGCGCCGCGCCGCGCGCACGCCGCGGTCGTCGAAGGACATCGAGTGGCGGTGGGCCTGTGAACGGACGTCTGGAGATGCTCGCGGTCGTCATCACCCGCGGCGGCGCGCTGCCCGGCGGCGCCGACGAGGCCGCTGCCGAATGCGGCGGCGCGGTCCTCGTCGTGGGCACCGGCACCCGGGAAGCGGCTCGCGCCTTCACCGCGGCCCGGCGCATCTGGGCGGCGGAAGTCCCGGTGATCGCGCCCGGCGCGCTGGCCGCGGTGCTGGCACCGCTGATCGCCGAGGTCCCCGTCGTGGTGCTACCGGCCTCCCCGGACGGGCGCGACATCGCCGCCCGCCTGGCCTTCCAGAGCGAACGGCCCCTGTTCGCCGGCGCCACCCGGTGCACGCCGGAGCACGCCGATCTGTCCAGGTTGGACGATTCGCTGGAGGTCCGGGTCGCGCTCGACGAACCGGCCGTGGTCACCCTGATCCCGGGCGTGCGCGGCACGCCGCGGCCGGTGCCCGCACCGGAACCGGTCGAGCTGACCGTCATCCTGCCCGCGGTCCTCGACGCCGAGGTCGTCGAGGTCCTGGAACCGGAACCCGAAACGGTCGAACTCGCCGAAGCCAAGCGGATCCTCGGCGGCGGGGCCGGGCTGGTGCGCCCCGGCGAGGACGGCTCGGCGGTGATGCGGACGCTGACCGGCGTGGCCGCCGCCCTGGGCGCCTCCGCCGGCGCTACCCGGGTGATCACCGACGCCGGCTGGGCGGGGCACGACCGCCAGATCGGCACCACGGGCGTCGTCGTGGACCCCGACCTCTACGTCGCCTTCGGCGTCTCCGGCGCGACGCAGCACGTCGGCGGCCTGGGCCGCCCGGCGCACGTGATCAGCGTGAACACCGACCCGTCCTGCCCGATGACCGCGCTGGCCGACCTGGGCATCGTCGCCGACGCGCCCGAGGTCCTGCGCGAACTGGCGCGCCGACTGAACGGAGCCGCCGATGCCTGAACACTCCGAAGTGGACGCCGTGGTGGTCGGGGCGGGCCCGGCCGGCGCGTCCGCGGCGCTGGAGCTGGCGCGGGCCGGGCGCAGCGTGATCCTGCTGGAGCGGGGGCCGTTCCCCGGCGCGAAGAACGTCTACGGCGGCGTCGTCTACGGCCGGGTGCTCGACGAAGTCCTGCCCCGCTGGTGGGAAGAGGTCCCGGTGCAGCGCTGGGTCACCCGCCGCAGCACCATGATGATGACCCCGACCCAGGCCCTCACCGTCGACTTCCGCACCGAGGACTGGGGGAGCGCGCCGTACAACGGCATGACCACCTACCGCGCGGACTTCGACGCGTGGCTCGCGGGCAAGGCGGTGGAAGCCGGCGCGCAGCTGGTGACCTCCACGGTCGCGACCGAGCTGCTGCGCGACGCCGCCGGGCGCGTGATCGGAGTCCGCACGGACCGGCCCGATGGCGACATCCGGGCGCAGCTCGTGATCGCCTGCGACGGCGTCAACTCGTTCCTCGCGAAGCAGGCGGGCCTGCTGCCCCGGACGGACCCCGAGCACCAGACCCTCGGCGTGAAGGAAACCCTTTCCCTGCCGCGCAGAGCGATCGAGGAGCGCTTCGGGCTCAGCGCCGACGAAGGCGCGGACTTCGAGATCGTCGGCTGCACCGGCGACATCCCCGGCGGCGGCTTCCTCTACACCAACCGCGACACGGTCAGCATCGGCGTGGTGCTGTCGCTGACCGGCCTGGCCTCCTCCGGTCGGCGCCCCGAAGAGGTCCTCGCGGACCTCAAAGCACACCCGGCGATCGCGCCCTACCTGCGGGGCGCGGAGCTGAAGGAGTACTCCGCGCACCTGATCCCGGAAGGCGGCTACCGCAGCATGCCACCTCTGCAGGCCGACGGACTGCTGGTCGCCGGCGACGCGGCCGCGATGTGCCTGGCGGCCGGGATCTGGCTGGAGGGGGTCAACTTCGCCATCGGCTCCGGCCTGGCGGCGGGCCGCACGGCCGCCGAAGCCATCGCCGCGGGCGATCCCACCCGGCTCGCGGGCTACCGCAAGCGGATGGAGGGCAACTTCGTGCTGACCGACCACAAGAACCTGCAGGGCGCCCCGCACCTGGTCCTCTCCGACCGGGTCCAGCGGCAGTACCCGCGGCTGCTCTGCGACTTCGCGCAGGAGGTCTTCACCGTCCGCAACCCGGAACCGAAACCGGGCCTCGGCAAGCTGTTCCGGCGCACGGCCGCCAAGCACGGCGTCCGGCTGCGGCAACTCGCCGCGGACGCCTGGGCCGGCCTCCGAGTCTTCGGCTGAGGAGCGAGAATGCACCAGTATCCGGAAGTGTCCTTCGAGGACCGGATGGGCACCGTCGACTTCCAGGTCGGCGAGCGCCCGCACATCACCGTGGACACCGAGATCTGCCGGTCGTGCACCACCAAGGCGTGCGTGCACGCCTGCCCGGCGAAGCTGTTCGTGCCCACCGGTGACGGCGGCATCCTGTTCAACTACGAGCAGTGCTTCGAATGCGGCACCTGCTACCAGATCTGCAACTCCGCAGGCGCCATCACCTGGACGTACCCGGACGGCGGGCACGGCGTGGTCTTCCGGAAGGGCTGACATGGGACCGCAGATCGTCGTGGCGCTGAGCTGGTCCTGGCGGCGGGTCCGGGTGGATCCGCTCACCGGGGCGCTCGACGCCGGAGACCGGGGCGGCAACGCCGCCGAACACGCGGCGCTGGAGCACGGCCTCCGGCTCGCCGAAGAACTCGACGGCCGGGTCGTGGCGGTGACCGTCGGGCCCGCAGCGGCGGAGGAGGGCCTGCGCGCAGCGCTGGCGGCGGGCGCGCACGAGGCGATCCGCGTGGCGCGGGACGACCAGCTGGAGGCCGGCTACCTCGTCCACAATGGAGCGGACACGGCCAAGGCGATCGCAACGGCGGTCGCGGAACCGGATCTCGTGCTGTGCGGCGACAGATCGGACGACGGCGGAACCGGAACGACGCCCGCGTTCCTCGCCGCCCGGCGCGGTGCCGCGCAAGCGCTCGGCGTCGTCAAGCTCGAAACCGACGGCGAATCGCTGCTGGCGCACCGCAGGCTCGACGGCGGCAGCCGGGAGGTCCTGCGGCTGCCCACGCCAGCGGTCGTCTCGGTCGAAGCCGCCGGAGTGCGCCTCCGCCGAGCGAGCCTGCCTGCCGTGCTGGCGGCCCAGAAGGCGACGATCCGCACGATCACGGCCGAGCCGCAGCGGCCACGACGCGTGGTCTCGGCCCGCCCGCTCCGCCCGCGAGCGCGGGAGTTGACCGCCCCGGCGGGAGCGACGGCGCACGACCGGATGCTCGAACTGACCGGCGCGCTGCAGGACCGCACGCCACCGACCGTCATCGGCCCGCTGCCGGCCGCCGAAGCGGCAGACGAACTGCTGGACTACCTCAAGCGCCACGGATACATCACGGGAGAGACGCCATGAGTAGCCCTGTGTCAAGCCGAGTCCTCCTCAACCGCGCCTCAGGGGACCGTGACGCAAGCCAGCCACAGGAAACCGCGCAACGGGAGAGTGGGCTGAACGCAACCACCACTGTGAATCGCGGAGAGGCGGACCAGTCATGAGCAGGGTCGCGGTGGTCACGGGCGCGGCACGCGGCATCGGCGCAGCGGTCGTGCGACAGCTCGCCGCGGACGGCTGGCGCGTGGTCGCCGTCGACATCTGCGCGGACATCCCCGGGACCGGATACCCCCTGGGAACCCGGGAGCAGCTCCGGGCGCTGGCGGAGGAGTGGCCGGAGTCCGTGCGCGACGTCGTGGCCGACGTCCGCGACGAGGCCGCGGTGCGGCGAGCCGTCGCGGTGGCGGAAGCCGAGTTCGGCGGCCTGGACGCGGCGGTGGCGGCGGCCGCCGTCATGGCGGGCGGGCGGCCGCTGTGGGAGACCTCGAACGACGAGTGGGACGCCCTGTTCGACGTCGGCGTCCGCGGCGTGGCGAACCTGGCCCGCGCCGCGGTCCCGCTGCTGCTGCAACGACCCGAGCCGCGATCCGGCCGGTTCGTCGCCCTGGCCTCCTCGGCGGCGCACCGCGGCCTCTACCACCTCGCCGGCTACAACGCGGCCAAGCACGCGGTGGTCGGCCTGATCCGCGGCCTCGCCACCGACCTCCGCGGCACCGGGATCACCGCGACGGCGGTCTCGCCGGGATCGACCCGCACGGACATGCTCACCGCCACCGCGGCGTACTACGACCTGCCGGACGTCGAGGAGTTCAGCCGGCACCAGCTCGTCGAGCGCCTGCTGGAGCCGGAGGAGGTGGCGGCGGCGGTGTGCTGGCTGTGCGGCGAAGGAGCGTCGGCCGTCACGGGAACCGTCGTGCACGCCGACGGAGGATTCACGGCATGACGCCCAGACTCGCGCCCGACCCCGGTCTGCGCCGCTGGGACGGCGGGCGAACGCTCGCCGGCGGATCGCCGTTCCGGGTGCTGCGGCTGACCGCCGCCGGCGCGGCCACGGTCGACGGCTGGATCGCGGGCGAGCCGGTGACCACCGGAGCGGCCCTGGCGCAGCGGCTCGTCCGGGCGGGAATGATGCACCCGAGCTACGACCAGGCCCAGCACGGCCCGGGCGATGTGACCGTCGTGATCCCGGTGCGCGACGGCGACGTGTCCGGGCTGCTCGCGGCGCTCGACGCGCCCGCCATCGTCGTCGACGACGGCTCCCGGCGACTGATCCCGGGAGCCACGATCCGCCACGAAACCGCCCGGGGCCCGGCGGCGGCCCGCAACGCCGGGTGGCGGCTGGCCCGAACGCCGCTCGTGGCGTTCCTGGACGCGGACACGATCCCCGAACCGGGCTGGCTCGAACCGCTGCTCCGCCACTTCGAAGACCCGGCGGTCGCGGCCGTGGCACCGAGAATCCGCAGCACACCGGGAAAAACGGCGCTGGCCCGCTACGAGAGCACCCAGTCGCCGCTCGACCTCGGCGACCAACCGGGCCTGGTCCAACCAGGCAGCAGGATCAGCTACGTCCCCACGGCGGCCCTGGTGGTCCGCACATCGGCGCTGCGCGAGCTCGACGGATTCGACGAGGAGATGCGCTTCGGCGAGGACGTCGACCTGATCTGGCGCCTGATCGCCGGGGACCACCTGGTCCGCTACGAACCGGCAGCCGTCGTCGAACACGCGCCGCGCCCGCGGTGGACGGCCCTGCTGCGCCAGCGATTCGACTACGGAACCTCGGCAGGCCCCCTGGCGCAGCGGCACGGCGACGCGGTCGCCCCGGTGCGGGCATCGCTGTGGAGCGCGGTGGCCTGGGCGTTGATCCTCGCGGGCAGATCGGGAGCGGGGCTGGCCGTGACAAGCGCCGCGGCGGCCCTGCTGACCCGCAAGCTCGGCAAGCTGGGCATCCCGGCCAGCGAAGCGATTCGCCTGGCAGCACAGGGAAATCTCGGCGCCGGACGGGTCTTCGCCGACGCGATCGGGCGAGCCTGGGCGCCGGTGGCCGTCCCGCTGCTGCTGCTCACCCGCCGCGGCCGAGCGGTGCTGGCGCTGGTGCTGCTCAGGACCCTGCTGGACTGGGCGCGCAAGAGGCCCCCGCTCGACCCGATCCGCTGGTGCCTGGCGCGCATGGCCGATGACCTGGCGTACGGATGCGGTGTCGCGCGCGGCGCCCTGCGCTCCCGCAGCCCCGCGTCGCTGATGCCATTCCTGACAGATCGCGGCGGCCGCAGCAGCGTCCAGGTGTCGCGATGACGGCCCTGGCGGACCTGACCTGGCCGGAGGTCGCCGCGATCGCCGCGCGGAGCATCCTCGCGGTCCCGGTCGGCGCGACGGAACAACACGGCCCACACCTGCCGTTCACCGTCGACACCGAGATCGCGGAGGCGCTCTGCGCCCGGCTGGCGGAGCAGTGCCAAGTCGTGGTGGCACCGGCGGTGACCTACGGCTCCAGCGGCGAGCACGCGGGCTTCCCGGGCACGCTGTCGATCGGTCAGGAAGCGGTCGAGCACCTGCTCGTGGAACTGGTCCGCTCGGCGGACGCGTTCGCGGGAGTGGTGCTGGTGTCGGCCCACGGAGGCAATGCCGAACCGGTCCGCAGAGCGGTGGGGAAGCTGCGAGCGGAAGGCCGCCGTGCGCTCGCCTGGGCGCCGAAGGGAAGACCGGACGACACCCACGCGGGCCGAACCGAGACCTCGGTGATGCTGGCGCTGCGCGCGCAAGCGGTGCACCTGGCCAGAGCGGAGCGGGGCAACACGACGCCACTGCCGAACCTGATCGACACGCTCCGTGCCGGAGGGCTCCGGGCGGCCACGACCAACGGAGTCCTGGGCGACCCGGCAGGGGCGACGAGGGAGGAGGGAGCCCGGATCCTGGCGGCCTGGACAAAGTCGCTCACGGCGGCGGTGACAACCTGGCAAAGCTCTGACCAGCAAAAACGCCAACTGGATGGCCCCGATGATCGCCCATCCGGAGGTGCGGTAGGCTAACGACACGCCCCGAGAGGGGCAAAAACAAAAGAACGGGCTGTAGCGCAGCTTGGTAGCGCACTTGACTGGGGGTCAAGGGGTCGCAGGTTCAAATCCTGTCAGCCCGACCGCGGGAGAGGGTCTTCGCAGGTCAGAGCCTGTGAAGGCCCTCTTTTTGTGATCATGGTTCGTTCTTCGGAGTCAAGCACGCCGCTTATCGACCCCTTGACTTCGGAGCTTGGACATGCCGCTGATGGATCTTGAACGGCTCACTGACGGCCTCTCGATGACCTGGACCGGCTACCTGCGGGACTGGGACCGCAGTCTGCGGTCGGGCAACTACCCGGAGACCACCCGCTACAACTACATCCTGGCCTCGGCGCAGCTGGCGCGTTACCTCGCCGAGCACTCACCGGACCCCGAGGCGAGCGCGGCGGCGGAGGACCCCGCGGAGGTCACCAAGGCCCACATTGAGGCGTTCCAGTCCTGGATGATCGAGACACGCTCGGCTGCCACGGCGGTGAACAAGCACAAGGCCCTGCAGCAGTTCTTCAAGTGGCTGATGCTCGACGAGGAGGAAATCGATCGCTCGCCACTGGAACGGGTCCGGTTGCCCAAGGCCCCCACCAAGCTGGTCCCGGTGATCGACGATGAGGTGACCACACAACTGCTCGAAGCCTGCAAAGGCAAGGATTTCCTGAGCCTGCGGGATGAAGCGATCATCCGGCTGTTTTGCAACACCGGGGCCAGGCTGTCGGAGGTCGCCGGCCTGGCGGTGGAGGATGTCGATCTCAGGACGGAGTCTGTCGTCTTCCACGGCAAGGGAGCCAAGGTCCGGCGGGTGCGGATCGGAGCCAGGACCGCCAGGGCGCTGAGCCGGTATCTGCGGGCACGCGCCAAGCGCAAGGGCGCTGAACTCCCGAACTTGTGGTTGGCCGATCGCGGGGGACGACCGCTGAACGCCAACGGCATCAAGATCCGTCTCAAGCGACTCGGAAAAGCCGCGGGTCTGGGAGGTCTGCATGCGCACCAGTGGCGGCACACCTACGCCCATCGGTGGAAGCTCGCTGGCGGGGACACTGGGGACCTGATGCTGCTACTCGGGTGGAGCTCGGATGCGATGCCGCGGCACTACGGCGCCAGTGCCGCCGCCGAGCGAGCCCAGGAGACGCAGGTGCGCATGGGCATCGGCGACAACGTCTGATCACACCGCACAGGGACGGCAGATGTCGCGGTGTGTGTGGGTGCACGCCGCGACGTCTGCTTGTCTCGGTTCAGTCGAGGGACATGCCTCAGCTCTTGGAGTTGTTCTGCTCGTGGTGTTTCCTGCGCCTGGCCTTGGCGGAGCGCTCGGCGAGCGTGAGCATGTATGCCAGACGGGTGTGGCGTGCCCGCATCTCGCGCTCTCTGGGATCGAGTTGCCCGAGTGGGTCGACTTGCTGCTCGAAGCGGGCAAGAAACGCCCGAGTGCCGTGGCTCGTTCGTGCTGTCCGATCAGTGGTGTTGGCCCAGGAAGCATGGGCCGCCACTCGGGCACGCCGGCTCCGCTGCGCGGGAGTCATTCCCTTGCTGCTAGACATTTTCACCGATTCCCATACGGAGTTGGGTTTCTTGGGCGCGTTCCGCTGCGGCGCTGGCGCCGTAGTGGCGGGCCATCGCATCCGAGCTCCAGCCCAGCAACAGCATCAGATCCCCTGTGTCGCCGCCGGCGAGCTTCCACTGGTGGGCGTAGTTGTGTCGCCATCGGTGGGCATGAACGCCCGCCACCCCAGCACGTTTGCCACGCCTCTTGAGCATGATCTTGATCCCGTTCGCCTGAAGTGCCTGGCCCCCGCGTTCGGCCAACCAGAGGCTCGGTAACTCCGCTCCGCGGTGCTTCGCCCGGGCGCGCAGGTATCGACTCACCGCCCGAGCTGTCTTCGGTCCGAACCGGACGCGCCGGAACTTCCCGCCTTTGCCCAGGTAGACAACCGAATCGGTGGCCATGTCAATGTCATCGACTGTCAGGCTTGCGACCTCCGACAGTCGTGCGCCGGTGCCGTAGTAGATACGAATGATCGCATGGTCACGCAGTTCGGCGAATGTCTTTCCTTTGCAGGAATCGAGGATTCTCTTAGTTTCCTGGTCGCCCATTAACGGCACCAGCTTCGTGGGCTTAGCGGGGGTCTTGACGCGCTCCATAGGGGAGCGGTCGATCTCGTCTTCGTCTTCGGCGAGCCACTTGAAGAACTGCTGCAGGGCCTTGTGCTTGTTCACCGCTGTGGCAGCCGAGCGCGTCTCAATCATCCAGGACTGGAACTCCTCGACGTGGGTACGCATCGTCATTGCTGGGTCCTGAGTCGCCGCAGCAGCGTTGTCTCCTGGTAGATGTTCGGCGAGAAAATGAGCAAACTGTCTCACGGCAAGAAGGTAGATATAGCGTGTTGTCGCGGGGCGGCCCGCGGATCGAAGGCTCCGGTCCCAGTCGATCGCGATATGGCGCCAGGCGGGGGTCAGTCCCGCTGCTAGTCTCGTCAAGTCCATTGCACAACACCTAGGGTAATTCTTGCGCGGTGACAATTCTGAAAATGAATACGATTACCGCTCGGGGTGGGGAGGCTGGCGTCTTTGTGATGTATTTCTGATGCGCGAAATCGTGTCATGCTCTCAATAATGAGAACTGTGCTCATTTTGGGAAGGGTTGAGATGTGTCTATTCGGATCCGACCTGTGTCACTTTCTGGGACACAGGGTCCTCGCCTCTAGCTGCAACATCGAGTGTTCGGTTTTGAGGCCGATGGACTCAGAACTGGACGGATGTTGAGCTTTGCTGCGGGGGAGCGTGCTGAACCGCGCCTGACCAGGACGTTCTTTTCGCCAGGGTTGGGTACGAGATGCTTGACTCGCAGGGACGCGCGTTCATAAAGCATGGGTTTCGCATGGGCCCGACGCGGGTTCCGAGCCGCTGCGGATGGTTTACAATGCCGGGGCGAGACGGCTCAGCGAGACCGCAGCCGCGGCTTCCAGCGAAGCCAACTCAGTGACCCGCCCAGCCGATCAGGGCAGCGCGTCAACCGGCCTGCGGCGGCCGTCTCGAAGTCGGCGTGCACTAGCACGCTGCGGGGCCTTCTCCCGTCAGCCGCAGCGGCCTTGACCGGCCGGTGTGGGCCCATAGCGCCACGCCTGATCGACGCGGTGAACACGTGGCGCCCCGCGATCCGCATCGATGCGCAGGAAGGTTGGTCGCTGCAGTTGGACGGTGCACTGAGCGACGGCGGTCTCGACCTGGTCGTCTCGCACACCTTGCCGGATCGGGTCGAGTACGGCCGTCAGCCGTTGCGCCAAGAAGCGTTCACGGCGCTGGTCGGCGCGGGGCATGCATTCGCTGGACGCCAAGGCGTCTCGTTGCGCGACTTCGCCGGCCAGACGTTTCGCTTCTACAAGTCGCAGCTGGTGCCTGCTCACCACGCCACGCTGATGGCGGCGCTGCGGCGGACCGGGCGAGAAGTTCACCTACCAAGAGGACCCGATTCCCGGGATGAAGCACCTCGACCTGCATGACGGCAAGAGCTTCACGCTCGTGCCGGATTCGATGGCGCAGCATATTGTCACGACGGATGTCGCCGCAGTCCCGCTCACGGACTCTGATCTCCCGACCTTCAACCTCGAGCTCGTATGGCGGAAGGAGGGCCTCGCTCCGGCAACAGCACTCGTCGTCTCCGCGGCGGATGCGCTCAGCCGAGGGCAGCGCTGGATCAGCTGACCCGAGCGGGTTCGTGAAGCATCTGTCACGACACCACTCGGATCAGCCTGGGTCAGGAATCCGGCCTCAGTGCGGGAGCGGCTGGCCCTTGGTTTCCGGCCCAACGAACCAGATCACGGCCAGCGCAATGACATACGACGTCACGCCGACAGTGGTCGCCGCCGTCGAGATGCCGCCCAGCAGGCTGATGAGCACACCTGTGAAGAGCGTGACCAGGGAGCCTGCGATCCGGGCGGAGTTGAACACCGCCGAGATCGCGGTTGCCCGTCCCGCTGTGGGGAACAGCTCGGGCATGTAGATCGGCATCCAGGCGAACTGCCCCAGGATGAAGAACCCGGCGATCCCAGCTGCGATCAGCGCGATCTCCGGCGTGCTCACGGCGAAGAAGAAGACCGGAAGAATCACGGCGGACCCGACGTAGTACAGGAGCATGGTGGGTTTTCGGCCCCATCGGTCTGCCAGGTAACCCAGAAGCAGGTACCCGGGCACGGATGCGGCGTTGAACACCAGGCCGGCGTTCGCGGCCCACGCGCCGCCGGACTGCCCCACGTGCTTAGCGAGCTGGCCGGTGAACTGCGGGATCCAGGCTGACACGCTGTAGAGGCCGACGACCGACACGACGGTGATCAGGAGCAGTCGCAGGGCCCTCTGACGCAGGTGCGGCTGGCTGAACACCGAGGTGAACGGAGACCGCAGGAGCTCACGGTCTTCTGCGCTGACCTGTCCACCGCCTGCCGCGGTGGCTCTGGCCTTACGCCTGCGGTCGCGGATCTCCGTCCACATCTCCGGGTCATGGACGGCTCGGCGCACGTACAGCACGACCAGCGCCGGAAGCGTGCCAACCAAGAACAGGTACCGCCAGGCCTCGGCGCCCACCGGCTGCAGGAGGAACCAGGTCAGGGCGGCGAGCACGGCGCCGACCCCGAACCCGGATTGCAGCACAGCTGCGGCGCGCCCGCGGCTGCGATCGGGCCACAGCTCGCCGATGAGCGTCGTCGCGCTGCCCCACTCCGCGCCCAACCCCATGCCAGTGATGAAGCGCAGGGCCAGCAACCACCAGTAGTTGGGTGCCAAGGCGGACATGCCCGTGAACAATGCGTACCAGAGGATCGAAATGATGAGGATGCGCCGCCGGCCGAGGTAGTCCGCGGCGAACCCGGCGACGATCCCTCCTAAGGCCCACCCCGCGAGGGTCGCGGCCACCAGCGCGCCGACATACGCGGGAAGCCGTTCGAGCTGGGCGCTGGTACCCAGACTGGTGACGGCGACCGACCCCGCCAGGACGAGCGCGTAGGTCTCGAACCCGTCGAACGTCCATCCGAGCCATGACGCCACGAGCGCGCGGCGGCTGGTCTTGTCGATACTGCGCATGGTTATGGGTTGATCAAGGGTGTTGAGCGGCGGCACGCCGCTTTCCAGGTCGGACACAGTGCTCTCCTTTGAGCTGTCAGCGCGACGCCGGGGAATTGGGTGCCGAACTCAGTCGAGCACGTCGACCGGGGCAAGGACAGTGACATCGATCGGTTTCGCCAGCAAGTCTGGGAGCTGGGCCCGGTAGTTCTTGTAGTGCGCGGACGCGCGGTGCGCCTCCAACGCGGAGGAGTCCTCGTAGCACTCCAGGAGCACGAACTGCGTGTCGTCCGTCTGGGTGGCGAACAGGTTGTAGAAGTGGCAGCCCGCTTCGGCGCGCGTGGGCGCCACCATCCCCTCGAGCAGTTTCTGCAGCTGGTCGGCGTGCTCGTGCGCCGGGGTAAAACGGGCGATCACGGTCACAGGGCTCTCGTCGGACACGGCGTCTCCAGTCTGTCGGGGCGGGGCGTCTCTTGCGTCCCCATGTGCAATACGTTATAAAACGTCTTATGTGTGGAGTCAAGGTTGAGACACAGGCGGACCATCCGACGCCTGGCCCCACACGCATGTCGCGACACGGTGGGCCACCTCCGCCAGGTTCAATACGACTTATGACATCACCTGAGGACTCCGAGGCCCGCCTGGACTTGTCCGAGGTCGACCTGCGGATTCAGCGCGGCCGCACGTCGGCCACGGCGCAGCTGGCCGAACGGATCAAGACCCTGATCATCAAGCAGCAGCTGCCCCCGGGCGCACGGTTGCCCACCGAGAAGGAGCTGATCGCGGAGTCCGGACTAAGCCGCATCACCGTCCGCGCAGCGGTGGGCATGCTCGAGACCCAAGGCTGGGTCGTGCGCAAGCAAGGGTTGGGCACCTTCGTGTCCACACCGCTGGATCAAGAGCTGTCTTCCGGGGTCCGCACGATCACCGAGGTCCTGCTCGACCAAGGAGTGACACCGCAGATCGAGGTCATGAGCTTCGGGGTCGAGCACTCGTCGGCATACGTCGCGCGGACTCTGGGAGAGCCCGAGGTGCTCACCATCCGCCGCCGCTACAGCGACGGCGAGCAGCACCTGGCGCTGGTGACGATCCACCTCCCGACCCGGGTTCGCGACGCCGCCGAGCCGCTGCGGTCGGCGGAGCCGGCCACCGAGACCACCTACACGATGTGGGAGCAGCGGCTGGGCACGCGCATCGCGGAGGCCCGGCACGAGATCCACGCCGCAGGCGCTTCCGCTGACGTCGCGGCGGCGCTGGGCGTCGACGAGGGCGCACCGGTCCTCGTGCTCGATCGCGTCAGCTACGACCACGACAACCGACCCCTGGAGGTCGTTGTCTTCCACTACCGACCGGATCGCTACGGCTTCTCGGTGACGCTTCCCCGCGTCATCTCGCACGGGACGGTCGGCATGACAGAGCGAACAGAAAGGTTGCGCCAATGACCGCCGCCGATCCCGGCACACCAGAGCCCCCTCGCGGGGGCGGCCCGCACGTCGGGTTGATCCTCGCCCTGACCATTCGGGGCCTGTCCGTGGGCAACTACCCTGACATGGCCCGCGTCGCGCAGACGGCGGAGTCCCACGGGTTCGACTCTGTGTGGTTGTGCGACCACTTCCTGACCCTCAGCCCGGATGATTACGTCCGGGATGCCGGGATCACCGCCGACGCGAGCGACGAGACGCCCGCGACGCAGGGACCGTCGTCAATCCCACTGCTCGAGTGTTGGACGGCGCTGTCAGCGCTGTCGCGCGACACGACCTCATTGCGCCTGGGCACAAGCGTGCTGTGCAACTCGTACCGCTATCCCGCCGTCCTCGCCAAGATGGCCGCCACCCTCGACGTGATCTCGGGCGGGCGTGTGGATCTCGGCCTTGGTGCGGGCTGGTTTCAACAGGAGTTCGAAGCGTACGGAATTCCGTTCCCGTCGACCGGTGACCGGGTCTCGGCGCTCGCCGAGTCGCTCCAGGTGCTGCGCAGCGTCTGGACCGAGGCAAACCCGCAGTTCCGCGGCGAGTTCTACACGATCGACGGCGCGATCTGCGACCCGCCGCCCGTCCAGAAGCCGCACCCGCCGCTGTGGATCGGTGGCGAAGGGCTGCGGGTCAGCCGCATCGCCGTCCGGTATGCGAACGGAATCAACGTACGGTGGTGGCCAGCCGAGAAATGCGGCGAACGCCGTGCGCTGCTCGACCGCGAGTGCGAGGCGATCGGCCGCGACCCAGCCACTCTTCAGCTGTCACTGACGACGCTGCTCGCACCCACCGAGTCGCCCGAGGTCCAGCAACAGCTGCGCGCGCGGTTCAAGTCGATCCCCGAAAGCGGCCTCATCACCGGCTCCGCCGACGCCTGCCTAAAGCAGATCCGCGAGTACCAGGCTGCTGGGATCAACCATTTTCTGTTCACGATCCCAGACGTAGCGGACTCCGACTACCTGGACGTGGTCGGCGAGCAGGTCCTCCCGCACCTCGACACCGCCCGTGCTTCTCAGCCCGCCTGACCTCCGCAAACACCCGTTGAAAGCGAGCCGCACGATGACCTCCGATGTGACCTCCCGGACGACCGAGGCCGCCGGTGACGAGTACCTCCGCTCGACTGCGTACATCGACTCCGACCACCCGACCGTCGTCGAGACCGCCCGCCGCATCACCGAGGGCGCCACGACCGACGTCGACCGTCTGGGCCGCATCTACCACCACGTCCGCGACCTGCCCTACGACATCCTGGCCTCGTTCCGCTATCTCGCGAAGGGGCAGACAGCGGCCAGCGACGTCCTCGAGAACGGCGTCGCGTTCTGCATGGGCAAGGCCAGTTCCTTCGTTGCGCTGGCCCGAGCCGCCGGCATCCCGGCGCGCGTCGCCTTCCAGGCCCTGGACGCCCCCGAGATGGAGTTCCTGTCCCCAGAGGTGCGCGTGCTGTGGGGCGGGCCTGTCGGTCGCCCGCTGCCGTGGCATTCGCTCGGCGAGGCCTTCGTCGACGGCCGGTGGGTCAAGCTCGACGCCACGATCGACGCGCCCACCGCGACCAAGCTGGGCAAGCCGTACACGATCGACTTCGACGGCCGGACCGACATCCCCACCGTCGAGGGACCGGTGCTGCGGGAGAACGGCAGCTACGCCGACTACCCCGCCGAGGTCGCGGACTGGTACCTGCGCGTGGCCCGCGAGGTGCTCGCCGCGCTCGAGTCGAGCGCGGCGCACGACCGCGTCGCCGCCGACGACGTGCTGTGGAGCGGGCCGGACCCCGAGCTCGTCCGCCGTCAGGCCGTCGCCTGACCTTCCTCCTTGTGGCGCGGCGTGCAGGCCGAGCCACCATGACACCCGCTCCGCTCGCGCGCGCCGACTCAAGAAGGACACCACCATGTCCGCTCGTCAAATCAGCTCTGTCAACCCCGCGACCGAAGAAGTCCTAGCTCGCTTCGACCCGCACACGCCGGACCAGATCGAGGCGGCCCTCGCCCGGGCCGCAACTGCGGCCGCTCAGTGGCGGTCCACTCCGATCGAGGTCCGCGCCGAGCACCTCCACCGCGCCGCCGCCATCATGCGCGCCGACCGGGACAGGCTCGCCGCGCTGATCACCGAGGAGATGGGCAAGCCCATCGGCGAGGCTGAAGCCGAGGTCGAGAAGTGCGCCTGGTGCTGCGAGTACTACGCCGAGCACGGTCCGGCGATGCTCGCCCACGAGTCCGTCGAGACCGCTGCCACACGCAGTCACATCGCCTACGACCCGCTGGGTCTGGTGCTCGCCGTGATGCCGTGGAACTTCCCGCTGTGGCAGGTGTTCCGGTTCGCGCCGCCCGCGTTGCTCGCCGGCAACGGCGCCGTGCTGAAGCACGCGTCGAACGTTCCGCGTTGCGCCCTTGCGATCGCCGAGGTCTGGGAGCAGGCGGGCTGTCCGACCGGGCTGTTCACCACGCTGCTGGTCGGCGCGGACGCTGTGCCCGGCCTCATCGGTGACGACCGCGTCCGTGCTCTGACCCTTACCGGCTCGACCGAGGTGGGGGCCCAGGTTGCGGCCATGGCCGCTTCGCACCTCAAGCCGCAGGTGCTTGAGCTTGGTGGCTCGGACCCGTTCATCGTCCTCGCGGACGCCGATATCCCCGCCGCTGCCGCTGCTGCCGTCACGGCCCGGACGCTCAACTCCGGGCAGAGCTGCATCTCGGGCAAGCGCTTCATCGTCGAAGACGCGGTCGCCGAGGAGTTCACCGAGGCATTCGCCGCGGGGGTCGCCGCGCTCACCGTCGGCGACCCATTCGACCGCGACGTGCGAATCGGCCCGTTGGCGAAGGAAGGCATCCGCACGGACGTGCTCGACCAGGTGCGCCGAAGCGTCTCAGCGGGCGCCAGGATCGTCACCGGCGGCACGGTGCCGGAGGGGCCGGGCTTTTACTACCGGCCCGCCGTCCTCGACAACGTCGCCCCTGAGATGGCTGTCGCGGCTGAGGAGACCTTTGGTCCGGTCGCCGCGGTCATCCGGGCAAAGGACGCATCCGACGCGGTCGACATCGCCAACGCCACCGAGTTCGGTCTCGGTGCGGCCCTGTGGACGTCGGACCTTGATCGCGCGAACCACCTTGTGCCCCGCATCGACGCGGGTGCCGTGTTCGTCAACGGAATCGTCGCGTCCGACCCGCGTCTGCCCTTCGGCGGAGTCAAGCGCAGTGGCTACGGGCGAGAGCTCGGTGCCTTCGGGATCCGGCAGTTCACCAACGTCAAGAGCGTCTGGGTCGGGCCCGCACAGAACGGTCAAGACCACCCGCTCAGCGAATGAACCACCAAGCCGAGAACGAAGGAGCTCCCATGTCATCCCCTCAGCCCGCGCCACCCCTCGACAATCCGCCTCTGCACATCGAGACCGTCACCATCGTCGGTGGCACCGGAGCGCTCGGCCTCGGGCTCGCGACCCGGTGGGCGCATGCTGGCGTCCACGTGAGAATCGGTTCTCGTCGCGCGGACGCCGCGAAGGCCACAGCGGCGCATCTTCCCGGGGCGTCAGGCGGTGAGAACGCCGAGATGATCAAAGACGCGCCCGTTGTCGTCGTTGCGGTGCCCTTCAGCGCCCACATCGAGACCGTCCGTTCGATCGCCAACGTCATTCAGCCGGGCCAGCTACTGATCGACACGACCGCGCCGATGGTGCCCGGACGACGTGGCCTTCGGCCCATCACCCCATGGGCAGGCTCAGCGGCGGAGCAGGCGCAGGACCTGCTGCCTGGTGGCGTTTCCGTCGTCTCCGCGCTGCAGACCGTCAGCGCCGCCACGTTGCAGGACACGGCACGGCACCTTGACGAAGACGTGCTGCTCTGCGGTGACAAGAAGGTTGACAAGGAGGCCGCGGCAGCGCTTATCGCCCGAATTCCTGGGCTTCGGCCGATCGACTGCGGCCCGCTAGACCTGAGTGGGGTCTGCGAACGGATGACCGCTTTGCTGATCGGAGTCAATCGGCGCTACAAGACCCATGCCGGTATTCGGCTCACGGGGCTGTCCACGCCCAAGCTCGAACAGCCTGCGTGACTCCGCGGCAGCGCACTGAAAACGATCCAGCGCGTGGGCTGCCGGCAACGTTCGGCCCGCGCCGTTCTGTCCACACCGGCAGCCTCGCGCGAACGAAGCGGTTCACGTTGCGCACACACCAAGCTGTCCTAGTGCCTTGTCAAGCAACGTTGGTCTCGTAGCCGGGTTCGGAGCGAAGCTTTCGACTCGCGAAGAGCCGTGATCATGTGTGTAGATCGCACTCATGTAAGGAGAAAATTGTGGGATATCCCTGGGACACCGTCTTAAATTCTCCCACCACATCATACGGCGCACGCCCTGACGGAGTTTCCGACCATGCATTCCCCACGTGAGCGTGAGTATCGTGTCGGGCTTGCCGAGGATTTGATGAGTCTGGCGCTGGAGCAGCGTCGCTGGGCTGGGCCGCGACGATGTCTGACCGACATGCTGACCACCCTGGATCACGGTGCGGCGCAGGGTCTTACCCCGTTTGGTTCGGCGACGGAGGGCTGGCGCGAACCCGTCCCGGCATCGCCGGGCAGGGCGGCAGGTGTCGAGTGGCATGCGGTTTTCGATCGGGCTCCCGTGCCCACCGCGGTGCTGGATGTGCAGGGCCGCCCCCGGTACGTCAACCCGGCCTGGTGCACTCTGTTGGGCCACGGCACCCCAGAGTTCCTGCAGCCGAGCCCGCACGACTCGTCCTGGCCAGGCAACGCTGTCCTGCGACGCGCCGTCGTCGGGGACACCCTCGCACGCGGACACGCGGTGGCGGAGACCTGGTACCAGAAGCCCGACGGCCAGATCGTCTGGGTGCGGCTGTCGGGTTCGGTCCTCACCGACACCGTTGGCCGCCCTTTCTCGATCCTGGTGCAGGCAGAGGACATCATCGCCCGCCGAAGCTGCGAAGTCCTGTGGGATCAGTGTTTCGCCACTGCGCCGATCGGGATGGCCCTGCTGGATCTGCAGGGGTACTGGACATCGGTGAACGACGCGTTGTGCGACCTGCTCGGGTACCGGCGCGATGAGATTCTGGCACGGCATTTTTCCGACCTGACCTACCCTAGTGATCGACAGCAGGGCGAGGCTGCGCTCGCTGATCTGCGTGCCGGCCGTGTCAGAACGGTCAGCGTGGAAAAACGGTATCGGCACAAGGACGGCCACCCGATCACGGTGTTGATCCGATCCAGCATGGTCACCGGCCCGGACGGCATGCCCTCCTTCCTCGTCAGCCACTACGAGGCGATCGGCAACGGCCGCATGACCGATGCCCACCTCGCCCACCTCGCCTTGCACGACCCGCTGACCGGACTGGCCAACCGCGCCCTCCTCGCCGACCGCCTCGACCACCATCTCGCCGCGCTAGCCGGTGGCAGCGGCGTTCTGGCGGTGCTTGTCGCCGATCTCGACAAGCTCAAACAAGTCAACGACCGATACGGCCACCTCGCTGGTGACCATCTCCTGACCGCGGCCGCCCACGAACTGGTCAGCGGTGTGGACCCCGGTGCCACGGTGGCACGACTGGGCGGCGACGAATTCGTCGTCGCCAGCCTTGTCGACGACCTCCCCGCAGGCGAAGCGCTACGCGACCGCATCGCACAACTCCTCGACACCGAGACCACCGCAGCCGGCCATCAAGTCGATCTGAAAGCCAGCGTAGGGATTGCCCTGACCCAAGACCCCACCACCGCACCAACAGAACTCCTGCACAGAGCTGATCAAGATATGTACACCCGCAAAAAGAACCGTCGGAAAGAGCAACACGACCCCCACCGTTGATGACTGCCCGGCGCGCTTGTCCCAAACGGGCCCTTACGATCAACTCAAACATCCGACATACCGGTTACCAGATCAACCTTGTTTGACGAGGCACTAGGTCGGATTCACTTCGGAACAAACTGAAAAGGATGTCGCACTTGGTGAATTTCTCGTAGCAGGCGATGGCGGCACCCAGAGCAAGGAGTCGGCTGGTGTCGGTTGCAGATCTGGAAGTTTCCCCGCCGGAACCCACTCCGAGCGCCTCGGCGATGCGCCGTGCGCTCCGCCGCGCCACGGACGGCGTTTCGCTGGACGCCGCCGAAGCCGCTGTCGTGCTGCACGCCCGCGGCGATGACCTCGAAAGACTGCTGGCGGCGGCCGGTCGCGCGCGGGACGCGCACCTGGTGGCCGAGGGACACGAAGGCGTG
>NZ_JBWKKU010000101.1:0-26152 GCF_056431445.1 Saccharopolyspora sp. NPDC045941
CGACTCCCCGAACACCACGAAGCCATCGTCCGCTGGGCCATGATCCACACCACCAGCAAACGCCTCACCCGCGTTTAGGAACAGGCTCTAAGACACAGTCGGTCACTCGCCTGTAACCGTGGCGCTTGTCCAAGGCCAGCGTTCACCACACCCGATGGGCAGGTGTACCGATGGCCAACAACCTGATGATCTCCAGCTCGCCCGGTCGAAGGTCATCGAAGGCCAGACCCACATCTCCGCGTGATCAGTGCCAAGTGTCAGCGCACACCGAAACCACCCACGCGGGTGAACAGCGGCGCCTCCCACAACGCGACCCCATTTCAAACCCGCGAAACCGATCCTCCCAAAATCCTCCCAAAAATCGCCGAAATTCGAGACGGCACACTTCGGGACAATCACCCAAGATCCACAACGGTACACGAAAAAGCCCGCTGACCTGCACTTACGTGCCAGTCAGCGGGCTTCCGCCAACGGCGGGCTGACAGGATCTGAACCTGCGACCCCTTGACCCCCAGAGTAGTCCACAAAAGACATTCACCAGCGAAAACCGAGAAACCGCAGCACAAACCGGTGCAGCCCACTTCCGCTCAGTGCAGTACAACGCGGTTCAACCCCCTACAACCCTCCCATTGCCCTCCCGCTCCACCCATCCAGACACCCACGCCGGGCAAACTGGTGGCACCGTTCCGGCGGCGCAGCAACCTGTCCCCACCCCGCACTGACCCACCTTTGGCGCACACTTGACCAGCCAAAACAGCCAATCTGAGCACTACCGTGTCAAGGTAGACATCAACAACGCCTCTCCCTCGAATACGTCGCTATACCACTACGGCGGCGCAGGGTGACCTGGCGGTTGCTTCTGGGCGTATGAAAGGGCCTCCGCAGCTGCGGAGGCCCTTACCGGAACGCCAGCTCGAGTTTGACGAGCGTCTTTCGCACTTCTGATCTCCGCCTGCTCCAGAACTTCCGGCGGGGCTCAGGACTACGAACGTCCTTGAGTTGGACCATGCCTTCCTTCGGGGCTGTCGCGATCGCCCCTTCGGTTCACCGACCCTCTCAATCGATTCACCGCACTTTTAGTACACGCCTGTTCAGGGCATAAGTCAAGTGAATCGATCCGTCCGAGCTGCGGAAACTTGGTGCAGACAGAGTCACGTAGGTCAACGAATACGCGGAGAGAACACAGGATCTGCCCAACGTTCCCCGTCGTTCCCTTCGTTCGGAAACCATTGGCCTGCCCCTGCGGAGGATCGGCAGATGGCCACTCCGCGGGCGACGGGCGACGGGTGGCACCGGTCCAGCAACGGGTTCACCAGGCAGTTCCCCAGCGGGTTCCGCCCATGGTCGCCACCCCCGCGAGAGTCCACCCCTCGCTGGTCAGCCGGTCCGCGACGGGATCCTGCGGTTTCCCCGAGTTCGTGCCACCCGCAACGGATCGCTCGACTGATCAGGCGGCGATCATCCGGCCATGCGCGTCGAGGTATTCGCTGATGTAGCTGCGGCTGTCGCAAGTCGGGCAGTCGGTCATGCTGTCGCCGCCGTCGCAGGAGGAGCAGTCGGTGTAGTGGCAGCTGCAGCTGCAGCCGCAGCCGTGGTCGAAGCCACTCGCGTTCGTCGAGGGAGCAGTCGCAGTCCGCCGTCGCGCAGCCGGGCCAGCCTTGAACCGGACCTGGACTTCCACACCTTCTGCGAGACCACCACCCTGCCGACCAGTTCGACGCCGCAACTGGAACGGGCCTGGGAAGCCTGGCAGGCCGAGCGGTACCGCCGGGGCGAAACGGAGCATCCGCCGGATCTCCGAGACAACCCGTTCCGTCCCCGCTGAGCACGCGCCGTTTTCGCAGCTCAGACGGCTCGATTCATTGACTTATGCCCTGAACAGGCGTGTACTAAAAGTGCGGTGAATCGATTGAGAGGGTCGGTGAACCGAAGGGGTGATCGCGATAGCCCCGAAGGAATGCATGGTCCAACTCAAGGACGGAGTTCAGAAGTGCGAAAGACGCTCGTCAAACTCGAGCTGGCGTTCCGATAAGGGCCTCCGCAGCTGCGGAGGCCCTTACATACGCCCAAAAGCGCCTCGCCTGCGTGGCGATCAGCGCCCGCGGCCGCCGTCCCACAACGCCCTGATCGGCCCGCTGACCATGCAGGTCGGCTCGCTGGTCGCCTAGAGGCCCTGCGCTACCTGACCGGCTTCGAGCCGCCGAGGGCGGCGGGTGCGAACGTCGTCCTGGACGTCAGGTCCGGCCTGATCTGGGAACCCTTCGCCGAATCCCCGACTGCCCGGTCTGTGCCCAAGCCCCGCAGAACAGCCGCTCTGGTCCACGCGATCAGGCGTAGGCTGAGGTCAACGAGGTTCTCGGCAACGTGAGCAGTCCCGCTTCCACAGTCCCGGGGGTCAGTACCGGTCGTCGAACGGCCGGGAAGGAGTTCCGCCATGGGACCGGACCAGCTGAACCCGGGCACCGCACAGGCCACCTCCGCAGGCGCCTGCGTCGCAGTCAAACAGGGAACCGGCACGCGAGGTTTCGTAGACGGCGCTTGGTGGCCGCGATCGGCGAACCCGACAACCGAGTTCACCGCGCTGCTCACCGCCCTCGCCGCCACCCGCGGTCCGATGACCCGGCTCGCCTACAACCTGGCCGCATGGGAGCCGGCCCCTCGGAAACTCCGCGTCGAGGGGCACCAGGTACGCCTCGAAGGCTTCCACACGCTCGATCAAGACACGGTCAGCCTGACCGACCCGAGCGGACACCGAATGGTCCTGCTGGTCATCCCCGCGGACACGACCGAACTTCGCGGTAACGCGGTGCTGACGAGGGCGTCCGAACCGGACAACGTCGCCACACCCCACGATCTGCTCGCCAATGCCCCGAATTCCGTTCCTGCGGTCGTCCCGCAGCCAACCGAGGCGTCGCCGGAAGACCGCTGGGAAACCGACGGCGGCCACCTGCTCTCCGTCCGATAGGCCGCCGCGGGTTGTCGCCTGCGGCTGCCGGTCAGCACGGAATTCTCAACAGCCGAGTCACGCCGGGTATCAGCGGAGAGTGCACTTGGCACTGCCACCGAAGGAGGTGTGTGCGATGCCGGTGCTGCAGTTCGACCCGTTCCGCGATATCAGCCGGTTGGCCAGCGAGGTGTTGACCGCGGCGCGCACGCCGCAGCCCATGCCGATGGATGCCTACCGTCGCGGCGAGGAGTACGTCGTCGAGTTCGACCTGCCTGGCATCGACCCCGAGTCGCTGGAGGTCACCGCTGAGCACAACACGCTGACCGTGCGCGCGCAGCGCAGCGCGACCGAGTCCAGCAGTTCGGAAGTGAGCTACCTGGTCACCGAGCGCCCCACCGGCAGGTTCGCCCGGCAACTCCAACTCGGCGCCGCGCTGGATGCCGACCGCGTCCAGGCGGAGTACCGCAACGGGGTGCTGACCCTGCGCATCCCAGTAGCCGAGCAGGCCAAACTCCGCCGCATCAACGTCGACCGAAGCGAGGAAGCCCGCATGATCTCCGGGCCCACCACGGATCCCGATTAGACAGTCGCCCTCTTCCAGCCCGCCGGTTCATGCAGCCCGGAGAGCTGGCGCGCTCCTACTCCGGTTCCTGGGTGGGTGGATTTTCGAGGAAGGCGCGGAGCTGGTCGGCCGGGAGCGGGCGGGAGAACAGCCAGCCTTGGTAGAAGTCGATTCCGAGGTCGCTGAGGACCAGGAACTGGCCGATGTTCTCGACGCCTTCGGCGACGCAGCTGCGTCCCATCGCGTGCCCCATGCCGGTCATGGCTTGGGCGATGGCGAGGTCGGCCGCGTCGGTTTCGACACCTGAGACGAACTGGCGGTCCAGCTTGATGATCTGCGTGGGAAGGTCTTTGAGGCGGGCTAGCGAGGAGTAGCCGGTGCCGAAGTCGTCCAGGGCGAAGCGCACTCCGCGTTCGGCGAGCTCGACCATCGCTTCGCGGGGGCGCGCGGGCAGGTCGATCAAGGACGTTTCCACGATTTCCAGGACCACGCGGTGCGAGTCGATGCCGCTTTCGGTGATGATCGCGGTGATCTCGTCGACGAATTCCGGGTCGTGGGGCAGCAGATCGACCAGGTTGACCGCGATGGCCACCGGGCGTCCATTCCGGACGGGCCAGCTGGCCGCCTCTTGCAAGGCGGTGCGCAGCACCCACCGGTCCAGTCTGCGTAGAAGGTTGCCTTGCTCGGCCACGCGCAGGATCACCTCCGGTGAGAGCAGGCCGCGGTCGGGATGCGGCCAGCGCACCAGCGCCTCGGCCATCACGACGGAACGATCACCGGCGAGGATCGGCTGGTAGTGCAGGACGAGGGAGTCGGTCTCCATCGCTGCGCGGAGTTGCTCTTCGAGGCCCAGTTGCTCCTCCACCGTGGCGATCATGGTGGGGGTGGCCAGCGACACCCGTCCGGGCCCCCGGCTCTTTGCGTGGAACATCGCCGCGTTGGCGTAGCGCAGCAGATCCGCGCCGACGGTGTCCCGGTCGAGCGTCGCGGCCCCGATCGAGGCCGATACGGCGACGGGGTGCCCGCGCACGGGCACGCTCGTGCGCAGCAGCTCCGCCACCGACATCGTGAAGGCTTCCAAACCCCCCACGGCGTCGACGTCCGAGCAGATGATCAGGTACTTGTCGCCGGAAAGCCGGGCCGGCGTGCATCCGGGCGGCAGCCCGTCCACGAGACGCCGCGCCAACGCTGTGAGCAGTTCGTCGCCGGCCTCGTGGCCCAGCGCGTCGTTGACGCGCTTGAAGTTGTCGATGTCGCAGAACAGCACGGCGACCTGTTCGGCGCCCCAGTGCAGCAAGCTGTCGAGCAGCTCGTTGAGGCCCGTGCGGTTGAGCAATCCGGTCAGATCGTCGTGGGTGGCCTGGTAGCGCAACGTCTCGGTCTGGCGCAGCCGCTCGGTGATGTCCTGGAACACCACCAGCCAGAACCGGCTTCCGTCGTCTGCCACCGATGCCGCGCTGTGCACGTCGCAGTGCACAGCCTGGCCATCCGAACGCACCAGCACCCGCTGGTGCACCCGTGACCGGTTCAACGGTGCATCTATTGCCGCGGCGTCCACGAGGAGGCTGGCGCCCCGGTCGTCCGGGTGCAGCAGGCCCGCGGCGGGCATGTTGTTCAGGTCGTGCAGCCGGTAGCCCAACAGGCCGCACAGCGCCTCGTTGGCATCCAGCACGCGCTCGGACGCATCGAACAGGGCGATACCGACCGGGGTCAGGTCGAACAGGTCGGTGAACCGCCGGCTCGACCGCTGCTGCCGGGCACCGGCTTCGGTCTCATCACGGGTGACCTGGATGAAACCTCGCACGCCGCCCTCCGCCGACCGCTGCGCGACAATCACCACGTGGGCCCAGAAGCGGGTGCCGTCCTGGCGCAGGAGCCAGCCTTCGTCCACATGGCTGCCGAGCTCAGCGGCCTGAGCCAGCTGCCATTCCGCGTGGTCGGCAAGGCCCGGTTCCGCCGGGGAGAAGACCGAGAAGTGCTTCCCGATGATCTCCTCGCTGAGATAGCCCATGATGCGTTCAGCCCCGTCATCCCAGCCATCCACCCGACCGGCCGCATCGAGCGCGAAGATCGCGTACTCCTGCAAGCCCGCGGCCAGCAGACCGAGGCGCGCCTCAGCCTTCGACTGCAGCCGCGCAATCCCGCCGTGGCCACCCCGGGTCACGAACTCGGTTTCACGTTCCTCGACCATCGGGCCTCGATGTGTTCGATCCTCGCTCTGATTTTCGCACCGACGCAGCTGGACTACCCCTTGCCGTCGAACAGCACCCCGGGTCGGCTCATCGAGCTCAGGCCTGGAGGTCGACGACGACCTTCAACTCTTCGGGGCCCGTCTCAAAGGCTTTGGTCCAGTCGCCCAGCGGGATCCGGCGGCTGATCAGGGACCCCAGCCAGTTCCGGTCCGCTCCGGCCAGTGCCTGCACGGCCTGGTTGTAGTGGCGCAGGTTGGCATTCACGCTTCCCAGAACGACGTCGTTGTCCAGCTTCAGTTCGTCGTCGATCGCCGCCGCTGGGAGGGGCACGGTGCGGTGGTGGCCCGTGTTGCCGGTCAGCACGGTGATGGCGTTGCGCGCGGTGTGCCGCAGCACCTCGAACACGACCTTCCCGGATCCGGTCGCCTCGATCACAACGTCCGGTTCGCAGCCCAGATCGTCCAACGAGGTGTGGTAGGTGGCACCCAGCGCGCGCACCAGATCCGGTTTGGGCCCCTCGGTGGCGTGATCGAAAACGTGCATGTCCAGCCCGCGCTGCGTGCCAAGCAGAGCACCGAGCAGTCCGATCGGTCCTGCGCTGGTCACCAACGCGTGACGGGGAGCGAAATAGGCTCGTCTGCCGATCACGTCGGCCTGCTCCCACGCCTTGGCCACCACCGATGCAGGCTCGATCAGCACCCCCAGATCACCAAGCCCCGGGGTGACCTTGATCGCGAACTGGGGCTCAACCGTCCACCGCTGAGCACCGAACCCATCCAGTCCCTTGATGCCGCGCTCGGTGTACTCGCCGTTGAGGCAGAAGTCCCACTGCCCCGCGGTGCACGCCTCGCACGGCAGCGGGTCCGGACGCCGGACGACGCCCACCACGTAGTCGCCCTCCTGGAAACCACTGATCGCGGGCGCGTGGACCACCTGACCGACGGATTCGTGGAAGAGAACCATGCGGTCCCGCCCCGGCGGCAAGAGGCCACGTGCGCATTCGGTGACATCACGATCAATGCCGCAGAACCCCACCAACAGGCCACGCACCAGCAGCTCCCCCGGCTGCGGAACGGGATCGGGCAGTTCGGTGACCGCCGACAACTCCGGACTGCCTGGAACCACAGTGGCGGCCTTCACCAGAAACCCCTCCCGCGTCGTCGGGTGCGCGCTGACGCACGAGCAGAACGTGGCTACGAGGTGTTGCGGCTGATGGACGGGTGCCGCAACGGCATGCCGACCGCGTGCAGGTGCCGCAGCACCTGGGCGTAGGAGCTGAGCAGTTCGCACTGGCTGTACGACACTCCGCGACTGGCGCAGAACCGGTGCACCAGATGCTGGGCATGTCGCAGGTTCGGCCGGGGCATGCTCGGGAAAAGGTGATGTTCGATCTGGTAGTTCAAACCGCCGAGCAGGAAGTCCACGAACCGGCTCCCGCGAACGTTGCGGGAGGTGAGCACCTGCTTGCGCAGGTAATCCAGCCTGTCGCCCGCGGACAGGGTCGGCATGCCCTTGTGGTTGGGCGCGAACGCGCACCCCATGTACACGCCCCACAGACCCTGGTGCACCGCGATGAACACCACCGCCTTCAGCGGCGACACCACCAGCAACACCACCACCAGATAACCCACCACGTGCGCGGCGAGCAGCACCGTTTCCACCCAGTGCGCTTTCACCTCCCGCCGCAGCACGGCCTGGAAGCTGCGGACGTGCAGGCCAATCCCCTCAACCGTCAGCAGCGGGAAGAACAGGAACGCCTGGTACTTCGCCATCCACCGGACGATGCCGCGCTTGGCGCGGGCCTGCTCGGTGGTGAACGCCAGAGCCAGGATCTCTATATCGGGATCAGCGTCCTCGTGGTTCGGATTGGCATGGTGGCGCCGGTGCTTGCCGACCCACCAGCCGTAGCTGATCCCGATGAGACACCCGTGAACATGCCCTACCAGGTCGTTCGCCCGGCGCGTGCGGAAGATCTGGCGGTGCCCGGCATCATGTCCGATGAAAGCGAGCTGGGCGAACGCTCCCGCGAACGCCATTGCTGTGAACACCTGCCACCACGAGTCGCCGAGCACGATGAACGCTGCGCCGGCAGCCGCGAGCAGCCCTCCGTTGACGGCCATCTTCGCCGCGTAGTAGGCGCGGCGATGATTCAGCAGGCCACGTTGCTTGATCAACCGGGCCAGCTCGGCGAAATCACTGCCTCGCCCTGTGCTCCCGTCACCGACCGGGCGCGCCTCCCTCCGGCAGTGTCCACCCGAAGTCCCGAAATCTCCCCGCGAGACGCGCTGCCGCGACGACCGCCTTCCACCACCAGTGGGCGGCGCATCAGAAGTCATTGATCGCCCTCCCCCTTACGACCGATCGACACCCGCCTACCTCCGAAACCCAGGGAAGAGCGCCCCTGCACTGGCCACGTCACCTAGCCCGTCACCGCACGGGTACCCATGCGCGCGGCCGTCACGCGAGTGCCGCCGTTGCTCGGCGAAGGGCAACCAGCAGCGTGCCGAACTACGCTCGGGGACAGCAGAGGACAGGAGCGTGCACTGAGGACCACGTCAGTGCGGATCGGATGAGGAGTGCGCGATGAAGCACCCCGAGGAGTACGCGAAGTCAGCCGAAGAGAGCCTGCAACAGGCGAAGGACCACTCCACCGAGGAGATCCGAGAGGCTCGTCTGACCGAGGCAGCGGTGTGGGCGCGACTGGCGCAAGCGGCCGCAACAGTCTACGCCGCCGACCAGCAGAGGGCCAGCGAGCGGGCCTGATCCAGCCCCGACAGGCCACAACGAGCACGACCGTCGACGCGGCCCCAGAGACCAGTCCGGAAACCCGTTCCGGTCGATCAACTACGCCAGTTCACAGTAGATGGTCGCGCACGTCGGCGGTCAAACGACCTCTCATTTCCCGATTACCGGTCGCACGACCTCGAATGCACAGAGCCCTACGGCGCCTTCCCTACCCACCAGGCCCTCGGCTGCGTCGTGACCTGCACGCTCCAGGACTGGGTTGGATGCTCACCCGAGCTGTGGAACGACCGGCACACCGTCTGCTCATGCGTATGTTCGACCGGACGAGAAACCAGTGCGCGACTGAAACGGCCGGCGGCTGATATCAATGCACACCTAGTCGATGTGGGGAAACAGCCAAGGCCCGAGTCGTGTCGAGTGGCTCGTACATCAGATGTCTCCGGGTAGCCGCCACTTGTTGACGAGGCCGTTTACGCCAGCCACGGTCTTGTTGCGTCTGTCACTATGAATGCATGGTCGCGCTGGTGTGGTTGATCGCAGGCGTGGTCCTGATCGGGGCCGAGGTCATCTCGGGTGAACTCGTGTTGCTGATGCTCGGCCTCGCGGCCATGGGGGCTGCCGGAGCTGCGGCGTTGGGAGTGCCGCTAGGTGTCGATGCCGCCGTGTTCGCCGTGCTGGGACTGGGATTGATCTTCGTCGCCCGGCCCGCGCTGAAACGACGGCTGAACCGCGGTCTCGAGCTGAAGACCAACGTGGAAGCGCTGATCGGCAAGAAGGCTGTCGTCGAATCGACCGTGGATGCCACGCGCGGTCGGGTGCGCATCAATGGCGACGTGTGGTCAGCCCGGGCGTTCGACGGGGCCCAGGTGCTGGAGACCGGCCAGACGGTGATGGTCATGGACATCTCCGGGGCCACCGCCGTCGTGTGGGCCGAACCGTGAGGAGGCTGACGTGGACCCGTTCGGACTGATCGTCCTCGCTGTCATCGTGCTGCTGGTCCTCGTGATCGCGGTGAAGACCGTGCTGGTGGTGCCGCAGGCAACGGCGTCGGTGATCGAACGGCTCGGCCGGTTCCGCAACGTGGCCGAGCCGGGCCTGAACTTCCTGGTGCCATTCCTGGACCGGGTACGCGCCCGCGTCGACCTGCGCGAGCAGGTCGTGTCCTTCCCGCCGCAGCCGGTGATCACCCAGGACAACCTGACGGTGTCCATCGACACCGTGGTGTACTTCCAGGTCACCGACGCACGCTCGGCCGTTTACGAGATCTCCAACTACATCATCGGTGTCGAACAGCTCACCACCACCACACTGCGCAACGTCGTCGGCGGCATGAGCCTGGAAGAAGCCCTGACCTCCCGCGACGCCATCAACACCCAGCTCCGCGGAGTGCTGGATCAAGAGACCGGGCGCTGGGGCATCCGCGTCGCCCGCGTGGAACTCAAAGCCATCGACCCGCCCCCGTCCATCAAGGACTCCATGGAGAAGCAGATGCGCGCCGACCGCGAGAAGCGCGCCACCATCCTCAACGCCGAAGGACAGCGGGAATCGTCGATCAAGACCGCCGAAGGCCAGAAACAAGCCGCGATCCTCGCAGCCGAAGGCCAGAAGAAGGCGGCCATCCTCGGCGCCGAAGCCGACCGCCAGTCCAGCATCCTGCGGGCGCAAGGCGATCGGGCCAGCCGCTACCTGCAGGCACAAGGCCAGGCCAAAGCCGTCGAAAAGGTCTTCGCCGCCGTCAAACGCGGCAAACCGACCCCGGAACTGCTCGCCTACCAGTACCTGCAGACGCTCCCGCAGATGGCGCAGGGAAACGCCAACAAGGTATGGGTCGTGCCCAGCGACTTCGACAAAGCCCTGGAAGGCTTCGCACGGATGCTCGGCGCCCCCGGCACAGACCGCGTCTTCCGCTACGAACCACCGAAGGAAGAGATCCCCACCACCGCACCCGAAGATGAAGAGGAATCGATCAAATCCTGGTTCGACACCTCCAGCACCCCAGAGATCGCGGAAGCCGTGCGGGCGGCCGAAGAGGTCGCACGTAAGGAAGTGCCCAGCCCGAGCAGCATCGGCGGCGGCCCGGTGCCCATTCAGCGTTCGAGCGTTCCGCAACGTGCACCGCAACCGTCGCCGAGTCCGCATCCAGGTTCAGCAGAATTGTCCGATGTGGAATCTTCTGAACGCGACCAACGCGACCAACGCGACTGAGATTTCCAGAGCGCGGCCGGACAAGAGCTCATCATCCGTCGGCCCCCACCAGCGAGATGGTGACCCCGCCGAGCCGATAGGTCGGCGTCCCAACGAGACACACCGGTATCGCGCCTCGATGTAGATCCGCAACACCGGGGACTCGGTGCCAGTCACATAGCGCACGCTTGCTCCCTCATGACGGCCGGAAAGCCCGGCCGTCCGGGAACGTCAGTCGTCTGCCTCGACAGAGTCGAGCCGGCTGGCCAGACTCCTCATCGACGCAGACGTAATGGCCTCGAACAGATCGGGTTGGAGATCTCCGCTACGAGTTCAGTCATCTCCTCTGGAGCGAACTCGATGTCGTCTCGTCCTTCAACTGCGTTGGCCCAGTCCTCAAGCTCTTGCGCGGACAGGTTTCCGGTGAGGAATTTGTCGATCTCGGCGCGGAGCTCGGTGGGGCCCAGGGTGATGAGTTCCTCGTCGCAGTCCCAGGGGACTTGCGCATTTCGGTAATCGCGAGGGTCACCTGCCCTTGCCGATAACCTCATCCGCACTGGTGAGACGCGGCGGGTACGGCGTAGGGGTAGGGGTAGGGGTAGGGGTAGGGGTAGGGGTAGGGGTAGGGGTAGGGGTAGGGGTAGGGGTAGGTCGACCGTAGTCGCTCGAGCAGACGCTTTCGCTGCCGTCGAGCGCCACGGCATGGTGATCAACTGTGCTGCTGTCACTGGCCTACCTGGGCGTGACGAATGCGTTCGCCATGCTGCGCCTGCTGCCGATAAGTGACCGCGACAAGGACATCGAGATCCTCGACTTGCGCCACCAGATCACGGTGCTGAAGCGACAACCCGGGAAGAATAGCGTGCGCTTCACCCCGGCTGATCGAGCGTTTATGGCTGCACTCCTGCACCGGCTGCCACAGAAACCTGCTGCGCAAGCTGCGACTGCTGGTACGCCCGGACACTGTTCATCTCCGCCCTCCGCACCTTCCTAGGCGTGACGCGTTCGGGATTCACACAAGGCTGGGCAGGGAAACTAAACAGACGCCTGACTCTTGGCGCAACAGAGCAACCGGCCTGATCGACCCGCAGCCGTCCGTACAAGTTGGACGCCCGATCGTGAATCCCAACCTGTACGCGATGGATAGCGGGCCGCCCTCACAGCCGGGCGTAGTGCTCGATGTCTTCTTCGAAGTCGGAAAGGGCCTGCCAGGTGAGAGTGGGGCGGGTGTCGGCGATGGCGGTGAGGTAGTCATCGGTGGTAGCAGGCTCGCCTTGGCGGTACTGCATTTCGCGTTCGAACGCTGCCTGACCACCCTTGCGAGCGGCCAGCTCGATATCCGCAGGGGTGAACATCTCGCTTGCCTCCACCAAACGGGATACATCGATGGCCTCGGCTGCAGTGCCGAGGTAACGGGACCAGATCGCGGAGCGCGCGTCCGGATCCGGTGGGCCGATCGGGAGGACGTAATCGAACCGGCCGGGGCGCAAAAACGCCGCGTCCAGGGAACGCACCGAGTTGGTGGCGCAGATCAGCAGCCGGTCGTCATGCTCGCGGAAGCTCGGGATCAGCTTGAGCAGTTCGTTGGTCACCCCGTGCCCGGGATCGACAGCCATCCCGGAACGAGTGCCGGCGATCTCCTCGACCTCATCGATAAACAGCAGCACCGCCTCCAGCTCGGCAAACTCCTCGCGCAACGATGCCGCAAGGCCACCAGGGGCATCGGTGGCATCGGTGGCCAGCCGGGACGGGAACAGCTCGACGAACGGCCAGCCCAACCGGGAGGCCACCGCCTTGGCGAAGCTGGTCTTGCCTGTGCCCGGCGGCCCGAACAGGATCGCCGCCTTGGGCGGGAGCACACCGTACCGCTCGGCCACTGCCGGTTGCGCCAGCGGCAGCACGATCCGCCTCTCGATGATCTGTTTCTCCCGCACCATCCCGGCCACCGCGTCCCACATGTCAGCCGGTAAAACCTGGCCACCGAGCTCGGTCAGCAGGACCGCATCGGCAGCGCCACGGGGCTCGACCTTCTCGTAGTAGGTAAAACCAGCGCGAGGCTGGTATCCCGAGTTGACCAGCGCCTTCGTCCCGGTGGCGTCGGCGGGCAACAGCGCGCCGACGCGTCGCACCCCTAGCCCCCGTAGCCGCCGCTCCAGCTCGGTGAGCAGCGCACTCCCAACGCCCCGATTGCGCCAGCGGGCAGCCAGTGCCACTAGCAGCACCCACGCCCGTTCGCCCTGAGCCTGCGCCACGGCCATGCCGACCAGCTCGTCGCCAACTACCGCCACTACTACGGGCTGGCCGGCTCGGGCCGCCGCCATCACCTCCGAAACCGAAAACACCGGAGACGGCTCGTCGGACTTCCGGCTCTGATCCCACACCCGGATCGCCTGATCCAGGTCCTCATCATGAAACTCCCGCAACCGCCACATCCTCATCGCTACCCCTCTCACCACCATCCCCTCCGGCACGCCTCGCCCTCGCCGCGATTACATCCCCATTCTCTCGGCACTACCTGTCGCCTAATAGGCGCCCGACATCCCGACGATGAGCTCTCCCGAGGCCCGCTGCGGATGACATCCACCGCGTAATCCCCAAGCTGGCGCAACACTTCTTGGTTGGGCCCACGATCAAGGGGAAGCCGCATTGCTTGGTCAACGGGCCGGGTCCTCGTCCGTTTCAGTAGGTGCGGGCGCGGCGGGCGGTCCCCAGCCGCAGCAGCAGATCGGAGTCGAGGTGCTCGAGTTCGAGGGCTTGACGCATCCGCGGGACGGCTTCAGCGTCGATGCGGTGCCGCACCTCGCGAATGTCGGCTCGGTCCTCGGTGGTTACTGCCAAGTGCAGCACCGGGTGGGCGCGGGTGCCGGCCAGGCGGGCACGGGCCCGATGTACCCCAGGGTAGGTCTCGATCTCCTCGACCAGCGGTACGGCAGCGGTATCGGCGTCAAGGCGGGTTCCACCTCGGCGGGGGTTCTGGCTCAGCTGCCAGGTGCCGTTTTTCGCGCGGCGCAGGGTCTGGGCCAGCAGCCAGCGCAGACACAACAGCCCCACGATCACCGCCACGACGGCGACCACCCACGGCACCCACCCCGCCAGCGGCGGCACGGTGGACACAACCGGAGCCTCAGGAGCCAGCAGAGGAATCGCCCCGAACGCGCTGGCCAAGATGCACACGCCGCCGACCAGCAGCACAACACCGGTGAGCACCAGCAGGGTGCGGTTGAGGAGAGCAGGCGGGTTGGGACTGGCCATCAGCTGCCCCTTTTCGCGGAGGCTTTGATGCGCAGCACGGGCCGGCGTGCCGGATTGATGTCGTCGAGCCGGTCGGCCAGCAGGCCGCGGACCTGCTCGGGGATGCCGCCTGTGTCGCCGAAGAGGGTGCGCACGGTGACGGTGATGCGACGTCGGCCGACCTTGAGCCGGGCCGCGCTGACTCCGTCGGCCGCGGCGGCGGTGGACGTGAGGTCCTGGCGCAGGCTTCGGCGGGAGACCCCGGTGTCGGTGTGTTCACGTCCAGTGCCTGGGTCGTCGGCCAGAGGCAGGACGGTGGGCGTTCCAGGCCGAAGCGCGGTGGCGAGCAGGATCAGCCCCAGCAGGATGGCGATGACGCCGGCGGTGATGATGACGGGGTCGTTCCACGCGCGGCCCACCACGGGGGTGGTCAGAGCCTGCGGCGACACGATCGGGTCGTATCCGAGCAAGTGCTGGATGGCGGCGGTGGCGGCGAGCACCGACAGAGCCAGCAGCACCACCGCAACCACGGTGGCGGGCACGCTGCGGCGGGGTCGGCGAATCATCGGACCTCCCGACGAACGGCAGGCCGGTATAGCGCGGTGACGGTGATGTCCACAGTGCGCACCTGCAGGTCGGCCAACACTGCGATCCGGTCGATGAGGCGCTGGCGTACCTCTTCGGAGGACACGTGCCCGCGCCGATTCCTCGCGCCCCCGAACCGAATGACCCTCGAATGGGGGACGTGCGTTGAAGCGATACCGCGAACAGCTGGGGGCTCTCGCACACCTGGCCGCAGGGAGCATGACCGGGCGCCTAGTCGGAGAGGGCGATGTCGCTGTGTGCTGCGAACACGTCGTCGATGGCGATAGTGATGGCCACGGGTTCCAGCCCCGTCACCGCGCGCACCTGTTCATCGACCGCAATACGGATGCGCTCCGCAAGTTCGTACAGATCCGTGCCGTAAGTTGCGGCCACAGTGAGCACGATCGCCGTGCTCTGGCCAGCCGTGCCGACTCGCACCGCGTTCTCCTGGCCTACCGAGCCGCTACCGGGCAAGCGCAGGCGGCTCAAGGCGACCCGCACTCCCGGGACGTCTTGAGCCGCCTCCCGGGCGGTGACCACCACGACCCGGGCCGCGATCCGGGTCTGCCCGTCGTCATCAGCCAGCACTCCGTAGGTTGGGTTGTGGACCGTCCCGCGGAGTCGTCTCAGGGCGGCCTGCAGTGGCGATTCCGGCGGCTGCACCGCCGCATCCGCGACCTCGCGGACCGGGGCCCACAGCCGGTCATACTCCGCCAGCGCGGCTTGGCAATGCGGGCATCCTGCCTGATGGGTGTTGCGGCGGGCCGCATGTCCGTCCGCGACCTGTGCAAGCACCTCATCCACAGCCACTCCACACGGCAACCGTTCGCCGAAACGGTACCGGGAACCGTGACCAGTCGTCATGTCCAGCCCTCCATACGATCCAGCACGACGCGGCGCGCTCGCGACAGCCGACTCCGCACCGCCGCCTCGGAAATGCCCAGAACCACCGCAGCCTCCCGATAACTCAATCCTTCCAATTGACACAACACCAGCACGCTTCGCTGCTGAGGTACGAGATCGTCGATCGCGGCATACACAGCGCGAACGCGCTCGCGGGCCATCGCGACATCCTCCGCGCCGGATGCAACCGGCGTCAGGCGCTCGGCATCCAATGAGAAAACTCCCGGATTCCGGGATCGCCGGTGATTCAAGCACCGGTTCACGACGATGCGGTAAAGCCATGTCGTGAACGCACTGGTCCCAGCAAAGCCCGCTAACGCCGTCCACAGCTGGATGAAAACCTCCTGCACGACGTCCTCGGCATCCTGATGGTTGCCCAGCATGCGCAGCGCGATCCGGTAGATCCGGCCTTGATGACGACGCAGAAGTACCTCGAACGCCTCGAGATCACCGCCGCGCGCCTTGCCGACCAGCCACAGGTCCGCTTCCTCGTCCCGGGACGGCGCCGCCGCCACAGACCACCCCGAGCCGGGAGGACGCCACGCCCGACTACGTCGCCCCAGGTCCTCGCTCACCACCGCACGGCCACCGACTCCATGACGCACCAGAAATTCGCTTCACCCCTGCCGACGCCCATCTCCCTGGGCCCCGCAAGCTGCCCAACTCACGCCATACCCATACAGCTGCTCCGCTAACGAATCTCTCGAAATGATCCACAACCGGGGGCCACCCGAGGCACTTCAGATTCCCGTCTCGGCGAGCGCGCATCTCTGCCCTTGCCGACGTCCAGCTGCAGCATGCGGCCGCCGACCAGTCATCTTCCCGGACACCGTGCGTCTGCGAGCACAGGAGCTTTACGTCCCAGTTTCCGGGCCTCCTGCCGGCTTCGAGGCATCGGCTTCCACCCGCTCCCAAGAGAACACCGACGGACAGAACCAGGTCGAGTGCACGATCTGCCGGTGGCGTAATGCCTGACCGATGGCAAGCGACTCATCTGGAGAAGTCTGACGCGTCACGCGCGACGACACCGCGATCGAGCGCATGACTGGCCTGGAAGTCTGGAGGTAAACATCGCCGTCAACGACATCCATGTGCCGGGCGAAGAAGAACAGCAGCCGAGTACGGCGCGCGTCGAGTGACCACAGGCTGATCAGGAGGTGGAGACGATGCCGTGATGGCAATGGTGACAAGACTCGCCGCCGCCAACGGCACAGTGAAAATCGGCGGGATCGCGGATCAGCGCATGGGCCCACATGTCTTGGGCGCCCTGTTGGTGTTCGCGCCGTGAGTCGTGGGCTACAGCGAGAAGTTGTGGCCGGCGTGGCCATCGTGGATCGCCGGTGCCGTGGCGATCATTCTCGGCGCTGCGGAACTGCCGTCGGCGACCATGACGTACCACGGAATCGCCGGGCAACACTAACTTCGGTTCGCCAGCACACCGTCGATCCTCACCGGATCAAGACACAGTGGACATTTACGGGGAGTTCGTATGCGGGAGGCCTTTCACGGGGAGCTTGCGCAGCTGGGCACCGAGTTTGGCGGCATGTGCGAACTGGCCGCCGAGGCCATGCGCCAGGCCACCCAGGCGCTGCTGGACGTCGACCTGCAGCTGGCCGAGCACGTGGTGTCCGCGGATGACCGCATGAACCGGGCGCGTAACGTCTGCGACACCCACTCCCACCGACTGCTGGCATTGCAACAACCCGTCGCCACCGACCTGCGCACCGTGCTGGCAGCGGTGTGCTGCATCAAGCTCGAACGCATGGGTGACCTCGCCGCACACATCGCCGACACCGCCCGTCGCAACCACCCCCGACCGGTCGTACCACCCGTATGGAACGCGACTTCCGCACTCTCGGGGAGATCGATGCGAACATGGCCGGCCACCTCGCCAACCTGATCACCGGCAGCGGCCACGAGGGCGGCTTTACCGAGCTGGATCGCACCGACGACGCCGTCGACGCCCTACACGCCGAGCTGATGGCTGCCGTCACCAACGAAAGCTGGCCTCACGGCATCCCCACGGCCATCAACATCGCCCTGCTAGCCCGCTTCTACGAACGCTTCGCCGACCAAGGTGTACACGTCGCCCAACGCCTGGAGTTCATCACCACCGGCACCCTGCCCACCCGCAGCTAACTGCAGCCTTGACCGTGCCGCGAAACGGACAGAGATCACCGGTGGAGTCGCTGTTCTACTCAGCCGGTGGTGGCGAGTAGCGGTGGGGACAGCTGCTGGTCTGTGATCCCCGGCAGACCGTCTCGTTCGATCCGGTCGCAGAGGTCGGCGACAGCACGGATGAGGTGGTCCGCGGCCACGCCATGCGGGGGCTGCTCGGCATAGGGCTGGAGGTGCTCGCCTGCCCGGTGCAGCAGTGCCACCGCCCCTACGGGGTTGCCCCGCCGGACGTGAGTGAGGCCGACGGCGAGTTGAGCGAGACCCTTCCACAGCATGCGCTCGCCTGCGGGGCTGTTCTTCCAGGCGGCCTCGAGCACTTCGTGCGCGTGGAACGGTCGGCCCTCATCGAGCAGCCGCTGAGCCAGCTCCAGGCTCTCCTGCGGAGTGAGGACGAGCTCCTCATCGATGCGCTCAACCCCGGGGCTGCCGTACGGCAGCGGACGCCCGAGCCCGTCCCGGGGGCGGGCATTGCGGGCGCGGCCCTGCGGATCCCGGTCGCGGTGACGCACGACCGCATTGTGCCTCACCACCGGCCCTTGCCCCCGGAGGCGCGTTCGCACCAGGGTCTTCTACCTCTCATCCAGCACGAGCCTGGGTATGTTCTCCGGTTCCTTACGCCCAGGCAGGTAAGCATTGAGCAGCACAGGCACCCACGTCGCCACCGGCACACCGAGCTCGACGGAAACCTGCTCCAGCACCTCCGCCTGAACATGCGAAGGCCGGATCCGAATCTGCACCGGCCCCGCCCCCAGGTAGCGCACTTGCCCTGCCGGCTCCGCAAACGGCGACGCCGGACGCACCCGAGCGGTGCGCAGCAACTCGGCAAGATCTCCGCGGGGGTTCTCGAGGGCCGCGAACACCACCGACGTTGTGGTCCAGCCAGCGCGCTGTTCCCGGTAGCCGTCCAGACGCGTCTGCAAAGCGTCCGAGACGAATACCGTCCTAGGCTCGCCGCCGCCGATGGGAATGCTCATCCATCGGGTTCTACCAGAGGCTCGTACCCGCGTCATAGGCCTGCTGCAGGTCGGCACCAGCTCCATCCGAGGCGAATCGATGTTGATCGGCAGACGGCACCTGCTGGGTGCCGAGCGCTTGACCCACATCCTGGTGGTATTCACGTCTGGGTGCGAGAGCCAGACACGGGGATCACTGCGACGCTATCGACCGGTTCCTGCGCCTCGCCTGGACACGGCTCCCCGATCTTTCCTGATCCGAGGTACGGCGAGGCTGCATCGCAAGGTCGATGCGCGTCATGGCGCGTCTGGATCTGTTCCGCGCGCCTTTGACTGGGCTGGAACTCGTCACTCGGGACCACAGGTCACCGTTGAACAGATAGTGGTGATGACGCACTGCACATCGACGACGTCCCGCTAACATGCGATATCCGTTCGGCGCTGACGATCGAGGCAGCGTTGCGAGTGGGAGGCCGCCTAGTAGCTCCCTGCCGAAGGCATGCGAGACAGCCGATGCTTCGGCGAGATCGTCAGCGAAAAACCCGTTCCACGTGTGGGCGCTCCGCGTGGCAAGAACGCACTGTCCACTCTGGAATGGATCAGCAGGCACGAGAACCTGGCTATCGCCGGACCAAGCGGCACCGGCAAGAGCCAACTTCGTCGAGGCCCTTGCCCACGCGGCCATCGAAAACGACATCCGCGTCGCGTGGTTCACCTCGGAAACTCTTACCACCGCCGTCGGCAAAGCCAAAGTCGACGGCACAATCGCCCGCGCCATCAGCAAGATCTGCGGCTGCGACCTCATCGTTGTCGACGACATCGGGATGCTGCCCACCGGCCAGGACGCCGCCGAAGCGTTCTACCGGATCATCGACGCCGCCTACGAACACCGCTCCATCGCTGTCACCAGCAACATCCACCCCAGCGGCTTCGACTCGATCATGCCCAACCCTCGCCACCGCCACCGTCGGCAGACTCCTGCACCACGCCCACCTGGTCACCACCAAAGGCGGCTCCCACCGACTCGCCGACACTCGCCGGGCCGATAACAGCGTCAGCCGCACTATTCCTTGCTGACCCAAACAATCCGAACGCCGCAACCGGCACACTGCCCGGCGAACACCACTAGAGCACCTCGCGCAACGCACCTTCGGTACCCGCACCGAGCGGATACATGAGGCGGGCTAGGGCTAGGGCTAGGGCTAGGGCTAGGGCTAGGGCTAGGGCTAGGGCTAGGGCTAGGGCTAGGGCTAGGGCTAGGGCTAGGGCTAGGGCTAGGGCGATCACAGCATGACGTCGCCGAGTGGGACGCTGTGCCCTAGCTGGTTGGCGTCCGGCATGCCCGAGGATCGGTAGTTGTCAAGTCAACTTGAGACGGTTTGTGTTTAGCTGACTGGTTGTTGATCTTCGGCGGGTTGGTTGATCCAGGCCGCGGTGGGTAGTGCGGGTGGCCTGGGACGGCGGGTGAAGCGTTCGGGGTGTGCGGTGTATGCCTGGTTGAGGGTGGCCTGGCGTTGGGAGCGGATCTGCTCGGCGGTTCCGAAGTGGACGGAGGCGGGGGTGTGCAGTCCGATGCCGGAGTGGCGGTGTTCGTGGTTGTAGGCCAGGAAGAAACCGTCGCAGAACGCGCGGGCGTCTTCCAGGGAGCCGAACCTCTCGGGGAAGTCGGGTACGTATTTCATGGTCTTGAACTGGGCTTCGGAATAGGGGTTGTCGTTGGAGGTGCGGGGCCGGGAATGTGACCGCAGGACACCGAGATCGACCAGCAGCTCGGAGACGGGTTTGGACACCATCGCGCCGCCGCGGTCGGCGTGGACCGTGTGCGGCTCGATGCCGTTACCGGCGATGGCCTCGCCGAGGAAATCCTTGGCTACGACGGCGTCTTCGGCCGCGGCCACCAGCCAGCCGGTCACGTAGCGGGAGAAGATGTCGATGACGACGTAGCACTTGTACCAGACGCCTTTGGCCGGTCCTTTCAGTGCGGTGATGTCCCACGACCACACCTGGGAAGGTCCGTGCGCGGCCAGTTCCGGGCGTGTCCGGGGCGGGTGGATGGCTTGCCGGCGGCGTTCCCGGACCTGCCCGGCATCGCGGGCGATGCGGTACATCGTGGAGATCGAGCAGTGATAGCGCCCCTCGTCGAGTTCCCGCGCCCAGACCTGCGGGATCGCCAAGTCCTGGTAGCGAGGACTGGTCAGAAGCTCCAGCACCGCCGTGCGCTCGGCCTCGCTCAAGGTGCCCGGCGGCGGCGTGCGCGGCAGCCACGGCCCATGCACCGGGCCCTGCGGCCTGACCCGCCGGTAGTGGGTGGCGCGGGCATCCCGGTCAGCTCACACGAGCGCTTCACCGACATTCCCGCATCCCGGAGATCGGTGAACGCGGTGGTCATGATCTCCTCGGCGGCTCGTCGTTCTCCGCGCTCTCGGACAGTCCTTCCAAGAGCGCGTGCGCTTTTCCCATGATGTCCAGCGCCATCCGGGTCTTGCCCAGATCCGACTTCAGTTTCTCGTTCTCCCGGCGCAGTTTCTCCAACTCGAGCTGATCGGCGGTCTTCTTCGCCCGCTTCGGCGTCACCCCACCAGCCTCACCGGAGCGGGTAGTCAGGACGCCGGCGTCGCGGGCGCGTGTCCACTCGATGATGTGGGAGGAATACAAGCCCTCCCGGCGGAGGATCGCGCCTTTCTCACCGTTCGGGGCGTTCTCATACTCGGCAACGATCGCCAGCTTGTATTCCGGGCTGAACACCCGCCGCGATGGCCGGGCGGCAGGATCAGGCTGCTGAGCCGACTGGCCGGACCCGTCAGATGATGAAGTGGACACGTCTATCAGGATCTCCGATCCCGCCCTCGCTCCGGTACCCGGCACGCACACCAGGTGTCTCATCTCATCCTGACAAAGAGGGTTGTGGCCTTGTGGCGTAACGGCTTGCGAGCAAATCCTGCCGCACAGGAGCGTGTGTGCGGCCTGCCAGAAGGATTTCAAGGCCTCCAACATCGGGTGGGAGGAGTTCCTGGCCACCCACGTTCCCCGCCGCCAAACACGGCCATTCACGGATCACGGCCAGTGCCGCGTCGAACACGATTCCGTCCGATGCGTGAAGCCAGCGACGTCCAACACCTTGTGCAACAGGCACGATGGTGCCTGGCGCAGCTACCGCAGCAAGGGACAGTTGAGCCTGAGCCTGGCTGAGTGGGCTTCGCAGGTCGCTCGGCCGTACACCGACGCCGCGGTCTGCCTGATCACAGGTTGCGGAGTCGTGGGCTTCCACCACCGGTTGTGTCATGCGCACTATCAACGCTGGCGGGAAACCAGCCGCCGCGGAGAACACGCGTTCACCGCGGCTGAGTGGGCCGCGCGGCAGGCGCCCTACTTGGGGGCCGTTCGGTTCTCGCTGGTCCCGCTGCCCGAGCCGTTGCGATGGGAAGTGCTACTCGGTCTCCAACGCCGTGACCGAAGTGCCGAGACGATTTGCCCGATGACCGTGCGAACGATCGTCACCAAGCTGGCCGGAGAATGCACGTCCCTGCTGGAACCCGCGGTGGATGAAATCCTGCGCCAGCCAAGCAAGGAGTGGCCTCGGACCGTGATCCGTCAGCTGCGGTGGCTGGTCAGCAATGCGTTCGACGAGTTCAACGGCGTCAGCCCGTTGTCGAAGGACGTGCTGGACCTCCGTGCGATCGGGCTGAAGGCCTACCTCAGCGACCGGCAGATCGCCTCGGGCATCGCCGACCTGCGCAAGATTCCGCAGCAGTGGCTGCGCGACCTCCTGCGATCCTGGGTCGACGGCGAACGGCCCAACGGCGGCGAGTTTGCTCCGACCTTCCAAGCGGTCGTATTCGCTGGACAAGCCCTCAACCAGCGTCCCGGCGGCGGTCACGACGTCACCGCGCTGGAATACGCTGACATGAGCGCGGTCGCCGCAGTCTTTCGAAACCTCGCGCGCGAGAACGGCACTCCCTACAGCGTGGCCCAACGAAACCGGTTGTATCGGCGCTTCTGCGGGTTGCTCGACTTTGGCCGCAGCGCGGGGCCTGCTCACAACGCTGTCCGGGAACTTCGCTCGCCACCACCGCAGCCCCGCCCACAGGGTCGATGGCGTCGAGGCCAACGAAGAGGAGATCGGCAAAGCCCTACCCGGGTTCGTGATCCGCCAACTCGACGCCCATCTGGACTCCCTCGGCCAGGACCTGACCTACGGGCCGCTGCCACGTGACGACATCCAGGCGATGATGCGCACCGCCTACGTCGTGCTCCGGGACACCGGGCGTCGCCCCGGCGAGGTCGTGTCCTTGCACCGGGACTGTGTCGAGATCATCGACGGGTCACCGTCGCTGCTGTGGGACAACCACAAGAGCAGACGCCATCGCAGACGCCTGCCGATCACCCAGGAAACCACCGAGGTCCTGATGCAATGGCGTCAGCGCCGCGAACAGCTGGATGCGCCAGTGATCAGCCGTGACTACCTTTTCCCTGCCATCAACGAGAAATCAACCCATCCGCACATGAGACCGGACAGGCTGGCCGAGGCAATCCGCTTATGGGTGAGGTCCCTCGCGCGTCTGGATTCTGACGTCGTGGGCGCGGACGGTGAACCGCTGCCGTTCGATCGCTCGAAGGTCTTTCCCTACGCCTTCCGGCACTCCTACGCTCAGCGCCACGCCGACGTCGGGACCCCCGTTGACGTGCTCAAAGAGCTCATGGATCACGACACAGTCATGACGACCATGGGCTACTACCGGGTCTCCCACCAACGCAAGAAGCAGGCGGTCGCCACCCTCAGCGCGCACGTCGTCGATAGAGCCGGCAACCCCGCCGCGCCGAGCTCGGCCCTAGCCTACGAGCGCAACTCGGTGGCCGTGCCGTTCGGGGGCTGCACTGAGCCGTCCAACGTCAAGGCAGGCGGCGGTGCATGCCCGATCCGGTTCCAGTGCGCAGGCTGCGGTTTCTACCGGCCCGCCCCGTCCTACCTGCCCGCCATCGAGCAGCACATCAACGAGCTACGCGCGGAGCGAGAAACCGCGGAAGCCATGGACGCAGCCGAGTTCGTCATCCGCAACCTGGCCGACCAGATCACCTCCTACCAGGAGGTTGCGACCAAGATGCGCACCCGGCTGGAGCAGCTGCCCGACGACGAACGCGCCGAGATCGAATTCGCCAGCGCAGTCCTCCGCAAAGCTCGCGCAGGCGGCGCACACAAGCTCCTGCCGCTGACCGCCACCAACGGCGAAAGCAGCCAGACGTGAGCCCACGCCGCGGGCAGCCTGGCTTGCTGCGAGAAGCCCGCCGCAAGGACAGCGTCGCCAAACGTCAGCGCGTCCAGGCCACGGTCGAGCGGATGGAACGCGACCGGGAGCCGATCACCTTCGCCTCCGTCGCCCGCGAAGCGGGCGTGTCAACCTGGCTCGTCTACGCCGAGGGCGTCCGGGAGCACATCGACGCCGCCCGCCAGCGCCAGGCGGCCAACCCCGTCCGAGACCAGCAGGCGGGACTCACGCCCAGCGCGGCCAGCCTGCGCACCGACCTCGAACTGGCTCACGAAGAGGTCAAGAGGCTGCGGGCTGAGCGAGACGGACTCCACAAGGCCCTCAACCGCCAGCTTGGGCGTCAGCTCGACCAATTGACCCACCGGGAGATGGTCGCTCGCATCGACGAGCTCACCGCCGCTAACCAGCAGCTCTTGGATGCCAACGCCACGCTCAACGAACAGAACCACGAGCTCGGACATCGCGTCGCCGAACTCGAAGACGACCTCGCCGCTGCCCGCACCAGCCTGCGCCGCATGATCCAATCAGAGAACTGTTCGCCCTAGCCTGAGCCGATCACCGAACCTCCCCAAGAACGAACTGCGGGCCGCCGCCGCGGTAATCACAGCGATGCAGGGGCAATGGCGGCCCGACGACTACGAGGACGCCCACACCGCACGGGTCGAACGACTGCTCCAGGAAAAGGCCCAGGGCCGCGAACTGGAGCCAGCGGAAGCCCCGCGCCCACCCCCGTGAAGTCCCTCGAAGAGGCCCTACGGGACAGCCTCGCCTCGGCCAAAGCCCGACGCGGCACCGGCTAGGAGAGGTGCCGGAACCTCTGCGCAGTCACCGACACTGGCGCACGGCCGCGCCAACACCGCGTCGAACGGACGAGACCGATGCGCCCACACGGCACCCAGCGCCTCAGTCACGAGCGTTGAGCCATGCTCGGTCAGCAGAGCGTCGAGCTCCTTGGCGGCCTGGTCGTGATCAGTGACGGCCCGATCCAGCACTCGCCGCGTCTTTTCGAGCAGCTCTGGTGAAAGTCCCTCGTCCATCGCTGCTCCTCACCGCTCGGCGAACGCCAACACCCCATACCTGCAGGGGCCCGTTGCCGCCCGGGGGCGTCCCGGTAGCACACGCCGAAAAAACAACGCTTAGCTCTGTACGCCCTTGTCAGGCGCTCGGCTCTTGATGTTGGTGCCACCGTCTCCTACCGACAATTCCCGCGGTCGCCAAAGGCTCGCCGACGGCGCCGGTACGGCCCCGCGCCGTGGTCCTTCCTGTAGGACGACGGCCGGATGACAGTGGTCCAACGTCGCTGTCCGGACAACACTCGCGCTCCGCCCGGCGAACTCCGACGGCGATTTGGACGACGAGCTGCGGCCCTGCCACGCCGCGTGATTCCGATCTCCGCCTGCGCCGACGCGGGCCGGAGTCGGTGCGGCTCGATCGTGCCTCGTCCGGGCCGGTCAGCGGCGTCGGGCGGTGATCAGCCATGCCGAGGAGTCGAATAGCACGCCGCTCTCGGTCTGGTGCGCGTCCAGGGTCGCGCGCAGTGTGTCGAATGCGCTGGTTCGGCTGGCGGCGTCCAGGTCATCGGTCAGTCTGTGCACGATGCCCATCCCCCTGATCAGGGCGTACGCATCGGCGGCGTCGTTTCCGAGCTTGATGGCCTCGTCGACCGGTTCGATCTCGACGTCCACCAGCCCGGCCCCGGCCAGCAGGGCCCGGACCCGGCCCGCCTCGGCTAGCCCGAACGGGCCGGGCGCCCCGGGTGGAGGGATGGGGAGGGACCGGCCGGCGGCGAGGGCGTCGCGGATCGCCGACATCCACTCGTTGCGCGTGAGCTCACGCCAGGCGAGCAGGCCCATCCGACCGCCGGGGTGCAGGGACTCGGCGAGGTTGGTGAAGGCGCGGACGGGGTCGGCGAAGAACATCGAGCCAAAGCAGCTCAAGATCACGTCGACGCCGGTCGGTGCGCACGCGTGCACCTGGGCGTCTGCCTGCTCGAACCGGGCGTTGGTAATCCCCGCCGCGGCGGTCAGCTCACGCGCTCGCTCGATCATCCGGCCGGAGAGGTCCACGCCGAGCGCGGTGCCGGTGGGCACGTGTCGTGCCGCCTCTCGGGTCAGCGCGCCGGTGCCGCATCCGACGTCTAGCACGTCGTCGCCGGGGGAGAGCAACCCGGCCGACAGGAGGAGGCCTCGATGATGACGGGTGGTCTGCTCGAAGTGTTCGGCGTGCTCGGTCCAGTGGTCGCCCTCCGGGCCGTCCCACGCGGCGGCCTGCTCGGCGTTGGCGATGAGAGACATGGCAACCTCCTTTTCTCTCAACCTCAATCCACCGGTGGTGATGGGTAACGGTTCGGCGCTGAGAAGACGAGATGCCCTTCTGAGCTGGGATGATTGATCTTGCTGAAGGAATCA
>NZ_JBWKKU010000102.1:0-25799 GCF_056431445.1 Saccharopolyspora sp. NPDC045941
AGGAGTACGAAGACCTGCGGTTCGCTTACTGGAGAGGTGCCCGGTTGTGGTCGGGCTCGTACTTTGCCGGGTCGGTCGGCGGCGCACCGATTTCCATGGTGCACCAGTACATCCAACGGCACGCCCGTCCCGCTATTCGAGTGGTCGGCTCAAGCACGGAGTTGATGCGCTTCCTCTCCGCCCTTCCGCGCTACGTTTCTTCGGTGAACCGGCAGAGGGCTTCCCGGTCGTGACGCCGAGCCGCACTCGGCGCATCGGAGGACCAACGGCCCTTTGCGCGGGCTTCCTCGGGTTTCACCCTCGTGCTGTACTCGGTCGCCCGATCGGGGATGAAGACCTGCGATGAGTCAGCGGCGGCGAGGGTGTGCGGTGACGCGGCCTCGCCCTGGGGAGGCGCGATGGCCCACTTGGCGCGAGACCGTGCAGCCGTGCTGCGAGGCATCGGGCTGGCGGGAGGTGTCCTGGCCTTCGCGACCGCGTGCGTCCCCTCTGGAGACGTCCCGGCCGGCAGCGGACCTGGAACACCCCCGCCACCGACGACGGCCCCACCGGTCACCGGCGGAGCCATTGCGGTCCAGACCCGCGAAGTGCCCAACCTCGGCGCCGTGCTCACGGGCCCGGACGGGCGCACGGTGTACCTGTTCGACAGGGATCGAAGCGACCAGCTGGCCTGCCTGGAGGCGTGCGCAGGCGATTGGCCGCCGCTGACCACGACCGCTCCGCCCATCGCGGGTCCGGCCGTGAACCCGGCCCTGCTCGCCACGACCCGGCGCCCGGACGGCAGCACGCAGGTCGTCTACAACGGACACCCGCTGTACTACTACGTCGGCGATGAACTGGCGGGTCAGGCCAACGGCCAAGCCGTGAACGCCGACGGTGGCAACTGGTACGCGATCTCACCCGCGGGGAACCGGATCGGCGGGTAGGGCGGCCGGGCGCCGGAGCAGGGGAGATGAGGACCATGGCACACGCGGGACACGGGGGTGTCCACTACCCGAGCGCCCGGGAGTCCTGGGCGGGCGGGGTGGAGCTGTTCGCCGCGGTGATGATGATCATCATCGGGTTCTTCCACGTCATCGTCGGACTCGCGGCGATCCTGCGGAGCTCGTACTACGTCGTCACCCAGGACTACGCCTTCAGCATCGACGTCACGACGTGGGGGTGGGTGCACCTGGTGCTGGGCGTCCTGGTCGGGGTCACCGGAATCGCGTTGACCGCGGGCCAGTCCTAGGGGTCGTCGGCCTGATCATCGCCGGCCTCAGCGCCCTGGGGAACTTCTTGTTCATCCCGTACGCCCAGGTGTGGTCGCTGCTCATCATCGTGATCGACGTCGCCGTGATCTGGGCGCTGGCCGTGGATCTCCGGGAACAGCCGGCTCGCCGGACGGTCCCGGACGACTAGAGATCGTCGAATTTGGTTTGCGCGGCGGTGCGGGCTGCGTCGTCCCACGCCGCAAGCGGCTACCGCCGCTTGAAAACGACCGGCCGGGATCATTCGACGCGTGCGGGCGCCGCTTCTTCCTCACCGGGCAGACGGATGTCGATGACCTCGATGTTGACCTCCACGACCTGAAGCCCGGTCATGCGTTCCACGCCGGTGATGACGTTGCGCCGCACCGCTCGTGCCAGCTCCACCACGGAGACGCCGTAATCCACGATGATCTGCAAGTCGATCGCGGTCTGCTTCTCGCCCACTTCCACGTTCGCGCCCGAGGTCTGCGCGGCGCTGGCACCGGGAATGCGCTCCCTCAGCGCGCCGAACGCCCGTGCCATCCCGCCGCCCAGCGCGGCCACCCCGGGGACTTCGCGGGTGGCGGTCACCGCGATCTTCTGCACCACCACGACCCCGATCGTCGTGCGTCCCTGACCGGTCTCGGCGACTTCGCCGGCCGTCGTGGTCCACTTGACCCCCTCGGTGGTCTCCGCCTGCTCTTTCGATGTTCTTCCGCCCGATTCGGCCATCGCTGCCGTCTCCCTGTTCGATTCCGGCTCGCGCACGTCTCGCCTCGAGATCCGGTGATGACTGGCTGCCCACCAGTCTGCGACGTTCGCGCACAGTCGGCAGGTCGTCGCAGGGTGTGCGCGTCGAACGCCCGACCGGCCGTCGCCGGGGGAGGCCGTCAGCTTAATGTTGCTTAACGTTCAGCGAGCGCCTTAGGTTCACCCCGGATCTGAGATCCGCATCGCACGTCAAGGGAGACTCGGCTGTGGAGATCGCGACTCGTCGCTCCTCGCGCCGACCGGGCACGGTCTCGGCGGCCGCGGTGGCGCGCGCCGCCGGCGTTTCCACCGCCGCCGTCTCCTACGTCATGAACGGAAAGGGCGGGGTGGCGCCGGAAACGCGCCGGCACATCCTCGCCATCGCCGAGGAAATCGGTTTTCGCCCGCCGAGCCGGGGAGAACCGGTCGACCCGAATCGCACCCGCGTGATCGGGCTGGTGCAACCCAACATCATCAATCCGACCTATCCGCGATTCGCGCAGAGCATCGTTTCCGCGGCCGCCGAAGCCGGGTACGAGGTATTCGTCGCGACCACCCAGGACGACCTCCGGACGCTGGGCAAGGTCTCCAGCAGCCTGGTGCACCGCAACGTCGACGGGGTCGTCCTGAGCGCCGCGTTCCGGGAGGACGCAACCGCGTTGCGGACCCTGCGCGCCGCCCGGATCCCGTACGTCTACCTGTCGCGGAGATCCCAGTACCTGGAGGGCGATTTCGTCGGCATCGACGACGCCGCCGCGGCGACGTCGTTGATGGAGCACGTGCTGGCGCACGGCCACACCGACATCGCCGCCGTGATCGGGCCGCGGTTCTCCTCGGCGTCCCTGGCCCGGGAGCAGGCCTTCGTGTCGACCGCCCGCGCGCACGGCGTCGACATCGGCGGCGACCGCAAGATCAGCACCGAGCTCAACAGCGACGGCGGCCGCCGCGCGGCGGCCCGCCTGCTCGCCCGGGATGATCCGCCGAGCGCCATCGTGTGCGGCAGCGACGAGCTCGCGATCGGCATCCTGGAGTACGCGGTGGAACACGGCATCCGGGTGCCCGAGGACGTCGCGGTGACCGGGCACGACGGCATTCCGCACAGCATGTCCGGGCTGATCGGGCTCACCACCGTCATGCAGCCGCACGAGGAAATGGGCCGGGAGGCCTTCGGAATGCTGCTCAAACGCATGGAAAAGCCGTCGAACAGCTACCAATCGCTGGTGTGCGCGCACCGCCTGCACATCGGCCGGACCTGCGGTTGCGAACCGACCCGGGCCGCCGAGAAATCCCGCCGCTGAAAAAGCGAATTCCCGAAGAAGAATCCGACCATCCGCACGCCGGAAAAGAACCGAAGGTCACGCCATGCCGAAAAGCGCCCCAGAATCGGTGATGCGCTCGCCCAGCGAGCTGAACGGAGTCATTTTCCGCAAGTTGCTCCCGCTGCTGATCGGGGCCTACATCATCAGCTTCCTGGACCGGACCAACATCGGTATCGCGAAGGAACACCTGCAGATCGACCTTGGCATTTCCGCGACCGCCTACGGGATCGGCGCCGGGCTGTTCTTCATCACCTACGCGCTGGCGGAGATCCCGTCGAACCTGATCCTGCACCGGGTCGGGGCGCGGTTCTGGATCACCCGGATCATGATCACCTGGGGCCTGGTGTCCGCCGGGATGGCCTTCGTGCAGGGCGAGTGGTCCTTCTACATCATGCGGATGCTGCTCGGCGTGGCCGAGGCCGGCCTGTTCCCGGGCGTCATGTACTTCCTGACGCAGTGGTTCACCCGCGCCGACCGCGCCAAGGCCAACGGCCTGTTCCTGCTCGGAGTGTCCGCGGCGAGCATCCTCGGCCCGCCGCTGGGCGGCCTGCTGCTCGGGATGGGCGGCCTCGGCGGCATGCACGGCTGGCAGTGGATGTTCCTGATCGAGGGGCTCCCGGCCTGCCTGTTCGCCTTCGTGGTGTGGAGGAAGCTGCCCGACCGGCCGGACCAGGCGAAGTTCCTGACCGCGGCCGAAGCCGAAGACCTCCAGCGCCGCATCGCCGCCGAGGACGAGGCGGGCGCGGAGGCGTCCGGCACGCACAGCATGCGCCAGGTGTGGCGGGACAAGCAGATCCTGCTGGTGGTCGGGATCTACCTGTCGCAGCAGATCGCGGTGTACGCGCTGTCCTACTTCCTGCCGTCGATCATCGGCACCTACGGCGAGCTGTCGTCGCTGCAGATCGGGTTGCTGACCTCGGTCCCGTGGATCTTCGCCGGCCTGGGCGCGTTCCTGGTGCCGCGGTTCGCCGTCAACGGCGGCAGCTCCCGCAGGCTGGTCACCATCACGATGGGCGGGATCTGCGTCGGTTTCGCGCTGGGCGCGGTCTCCGGCCCGGTCGTCGGCCTGATCGGGTTCTGCCTAGGCGCGTTCTCGTTCTTCGCGATGCAGCCGATCCTCTACACGTTCCCGGCGTCCCGGCTGAGCGGGGCGACCCTGGCGGGCGGCATCGCGTTCGTCAACACCATCGGGCTGTTCGGCGGATTCCTCGGCCCGTACGTGATGGGCGCGATGGAGGACTTCACCGGCAGCAAGCTGTCCGGCCTGTGGTTCGTCGTCGGCGTGTGCGCCATCGGCACCGCGCTGTCGTTCTTCCTCAAGTACGGCGACGCCGAACGGCGTTCGTGAGACCGGAGTTCCAGGAAGGGTGCAGGAAGTGGATTTCTCGGGAAAGCGGGTGCTCGTCACCGCCGGTGCGGACGGCATCGGGCTGGCGATCGCCGGCCGGTTCGCCGGGCTGGGCGCCCGCGTGCTCGTCACCGACATCAACGAGGGCGCGGTGCGGGCGGCCGGGCAACGGGGCCTGGCGGCCCGGGTGTCGGACGCTTCGAGCGAGGCGCAGGTCGAGGAGCTGATGGGGGCCGTTCGCGCGGAGCTCGGCGGCCTGGACGTGCTGGTCAACAACGCGGGCATCGCCGGCCCGACCGGGCCGGTGGAAACGCTGGACGGCGCCGCGTGGGCGCGGACCTTCGAGGTCAACGTCCACAGCCAGTTCTACTGCGTGAAGCACGGGCTGCCGCTGCTGCGCGAGGCCGCTGACGCGTCCATCGTGAACCTCTCCTCGGCCGCGGGGCGGCTCGGCATGGCCGGGCGCAGCGCGTACTCGGCGTCGAAGTGGGCGGTGGTGGGCTTCACCAAGACCCTGGCGATCGAGCTCGGCCCGGAGGGGATCCGGGCGAACGCGATCTGCCCCGGCGCTGTCGACGGCCCGCGCATCCGCGCGGTCATCGAGGCGAAGGCGGAGATGCTGGGCAGGCCGGTGGCGGAGATCGCGGCCGCCTACCAGGACCAGTCGTCGATGCGCCGGCTGGTCACCGCCGAGGACATCGCGGACATGGCCGCGTTCCTGGCGAGCCCGCTGGCCCGCAACGTCAACGGCCAGGCGATGGCGGTCGACGGCAACACCGAGAAGCTCTACTGACGATCCACTGTGGAGGTTTGACGAAGATGGCAACCGGTCGCAAGGTCATCATCACGTGCGCGGTGACGGGCGCGATCCACACCCCGTCGATGTCGGAGCACCTGCCCGTCTCGCCGGCGGAGATCGCCGAGGCGGCGCTGGGCGCGGCCGAAGCGGGGGCGGCGATCGTGCACCTGCACGCCCGCGACCCCGAGGACGGCAGGCCCTCGCAGGACCCAGCCCACTTCGAACCGATCCTGGCGCAGCTGAAGTCCCACACCGACGCGGTCATCAACATCACCACCGGCGGCTCGCCGCACATGACCGTGCAGGAGCGGATGCGGCCCGCGGCGGTGTTCAAGCCCGAGCTGGCGTCGCTGAACATGGGCTCGATGAACTTCGGCCTCTACCCGATGCTGGACCGCTTCAAGGAATTCCGGCACGACTGGGAGCGGGAGGCCCTGGAGAAGAGCCGGGACCTGGTGTTCAAGAACACCTTCGCCGACATCGAGGCGATCCTGGCCATCGGCGCGGAGAACGGCACCCGGTTCGAGTTCGAGTGCTACGACATCGCGCACCTCAACAACCTGGCGCACTTCGCCTCGCGCGGCCTGGTGCAGGGCCCGCTGTTCGTGCAGTCGGTGTTCGGGCTGCTGGGCGGGATCGGCGCGCACCCCGAGGACCTGATGCACATGCGCCGCACGGCCGACCGCCTGCTCGGCGACACCTACCAGTGGTCGATCCTGGGCGCGGGCCGCAACCAGATCCCGCTGGCCACCATCGGCGCGGCCCAGGGCTCGCACGTGCGCGTCGGGCTGGAGGATTCGCTGTGGATCGGGCCGGGCGAGCCGGCCAAGACCAACGCCGACCAGGTGACCCGCATCCGCACCGTGCTGGAGGCGCTGAACCTGGAGGTCGCCACCCCCGACGAGGCCCGCGAGATCCTGCGGCTCAAGGGCAGGGACCAGGTCGGCTTCTGACCGCCCGAGCCGGAGCCCGGTGCGGGCTCCGGCTCACAACCAGTTGCGGCGCTTGAAGATCGTGTAGAGGCTCAGGCAGACCACCAGCATGAGGACGACCGCGAAGGGGTAGCCGAGGCCCCAGTGGAGTTCGGGCATGAAGTCGAAGTTCATCCCGTACACCGTGCCGATCAGGGTGGGCGCGAACAGGATCGCCGCCCACGACGAGATCTTCTTGATCTCCTCGTTCTGCGCGTAGCTGGCCTCGGTCATCCGCTTCATCTCTTCGTTCTGGGCCTGGGTGACCAGCGTGGCGTTGACCGTGAGGATGTTGTCGAGCATCTGGCGGAACCCGTCGACGCGCTCGGCGACCGTGGTGGCGTGGTCGGCGACGTCGCGCAGGTAGCGCTGCAGCTCCTCGTCGATGCCGTACTTCTGGAAGCCCGCCTCCAGGCTCCGCAGGATGGCCAGCAGCGGCTGCGTCGCCCGCTGGAACTCGATGACCTCGCGGGACAGCTCGTAGATGCGCCGCGAAACGTTCGGCTTCGCCTCGAAGACCTCGGTCTCGATCTCATCGATGTCGTTCTGCAGGCCCGCGATGACCGGCGCATAGCCGTCGACGACGTTGTCCAGCACCGCGTACAGCACGCCCTCCGGGCCGCGCCGCAGCAGATCCGGGTCGTCCTCCATGCGGCGGCGCACCGCCGACAGGTCGGGGGACTGGCCGTGGCGGACGGTCAGCACGAAGTTGGGGCCGATGAACAGGTGCAGCTCGCCGAAGCTGACCTCTTCGGCCTCGTCCACGTAGGTGGCGGCGCGCAGCACCACGAACAGCGTGTCGCCGTAGCGCTCGATCTTGGGGCGCTGGTGGGCGACGATCGCGTCCTCGACGGCGAGCTTGTGGAGGTCGAATTCCTCGGCGGCGGCCAGCAGTTCCTCTTCGGCGGGGCGGTACAGCCCGATCCACGCCATCGTGCCGGGCTCGTCCCGCAGCAGCCGGTAGGTCTCGGCGAGGCTGGACGGGGTGGCGGTCCGGACGCCGTCGCGGTAGATCGCGGTGTCGATCAGCGGCCGGTCGGCCAGCCGCCGCTCGTCGGCGGAGCGGGGGTCCATGGAGTGCTCGGGAGCGGCGGGCACAGACTGCTCCGGGGTGCGCCGGGGGCGCTTGCGCAGGGGACGCCATTCGGGCACGAGGACCTCCTGGGCGGTCGGAGCATGCGTGGGCCGAGCGAGCACCCGGGGGCTGCGATCGCGGTCAGCCTACCCAGTCCCGGGCGAGGTCCGCTGGCACCGGCCGGTCGAGCGCGATGTCGAACCGCGACGCGAAGTCGCCCGATCCGGGCCTGCCGAGGCACCGCTGCCCGGAAAGTCCTATGCGCGCAAGCAGGTTCGTGGCGGCCCCGAAGGCGCATCCGAGGTCTGCCGCCCACTGTTGCTTGTGGACCAGGAGGTCGTTCCGCAATGGCTCCACCCGGCCCGACCGAAGGTGCCCGAGCCTGACACCGGCGGCATTCTGAAACGACCCCGGGAATGGCGACGGTGGGCGCCGGCTTCAGCCGACGCCCACACCGTCCGTCAGTGCAGGGTTTGCAGCGCTTCCTTGCTGAACGGGACGAGTTCCGCCAGGCGGCCGCCGAGGACCTTGTCCGCCCACTCCGGGTCGGCGATCAGTGCTCGACCGACGGCGACGAGGTCGAACTCGTCGCGCTCCAGGTGTTCGGCGAGCCGCTCGATGCTCTCCACCGCCGCGGCGGCTCCCGTGATGGCGCCGGGCTCGAAGACCTTGTCGAGGCCGACCGAGCCGACGGTGATGACCGGCTTGCCGGTGAGCTTCTTCGTCCAGCCGGCGACGTTCAGGTCCGACCCGGATTCGGGGAACTCCGGCACCCAGTAGCGGCGTCCGGAGGCGTGGAAGGCGTCGACTCCCGCGTCGGCCAGCGGGGTGAGCAGGGATTCGAGCTCGCCGGGATCCTCGGCGAGCCGGACGTCGTAGTGGTTGGCCTTCCACTGGGAGAACCGCAGCACGACCGGGAAGTCCGGCGCGACCCGCTCGCGGACGGCGGCCACGACGTCGGCGGCGAACTTGGTCCGGGAGAGCAGGTCGCCGCCGTAGGCGTCGGTGCGCTGGTTGGTGCGCTCCCACAGGAACTGGTCGATGAGGTAGCCGTGCGCTCCGTGCAGTTCCACGCCGTCGAAGCCGATCCGCTCGGCAGCCTGCGCGGCGTCGGCGAACGCGCTGATGACGTCGTCGATGTCGGACAGCGTCAGCGGCTCGCCCGCGCCGGGCATGCCGTCCAGCGTGAGCCCGGACGGTCCCACGGACGGGGCCTCCGGGAACGGCGGTGCGCCCGCCGGCCGCTGGATCCCGACGTGCCAGATCTGCGGCATGATCTTGCCGCCGTGCGCGTGCACGGCCTCCACGACGCGGCTCCAACCGGCGAGCTGCTGCTCGCCGTGGAAGCGGGGGACCCCGTCGCTGAAGCCGGCGGACCGGTGGTCGACGAAGGTGCCTTCGGTGATGATCAGGCCGGTCCCCGCCGCGGCGCGGCGGGCGTAGTAGGCGGCCACGTCCTCGCCGGGAACGCCACCGGGGGAGAGCTGGCGGATCATGGGCGCCATGACGATCCGGTTCGGCAGCTCGGCCGAACCCAACGTGAACGGGCGGGACAGTGCCTGAGCTGCGCGGGTGCTCACCGTTTCGGTCTCCTGCCGTGTGCTTGCGGGCGATCGCCCGCGTTTAAATGTTCAAGTCAAAGATACATTTAGCGGCGAGAAGTGCAACTGTGATAGTTGCTATTCTGAGGTGGACGTCGGCGTCGATCCGCGGGAGGGGGTGGAGACCGTGCTGGACATCCGGTTCTCCCGCGCGTTGCAGGTGATGCTGTTCCTGGCGATCGCCGCCGAGGAGGACTCCGTCGCGTTGAGCTCGGCCCACCTGGCCGGCAGCCTGAACGCCAACCCGAGCCTGGTCCGCAAGCTCCTCGTGCCGCTGGCGAACGCCGGGCTGGTCGTCTGCGTCAAGGGTCGGGCCGGCGGCGCCCGGCTGGGACGTCCGGCGGAGCAGATCACGCTGGCGGAGATCTACCGCTGCGCCGTCGGCGACAAGCCCCTGTGGGCCTGCTCGCCGGAGGCGGAGGACATGTGCCTGGTCACCGCGCGCTCAGGGGAGTACTTCGCCGCGCTCACGGCCGAGGCCGAGCAGGCGGTGCTCAATTCGCTCGGTGACCGCACGCTCGCCGAGAGCGTGCGCGAGCTGCGCGGCCTCGACGCGAAGTCCGGTCAGTAGGACTCGACGCCCCACCGCTCCCGGGAACGGTGGGGTGTGCTCGTCCGGCCCGTGCGAATTCCTTTGTCGCCCACGGGTTTCAGCGGCTCGGTGGTGGCTGCTTCGCGTGGCCTTCGATCGCGATGCGCGCGGCGGTGGTGGACTTCCGCACGACGAGTTCGGGGGAGTAGCCCTGCTTGGTGAACACGCCGTCGAGCCAGAACATGCCGTAGCCGTGCGCCTGGGTGAACAGCTGCTCCATCAGTTCCAGGGCTTCCTGGGGTGTGTCCGACACGGCCATGCAGAGCATCAGGAATTGATCGGTCAGCCGTCGTGTCTGCTCGTGCAGCTCGGCGTGCTCGGGGCCTTGCAGGTCGTCCGCGTAGATGACGTTCATGCCCGCGCGGCGTTCGAGGAGGTACTCGGTGTAGGCCCCGGCCGCCGCGGCGAGCGCGTCCACGGGATCCTCCCGGGCCTCGACGGCGGCCTGCACACGTTCCGCGAGTTGGCACGCGACCGCGGCCGCGGCGGCCGCGAGCAGGCTCTCCCGTTCGGGGAAGTGCCGGTACGGCGCGCCCGGGCTGACCTTTGCTCGCCGCGCCACCTCCGCCACCGAGAAGCCGGCCAGGCCCCGTTCCGCGATCAGGTCCAGCGAGACGCGCACGAGCTCGGCGCGGAGGTCGCCGTGGTGGTACTTGCCGCCCATGTCGTGGATCACATCTTCCGCTCGGAATATGTAAGAGGGCTCTTACGTCTCCAATGTAAGAGGTCTCTTACATGATCGGGACCTGCTGCACAGCTGTTCCTTGGAGGATTCATGAGCACGATCACGCACGCTATCGCCGCGCCGTCGCCGGGTGCACCCCTGGCGCCGACGACGATCGAGCGACGTGACCTGCGCCCGGACGACGTGCTGATCGACATCGCCTACGCCGGCATCTGCCACAGCGACATCCACCAGGCCAAGGAGGACTGGGGCGAGGCGATCTTCCCGATGGTTCCCGGGCACGAGATCGCCGGCGTGGTCGCCGCGATCGGATCGAACGTGACGAAGTACCAGGTCGGGGACCGGGTCGGGGTCGGCTGCATGGTCGATTCCTGCGGCGAGTGCGAGTACTGCCGGGCCGGCCGCGAGCAGTTCTGCGTCAAGGGCAACGTCCAGACCTACAACGGCGTCGGCTTCGACGGCGAGAACACCTACGGCGGCTACAGCCGGCAGGTCGTGGTGAAGGACGCCTTCGTGTGCCGGATCCCGGACGGCATCGGGCTGGACGTCGCCGCGCCGCTGCTGTGCGCGGGCATCACCACCTACTCGCCGCTGCGCCAGTGGGGCGCGGGCCCGGGAAAGAAGGTCGCCGTGATCGGGCTCGGCGGGCTGGGGCACATGGCGGTGAAGCTGGCCGCCGCGATGGGCGCCGAGGTGACGGTGCTCAGCCAGAGCCTGAAGAAGCAGGAGGACGGCCTGCGACTGGGCGCGACCGACTACTTCGCGACCAGCGACGAGACGACCTTCGAGGCGCTGGCGGGGCGGTTCGACCTCATCCTCAACACGGTTTCGGCGAAGCTGCCGATCGACGCCTACCTGGGGCTGCTGCGGGTGGGCGGCGCGATGGTCAACGTCGGGGCTCCCGGCGAGCCGCTGTCCTACAACGCCTTCTCGCTGCTGGGCGGCAACAAGGTGCTGGCCGGGTCGATGATCGGCGGGATCGCCGAGACCCAGGAGATGCTGGACTTCTGCGCGGAGCATGGCATCGGCGCGGAGATCGAGCTGATCTCCGCGGACCGGGTCAACGAGGCCTACGAGCGCGTCGAGAACAGCGACGTGCGGTACCGCTTCGTGATCGACACCGCCACCATCGGCGCCTGAGCCGGCGGCGAAGGGGCTGAGCATGAGGGTTTTCCAGATCGGTGCGGCCGGCGGCGTCGGCCGGCGCCTCGCGGCACTGCTCGCGGCGCGCGGTGACGACGTGACCGGCATGCATCGCGAGCCGGCGCAGGCCGAGACGGTGCGGCTGTCCGGTGCGACGCCGGTCCGCGGCGACCTGATCGCCGGCTCGGTGGACGACCTCGCCGAGAAGTTCGCCGGCCACGATGCGATCGTCTTCTCCGCCGGTGCGCACGGCACCGGCATGGACAAGACCACGTTGATCGACGGCAAGGGCCTGGAGAAGGCCGCGGGCGCGGCCGCTCGCGCCGCCGTGTCCCGGTTCGTCCTGGTCTCGGTGTTCCCCGAGGCGGGGCGCGGCAAGGAGCCGAACGAGCGGTTCGAGCACTACATCCGGGTCAAGAAGGCCGCCGACGCCTACCTGGCTCGCACCGATCTGGACTGGCTCATCGTGCGCCCCGGGCAGCTGCTCGATGATCCGGGAACCGGCCGCGTGACGGCCAGCGCCGCGATCGAGTACGGCTCCGTGCACCGCGACGACGTCGCCGGGTTCATCGCCGCGGCGCTGGGCGAGCCCGGGCTCAACCGGATCATCGTCGAGCTCACTGACGGCCCCACACCGGTCGCCGGCGCCGTCGCAGACCTCGCCCGGCGCCCGGGGGCGTAAGTCGCCGAACCCGGCGGCGGCATGGATCTCCGACCCGTGCCGCCGGGTGAGGTCGCATCCGCTCGGGGGGCGATGTGCGAGCGCTGTTCGTCGAATCCTCGGTAGATCTGCCGGGCGTGTCCCGATGGTGTCGGTGTACGCGCTGTCCGGGCGGTGGACGCGGCGCGTGCTCATCCCGGCCGCGCAGGCCTACCTCCGCATGCGAACGTGGTTTCCCCTTTCTCGAAGGGAATTCCGCCGGTGCCCTGGCTCGGCTGGGTGTGCAGCGGCGTGGCGCTCGTAGCGGGAGCGATCGCCGGGGAGTCGCTGGACAAGCGGATCGCGGCGGAGACTGGGCGGCGGTTGATCATCGTCGTCGCGCTGATCGGATGGCGTGAAAGCGGTTCGCCGGGTTTCGCATGCGATTGTCTCATGTGGACGCTGCCATCACGGGCCCCGCGCGAAGGACTCGGATGGCGGTCCTTTGCAGAGCTACCTGGAACTTCGGCGAGGATCAGCTGTCCGGCCGCACGACCGCGGCGAGTTCGCGGCGCGATCCGACGCCCAGCTTGGGATAGGCCCGGTAGAGGTGGTGGCCGACCGTGCGCGGGCTGAGGAACAGCTGGGCTGCGATGTCCCGGTTGGAAAGGCCTTGGGCGGCGAGCCGGACGATCTGCAGCTCCTGCGGCGTGAGCAGTGCCAGCACACCGGGACCTCGCCGCGCCGTCGTGGTCGCACCGCCCGCGGTCAGTTCGCCGTGCGCGCGCTCGGCCCACGGCCGGGCATCGATCTGGTCGAAGATCTCCAGCGCGGCTGAGAGTTGCTCGCGTGCCTCGGTTTTGCGGCGTGACCGGCGGAGCCACTCGCCGTGCAGGAGCCGGGTGCGGGCGTGCTCGAAGCCGCGGCTGTCGCGCTCGTGCAGTTCCAGAGCCCGGGTGAAGGTGTGGTCCGCCGGGGACAGGAGGGCGCGGCAGCGGTGCAGCAGCGCTTCGACCGCCGGCTCCGCAGCCCGCCGGGCCACCCGCTCGAAACGAGCCAGCGCCTCTGCCGCCAGCTGGTGGCGGCCGAGCCGCACTGCGGCTTCAACCAGGTCGGGCAAGCTGTGTTCGGCGGGCAATTGGTGCTGAGCGGTGCCGTCGAAGAGGACCATCAGCTCGTCGAGCGCCTCCTGCGCTCTGCCGCACCCCAGTTCGAGCAGTCCCAGCGCCCACCGGGCCCGGTGCACCCCGCCGCCCTCGTACTCCAGCGCCCGCCCCGCCAGCCGGCGGCAATCGTCCTGCGCGCCCCGGATGGCCAGCAGGTAGGCCTGCGCGCCGGCGGCGTGGCTGGCCCAGTGGTGCTGGCCGGTGGCCTCGGCGATGTCGAGCGCCTCGGCCGCGCTGGTCATCGCGCTGCGGTGATGACCGAGGAACGTCTGGGAGACGGCCATGTAGTAGAGGGCAGAAGGCATGATGCCCGCCCGGCCCTGGGCGCGGGCGTCGGCGGACACCCGCGCGGCCAGTTCCAGCGCCTGCCGGTCCAGGCCGCCCATCAGGGCGATGCCGCAGGTCATGAGCAGGTCCCTGGCATCGCGGGCCGGCGACTCGCCGACCTGCGCGATCACCTTGGCGAGCTCGGGCAGGCGCTCGGTGTCCGCGCCCATCGCCAGGGCGGACAGCCAGCGCTGCAGCTGCAGGACCGGCCAAGCGGGATCGTCGTCGGGCAGGTGGAGGCGATCGAGCTGCGCGGCGGCGGTGGTGGTCAGCTCGGGATCGGCGGAGAACCAGGTGGTGTGCAGGGCGTCCAGCATCATGGCGACCGCCTGACGCGGGTCGGTCTCGGTCAAGCGGGTGGCTTCGGCCAGCTGGAGCCCCTGCGCCTCGTGCAGCAGGCCGAGGCCGGCCGCGGCGGTGGCATGCGCCCGGACCAGCGCCAGGCGGGCGTCAGGTGCACTCACTTGAGGCAGGACTCGCTCTGCCAAGGCCCGGGCGCGCGACAGCTGGCCTGCCTCCAGAGCCGCCTCGGCCGCGCCGGCCAGCAGCAGCGTGCTCTCGTCGCTGTCCTCGGCCAGCTGTGCGGCTCGCTCGAAGGCTGCTGCCGCGGCCGCGTAACCCTTGCGCGCCGCGGCGAGTTTCGCGGTCCGGGCCAGCTCGGCGGAGACGCGGGCGTCGGGGCCGGTGGCAGCCGAGGCCAGGTGCCAGGCGCGCCGGTCGGGCTCCGCGACCGCATCGGCCAGCGACCGGTGGGCGCGCAACCGCTGGTCGAGCGGGGCGCCCTGGTAGACGGCGGCTCGGACTAGCGGGTGGCGGAAACCCAGGCGTTGGCCGGTCACGCGCAGCAGCCCCGCCTGTTCGGCCGGCGACAGGTGTTCGACGCCCGCGCCCAAGCTCGCGGCCGCCTGCAGCACGACTCCCAGGTCACCGGTGTCGTCGGCGGCGGCGACCAGCATCAACGCCCTGGTGGGCGCGGACAGGCGGAGGGCTTGGGCGTGGAAGGCCAGCTGCAGGCGGTTGGTGAGCGGCAGCACGTCGGTCGCCTGGGCGGTGCGCAGGGCGGCGGGCAGCTCGATCAGTGCCAGCGGGTTGCCGCTCGCCTCGGCCAGGACGCGCCGCCGCACCTCGGGCTCCAGGTCGTGTTCCCGCTCGTCCACCAGGGCGGCGGCGTCGTCGGGTGACAGGTCGTCCAGGTGCAGCTCGGGCAGGCCAGGCGCGGGGAAGGGTGCATCGCCGGTGCGTGCGCCGAAAAGCATGGCCACACCTTCGGCCCCGAGCCGCCGCGCGGCGAACAGCAGTGCCTCGGCCGAAGGCCGGTCCAGCCAGTGCGCGTCGTCGATGACGCAGAGCAGGGGAGCCCGTTCGGCGATCCCGGACAGGAGGGTCAGGACCGCCAGGCCCACCAGCATGCGGTCGGTCGGCGGGCCGGCGCTCAGGCCGAAAGCGCCCTCCAGCGCTTGCCGCTGGGGACCGGGCAGCGTGGGCAGGTGTTCGCCCAGGACCGGGTGGAACAGCAGGTGGAGGCTGCTGAAGGAGAGTTCGGCCTCCGACTCGATGCCCAGGCCGCGCAGCACCGGCATGCCGCTGCGGGAGGCGATCTCGTCCAGCAGCGCCGTCTTGCCGATGCCCGGTTCGCCGCGGATCACCAGGGCTCCGCTGGCGCCGTTGCGGGCGGAGTCAAGCAGCCGCGTGACCGTCTCCAGCTCTGCCTGTCTCCCGTGTAGCACGGACGCCAGGCTATCCAAGGCGGATTTGCGCGGGCTCTCCGACTGATAGGGCGGGCGGTGCGGGACCGGCGATTAAGTCATCGTTGCCGATTCGCGGGGGAGCCGGCGCACCTAGCGTGACATCTCGTGTTCGCGCACCGAAGGAGCCGCCTTGCCGTCCCCGATCCATATTCTTCCGCTGTCCTGGGTGTCGGCGGAGCAGGCGCTTTCCTGGCACGCCGTCCTGGCCGCCTCGTTGGAGCACGACCTGCCGGACCGGCCGCCGACGCCGAAGCAGGTGCACGCCCGCCTGACCACCGCCGGGCCGGACAGCCGCCGGCTGCTCTGGCTGGCCGCCGAGCCGGACGGCTCGGTCGCCGGCGTGGCCGGGCTGCGGCTGTTCACGCGCCCGGGGCAGGAGCACGTGACCGAGCTGGAGCTGCACGTCCACCCCGAGCGGCGCCGCCGCGGCGTGGGCTCGCAGCTGCTGGCGCAGGCGATCTTCGCCGCCCAGGTGGAGGACCGGCGCAGCGTGCTCACCAGTGTCGCCGACGCGGGACCGGGTGACGCTTTCTGCACCGCGCGGGGCTTCCGGCGCGTCCTGACCTCGCTGCACCTGCTGCTGAACTTGTCCGAGGCCGACGACAGCGCGGCGGACACCTCACATCCCGGCTATGAGTTGGCTTCCTGGACGGGCACCGTGCCCGATGGTCTGGCCGGCACCTTCGCCGCAGCCAAGACCGCGATGCACGACATGCCTGCGGGTAAGCAGCGGCTACCGGCAGACCGCGGCGACAGCCTGCTGGTCGTAGCCGTGCTGTACGGGAAGGCCATGGCCGGTTACACCGAGATCGTCGTCCGGGCCGACGAGGGCGAGCGGGCGCTGCAACACGACACCGCGGTGGTGCCCGAGCACCGCGGGCGCGGGCTCGGCCTCTGGATGAAGGCCGCGATGGTGCGGCGGCTGCGGGCCGACCACCCCGATATCGCCGAGATCGAGACCGATCACGCCGAGGACGACGTCCGCATGCTCGCCGTCAACCGGCGGCTGGGCTTTCGCCCGCATCGCCGCAGCCACCAATACCGGCTGGGCGTGCAACAGGTGGGAACACCCGCCTCATGAGGAAGGACTTCGCGATGACTCCTGATCCGGCCACCGTCCACCCGCTGCCCGATCACGAGCGGGTCGTGTTCCTCGGACCGCTGGTCGGTTCGCCGAAGATCACCGTGGGCGAGTACACGTACTACGACGACCCCGGCGGCGCGACCGGTTTCGAGCACCGCAACGTGCTCTACGGATACGGGCCGGAACGGCTGATCATCGGCAAGTACTGCGCGATCGCCACCGGAACCCGGTTCCTGATGGCCGGCGCCGACCACCCGACGATGGGCGTCTCCACCTTCCCGTTCACCATGTTCGGCGGCGAGTGGACCGAGCGGACCCTCGACATCGTCACCGGCATGCCCAGCCGCGGCGACACCGTCGTCGGCAACGACGTCTGGTTCGGCTACCAGGCGACCGTCATGCCAGGAGTGAAGATCGGGGACGGGGCGATCATCGCGGCCGGCGCTCTGGTGACCTCCGACGTGGCGCCTTACACGATCGTCGGCGGCAACCCGGCCAAGCCGATCCGGCGGCGCTTCGACGACGCCGACGTCGAGCGGCTGCTCCGCGCCGCGTGGTGGGACTGGCCCGTCGAACTCGTCACCGAGCACGCCCGGACGATCATGGCGGGCACTCCCGCCGATATCGAACGCATCGCACAGCAGCACAACGAGGAGGTCGCATGACATCGACCGTGCAGATCGAGCAGCAGGTCGTCTCCGACGAGGCCGGCGGCCCGTACGCGATCACCACCGGCCCGGACGGCGCCCTGTGGTTCACCATGGTCCGCACCGGCCGGATCGGCCGGCTGGTGCCGGGAGGCGAGCCGACCAGCCACCAGCTCGACCCGGACAGCGGGCCGACGATCATCGTCACCGGCCCGGACGGCGCGGTCTGGTTCACCGAGTACCAGGCGCACCGGATCGGCCGGATCACCACCGGGGGCGAGATCACCGAGTTCGAACTGCCCATACCGGAATGCGGGCCGTACGGCCTGGCCCCCGGCCCGGACGGCGCGCTGTGGTTCACGGAAACGGCCGCCGGCCAGATCGGCCGGATCACGCCGGACGGTCAGGTGCGGGAGTTCCCGCTACCGCTCGCCGGAGCGTTCCCGTCGGCGATCACCGCCGGTGCTGACGGCGCGATGTGGTTCACCATGAACATGGCCAACGCGATCGGGCGGATCGGCCTGGACGGCGAGGTCGCGGTCCACCCGCTGCCGACCGAGGTCGCCGGGCCGGTGGGCATCGCGGCGGGCCCGGACGGCGCGATCTGGTTCGTCGAGATCGGCGCGGGCCAGATCGGCCGGATCAGCACCGACGGCCGGATCGAGGAGTTTCCGCTGCTCGACCGCGCCGCCCGGCCGCACGCCATCACCACCGGACCGGACGGGGCGATGTGGTTCACCGAGTGGGGAGCCGGCCGGGTCGGCTCGATCACCGCCGGAGGCGTCATCGAGGTGCACGACCTGCCCACGTCCGGCTCGGAACCGCACGGCATCGCCCTCGGCCCGGACGGTGCACTGTGGACGGCGCTGGAAATCGGTGCCCTCGCCCGGATCGCCGCGCCCGCGGCCGAAAACTGCCGCTGAACGAGGAGATCGACGACCGCAACGAATTCGCCGGAGTTTCTTCCGCGACCCCTGCTGCGGCAGTCGCGAGCGCCGCATGGCAGACCCAACGCCCGTGGCGGAAGCCCGACGGCGACACCGCACGGCACAACCTCCAGGCCGCACGGCCATCAGAAAGGAACACCCATGAAATTCGCACTCGTGATCTTCGAGACGGATGAGTCGCGCCGCCGGATCCAGGCCGACCGGGACGCGTACCGCAAGGCGTACGAGGCTTGGATCGGTCAGGTCGCGACGGCAGGCAAGCTCGTCGGCGGCGAGGCTCTCGAAACCGAGCACAACGCCCCGGTGACGGTGCGCAAGGCGGCCGACGGATCGTCGGCGGTCACCGAGGGGCCCGCGCACGGCGGCGAGGAGACCCTCGGCGGCTGGTTCGTGCTCGAGGTGGCGGACCGCGCGGAGGCCGTCGAGCTGGCCAAGGGGCTCCCCACCCCGGAGACGATCGAAATCCGTCCGGTCCTCGAATCCGCCTGAGCCGAACGCCGCATCCCTGCCGACCGGTCATCCCCGGCGGGCAGGGATGCGGCGATCACTCCGCGTTCGCGTCTTCGCGTTCGGTGTATTGCCGGACGGTTTCGACCAAGGTCGCGACCGAGGCCGGGAGCGGCCGCCGGCGGTGGGCGAACCAGAGCGTCGCGCTCGACCTCATCCACACGATCGCCACCGCGTGGCGGCGCTGTACCTCGACCGGTTCGGCAGCCGGACGTTCGTGCTGGTCGGCTGGGCGGCGGCCACGGTGCTCACGCTGGCGCTCGCGTTCGTCGACAAGGGCAACGTCGCGCTGATGTTCGGCCTGATCACGTTGTTCACCATCCCGATCCAGAGCACGACGGTGGCGCTGTTCCCGCTGTCGGTGGAGCCCTTTCCGGCCCTCCGCCGCGCCACCGCACAGGGCCTTTCACCGGCGAGTGGATCCACCAGCGGCAACACCGGGTTCCGCACCGCCAGGGACGGATGATGCGCCTGTGACGCCCGGGGGTTCCGGAAACGAAGGCGCCGGGCGGTCACGTCTCACACGTCCCCGCACCCCGATCCGGAACGACCTCTTCGGCCGAAAGTATGAGGCGCCGGGCCTCGTTTCCTGGCCGATCGGTCGATCTCGGTTGCCACTTCGGCCGATCTGACCGACCTCTTTGGACACGTAACGTCGGTCGCGTCGGGATTTGAAACCAGGATCGAGGCCGATCATGACCACACTGCCGGTCACCGCGAACACTGATCACGAGCTGCTGGCGAGCGCCAGCCGACGGGCTCGCGAGCTCACCGAACCACTGCTGCGCGATGCCGTCGCACGGCTCGGGCCATCGCTCGGGGCGATCGGTTCCTACCATTTTCGTTGGCACTCGCGGGATCCCGCCGCCACCGGCAAGGCCATCCGGCCCACGATGGCCGTGCTCGCCGCAGAGGCGGTCGGCGGCGAACCGTCGGTGGCGCTGCCCGCGGCCGCCGCTGTCGAACTCGTCCACAACTTCAGCCTGATCCACGACGACCTCATCGACGGCGACGTGCTGAGACGCGGTCAGCCCGCGGTGTGGAAGGAGCACGGGGTTCCGGCGGCGATCCTGCTCGGCGACGCCCTGCAGTCCGAAGCGTTCGCGATCCTGCTCGGCCGGGGTGGGGCGCACGCCGGTGCCGCAGTGGCCGGGCGCCTCGCCGCCTCGATGCGGGAGGTGGTCGTCGGCCAGGTCGAGGACATCCGGTTCACCGAACGACCGTGGACGGGCGAGCTGGCGGTGGGCGTCGCCGAGTACCAGGCGATGGCCGAGGCCAAGACCGGCGCGCTGCTCGGCTTTTCCGCTTCGGCGGGTGCCCTGCTGGCCGGCGCGGACGCCGCGACGGCGGAGTGCTTCGACCGCCTCGGCCGCAGCCTCGGGCTCGCCTTCCAGTGCACCGACGACGTGCTGGGCATCTGGGGAGATCCGGCGGCGACGGGCAAGCCGGTGCTCGGGGATCTGCGCGAGGGCAAGAAGACCTTGCCGATCATCGCCGCGCTGGCCGCGGAGGGCCCCGCGCGCGAGCGCCTGGTTTCGCTGGTCGGCGCCGAGGCGCGGACCGAATCCGACCTGAGGCTCGCTGCGGAGCTCGTCGAGGAGCTGGGCGGCCGGGAGTTCGCCGAACGCGAGGCCATGCGGCACCTCACGGGCGTCGCGGACTGCCTGGCATCGCTGCCGATGCCGGCGGAGATCCGCGCGACCTTCGAGGCGCTGGCCCGGTCCTTGATCGGCCGGACCCGCTGACCCGGACGCAGCCTCGACGCGCAGCGCCAACGGCCGCGAGGTCCCACGCCCGATCCGTGCCCAACGGCGCGGATCGGACGTGAGAAGCCGAGGCGCAGGGCAAGTTCACCGTCGGAGTCATGGAACCGAGGGGAGTGGACCTTCGAAGCGCCGACCCGGGAGTGGATGATCCTGACCCGCGGCTCCTGGGACGCCAAACTCCCGGGTTCGGAGGAGTGGAAGACCTTCGGCGAAGGCGATGCCTTCCAGATCGAGGGCAACGAGTCCGTCACGGTGCGCATCACGGACGCCGTCGCCTACCTCTGCCCGTACACCTGATCCTCGTCGCGGCGCGGTCCGTCGTCCCGGAAGCGGAACCAGGAGCAGGCGCACGCCGCGCCGGCACCTGGTGGGTTTTGGGGATCAGTCGACCGGTGCCGGGCTCGCGATCTCCGGCCGGTGCGATCTCGGCCTGCTGGTTCGCGGCGCCGTCCGGCTGATCGGTACTGGTGCAGTGCCGGGCTTGCGCGCCGGGCGGGATGCCGGGATGAAACACGCCGGGACGTTGGTTCTCGAAGCGATCGACGACGTCCGCACGATCATGAACCGGACTGGCCGTCCCGCGGGCCTAGCCCGGGGAGTCGGCGTCATGCCCGGGACATGACGCCGACTCCCGGGGTCAGTGCGGGGCGATCTCCTCGGCGGGTGCCGGTTCGATGCCGGCGACGAGGTTGAAGGTGCCGGTGAGCTGGTTCAGGGCGACCAGCCCGACGACGTCGGCGATGGTGCGCTCGGTCCAGCCGTGGGCGGTGAGCGCGGCGATGTCGTCGTCGCCGATCGTCGAGGGTTCGGCCACCACGTTCACGACGAAGGCGAGCAGTGCGGCCTCCCGGGGGTCGGCCGAGGTGCCCTGGCGGGCCAGGGCGATGTCGGTGTCGCCGAGGCCGAGGGCCTTCGCGGCGTCGGTGTGCGCGGCCAGGCAGGACGCGCAGCCGAGCCATTCCTGCACCGCCAGCGAGACCTTCTCGCCCAGCGCCGCGGGCAGCTTGGTCCGCTTCATCGCGCGGGAGAACGACAGGTAGCCGGTCAGCAGCGCGGGCGAGTGCGCCATGGTGCGGACCATGTCGCCGGCCGCGCCGTGGCGGCCGATGATCTCCGCCAGCAGTTCGCTGGACTTGGCCGGTGCGTCGGCGGGTTCGAGCGGTTTGAGACGTCGCATGTGGTGCTCCGGGTTCGGGGCCGCCGCCCGTCTCGCGAGGCGGGCGGCGGCCGGTGGTCAGGCGCTCGCGGTCTGGGGCTCGGTCGCGGAACGCTTGCCGCGCAAGCTCATCCCGGCGATGAGCGCACCGGCGATCGCGATCCCGGCGGCGCCGACGAAGGCGGCCGAGACGCCGCTGGTGAGCGCGGCGGGATCGCCGATCCGGTCGACGCCCCGCGACGTCGCCAGCGCCGTCATCGCGGCCAGGCCCAGGGCCGACCCGATCTGGTAGCTGGTGTTGACGATTCCCGAGGCCAGCCCGCCCTCCTCGGGTCGGGCGGCGGAGATGGCGGTGCCCAGCGAGGGGACGAACGCCAGCGCCATGCCCGCCGCGGCCACCAGCGAAGCGGGCAGCACGTCGGCCGCGTAGCTGCCGTCCGGTCGCACCAGGGCCAGCCACCCCAGCCCGAGCGCGAGCAGCACCAGGCCCGACACGATCATCGGCTTGACCCCGAAGCGGGCGGCCAGCTTCGGCGCGATGACGATCATCAGCAGCATGATGACCGTGGTCATCGGCAGCAGCGCGGAGCCGCTGGCGAAGGCGCCGAGGCCGAGCACCTGCTGCAGGTAGAGGTTCAGGAAGAACCACATCGGGATCCACGCCGCACCCAGCAGCAGCTGCGCGATGTTGGCCGCGCCGAGGTCCGGGGTCCGGAAGATGCCGAGCCGGACCACGGGCGTGCGGCGCTTGGCCTGGACGACCACGAAGGCCGCCAGCAGCGCGGCCGCCGCGACCAGGCCGACGACGGTTTCGGCGGAGCCCCAACCGGTTTCGGGCGCGCGGACGATGGCGTAGACCGCGACGGCGAGCCCGCCGGTGGCCAGGAACGCGCCGAGCAGGTCCGTGGAACCGCGCTGTGCCGAACCGGCGGGCATCAGGGCGGGGGTGAGCGCGAGCGCGAGCACCGCGATCGGGATGTTCAGGTAGAAGACCCACGGCCAGCTCAGGTATTCGGTGATCACACCGCCGAGGAAGACGCCGGCGGTTCCGCCGGCCGGGGCGGCGGCGCCGTAGAGCGCGAGCGCCTTGCCGAGTTCCTTCGGCGTTGCGCCGAAGAGCATCATCAGCAGCGTCAGCGCGGACGGTGCGATGAGCGCGGATCCCGCGCCTTGCAGCGCCCGCCCGGCCAGCTCGACCCACGCCGTGCCGGCGGCCCCGGCGACGGCGGAGCCGGCGAGCAGCACGAGCCAGCCGGCGGCGAACATCCGGCGCGCGCCGAGCAGGTCGGACAGCCGGCCGCCGAGCAGCAGCAGGCCGCCGAAGGCGATGACGTAGGCGTTGAACACCCACGAGAGGTTCTCCTGGGAGAAGCCCAGATCCGCCTGCATCCGCGGCAGGGCGACGCCGATGATCGAGGTGTCCATGATCACCATGAACTGGGCCAGGGCGATGAGCGCGAGCGCCCACCACCTGCGCGGCGATCGGGTTGGTGCGGACATGTCAGGACTCCTCGCGTGATTCGAATGATCGGATACTGATACCCCCTAGGGGTATAGACGAATGGAGCCGGGATGTCCAGCCCGCGTCGATCATCGATAGGGGTGCGACGGGTGGCCCGGTGCGAGTCCTGTTCGATCCGGATCTTCTGTTGGGGCGTGGGGTTTCGCCGCGTGACCTCGATGAATCGCCTTGCTGTTCGGTCGGGTGTCATCTCGATTCGCACGTACCCCTAAGGGGTATGTCGTGGATCACGTTGCACCCTGTGTTGATCGTTTGGCATAGTTCTCCGTGTTCGGGAGATACCCCTATGGGGTATGCGAGAAGGAGGCGGCGACGATGAACGCGTCGGCGAATGTCGGTCACCACCAGCACCACGCCCACCAGGGCCACGCGACCGGTCACCAGCACCACGCCCACCAGGGCCACGCGATCGGTCACCAGCACCACGGCCAGCACGGTCACGCGGCCGGTCATCAGGGCCACGGGGCCGGGGGTGTGCCGCAGGGACTGCAGATCACGAAGGACGGGTACACCTTCGCGCCGGAGACGACCCGGTTGGCGGCGGGCGGCGTCGCCGACTACCGGTTCCGGATCCTCGGGCCCGACGGCGCCGCGCTGACCTCGCTGGCCGAGGTGCACGGCAAGAAGATCCACCTCATCGTCGTCCGCCGGGACCTCACCGGGTTCTGGCACGTGCACCCGGTCGAGGTGGGTGGCGGCGCCTGGTCGGTGCCGCTGGAGCTCGCGGAAGCCGGGGAGTACCGCGTCTTCATCGACTTCCAGCCGGAAGGCGGCCCGGCGCTCACCCTCGGTGCGGACCTGGCGGTCGCCGGCGACTACCGGCCGCGCCCGGTGCCGGAGGTCGCCGCCGTCTCGGTGGTCGACGGCTACGAGGTCGAGCTCGGCGGAGAGCTGGTCGCCGGCCGGGCGAACCCGCTCGCGCTCGTGGTGCGGCGCGACGGCGTGCCGGTCACCGACCTGCAGCCGTACCTCGGCGCCTACGGCCACCTGGTCGCGCTCCGGCTGGGAGACCTGGCGTACCTGCACGTCCACCCGGATGGTTCGCCGGAGGACGGCGTGACCCGGCCGGGGCCCGAGGTCGCGTTCCACGCGGAGGTGCCGGGTCCGGGCACCTACCGCTTGTTCCTCGACTTCAAGCACGCGGGGAAGGTCCGCACCGCTCAGTTCACCACCCTCGCCGAGTAGTCCGCCGATATACCCCCTGCAGGTATTGTTGATACCCTGCCGGGGTACTGATCAAGTTCCCAGAAGAGGAGATCCGAATGAGTGAGAGCACCTTCGTCGTCGAGGGCATGACGTGCTCGGGCTGCATGAGCAAGGTGACGTCCGCGGTCACGGGCGTCGAGGGCGTCACCGACGTCGACGTGGACATCAGCAACGGCGAGCTCACGGTCGTCAGCGCCTCGCCGGTCGACCCGGACGCGATCCGCAAGGCCGTCAACGAGGCCGGATACCAGGTCGCGAGCTGACGGCGGCGAATCGATGAGCGATCCGACCCCGGCCGAGCCGCCCGTGGTGATCAAGACCGTGGACAACGGGCCGTACCAGGTCAAAGGACCGGTCAAGATCGTCGACCACGAGAACAACACCTACGAGCTCGGCCCCGGCCGCACCCGGCTGCTGTGCCGATGCGGGCTCTCGGCGAAGAAGCCGTTCTGCGACGGATCGCACGCGCGGGAAGGATTCTCCGCGGCGGAGCGGGCCGGCGAGAAGGCAGCGGAGTAGGGGCGAAAGGCCGGTGGCGGAACGACCGCCCCGGCCTTTCGCAGCAAGCGCCACGCGGTCAGGGCGTCGCGGAATCCGCCATGCCCCTGAAGAGGTGGCGGGCCGGCCCGAGGACGATGACGACCAGCAATGCGATCAGGGCATACGGCGGGAGCCGGTAAGCCGCTGCGGCCGCGACACCGAGGACCGCGGCTCCGATGGCCCGCGGGAGCCAGCCGGTGCCGGTTCGACGCGGAAGTAGATCGCCTGCGACAGCACGTAGACCATCGGCCCGGCGAGCACGAGCACTCCGGCGACGCCGGACCGGGAATCGTGCGCGTGGGCGAGCACGATCTCGGTGCCCCCGGCCAGGATCACGAGGCCGGTGACGACCCCGTAGATCACGTTGATACCGAGGTGGACGGACCGGATAGGTCCTCGGTCGCAGCGGCGTGGCTCACCGCCAGCTGCTCGGTCTGTCCGAAGTAGATGGTCCCGAGGCCGACCAGGGCCATCAGCAGGGTGAGCGGGTCGGAGTGGTGCGCGGAGATCACCCGGCCCAGCGTCAGCACGGTTTCGCCCAGCAGGATGATGAGGAACAGCCGCATCCGCTCCAGCATGTGCTCGGCGTCTAACGGGAGGCGCTCGGTTCGCGTCGTGCGGCCCGGCGCGGGGTGCTCGGTCCAGGTGCCGAGGAGGTCGATGAGCGCGGCCGCCGCCCAGCACCAGATGGGGAGTTCGGGGCCGAGCACCGCACAAGGGCTGGATCTGAAACGACACCGCGCAAGTGACTGTCCATTCCAGACACGCCATGCCCGTTCCTGGGCACCTCTTGGAGTTCGTTTCAGCACGGCTCCGCCCGCCTCATCCCGAAGGCGCCCAAGGCCCGGCACCGATGGCGATTTCGCGCGAAACCGGCGCCCGGTGCTCCGGACGACCACGTCCCGCACGTGCCCGCGCACCATTCTGAAACCACCTCTTAGGGATTGCCGGGAAATAACTTGATCTTTTAGCTTGATATCGATCATCATGGGGTATGGCGGTTGCGGTAGAGGTCGAGCGGTCACTGGCGG